>CAZJFB010000090.1:0-14600 GCA_964545145.1 uncultured Chloracidobacterium sp. | reverse complement strand
GTTGGTCCTAAGCTCTTCAAGACCAACTTACTTTCGTCCAACGAGGTTCCTCCCAATGCTTCGACTGCGACGGGATTTGGACGAGTGATCCTCAACGCGGCGGAGACTCAGATCACCGCTTCGCTCTATTACAACAACCTTTCGAGCAATATCACGGCGGCACATATCCACGGCCCGGCGGCAGCGGGCACGAATGGCCCGGTCCTTTTCAACATGAATCCAACGGTTGGAGTAACCAGCGGATCGGTCGTTGACGTAAACTTCGCGGTCACACCGCAAAATGTAGCTGATCTCAAGGCCGGGTTGCTCTATTTCAACGTTCACACGGTAAATAACAGCGGCGGCGAGATCCGCGGCCAGATCACCGTAGCTAAACCGCGTTTCGACACGGATGGCGACGGCGATTCCGATTACGGTATCATCCGTCCGGGTGCCGGCGGCGGAGCCGGCCAGGCGACTTGGTATACCAGTTTGAACCAGGGTACAGCTACCGACCCATCAACGGTCAATCAGTGGGGCCTCAATAGCGATACAGCTACCCCCGCGGACTTTGACGGCGACGGCAAGACCGATATCGCGTTCTGGCGTCAATCCGGCACGCCGGGCTTCTTTATCCTTCGCAGCAGCAGCGGCACGCTCCAGCAGATCAACTTTGGCCTGCCGGGCGACGATCCGACGATCGTAGGCGACTACTCAGGCGACGGAAAAGCGGATGCCGCGATCTACCGTCCCGGTGCAACCGCCGGAGCACAGAGCTTCTTCTGGACCATTCCGACCAGCGGGCCGCTCGCCAATACCCAGGTCGTGCAGCCTTGGGGACTCGGCAGCGATCTTGCTTCAGCGGGCGACTTTGACGGGGACGGCCGGGCCGACCTTTGCGTGACCCGCAACTTCAGCGGTGCCAACGTTTTCATCGTTTACACTGCCTCAGGCAATGTCTCGTACACGCCGTTCGGTTTGGCGGGCGCCAGTGGTGATGCTATCGTTCCCGGCGACTACGATGGCGACGGTAAGACCGATTTCGCGGTCACTCGTATCGAGGGTGGACAGATCGTTTGGTACTATCGCCCGAGCGGCGGCGGTACCGATACTCGTGTTCCGTGGGGAGCACTGGCAACCGGCGACATCGAGGCTCAGGGTGACTATGACGGCGACGGAAAGACTGACATTGCCATTTGGCGTTCGTCCGGCAACTCCACGTTCTACGTAGTTGCCTCGTCAGGCGGATTCCGGTTCCAGCGATGGGGCCTGTCCAGTGACTTCCCGTCGATCTTTGACCTTCATTGATCTTGATCGCACACCAGACAACAAAAGGCCGGGCTCATCGCCCGGCCTTTTCATTCTGAATTTATCTCAAAGAACTAAACGTACTTATCGATCACTCGAGCGATCGCCTCACGCGTGACCGCACCCACGATCCTTTCCTGCTCCTGGCCGCCCTTAAAAAGGATCAGCGTCGGGATGCCGCGAATGCCGAACTGCTGCGGAACGTTCATATTCTCGTCCACATTCATCTTGTAAACGCTCGCCTTGCCCTGATACTCTTCGGCGATCGCCTCGACCGTCGGGGCGATCATGCGGCACGGCCCGCACCATTCAGCCCAAAAATCGACCAGCACTGGCTTGTCCGAGCCCAGTACGTCTGATTGAAAGTTAGAATCCGTGATCTCATTTGCAAAATGTCCCATTTCTGTCTCCTAGATTGATAATTGCTTTCTCTTAATATTATCCAACTTGCGAATAAATGTCTTTCCTTCGCGGGCCGCTAGCGGCTCAAAAGCTTGAACGCCTGATTCCAGTTCCCCGACTTGAAGGCGTGGTTGACCCACAGCGACGCCAGTGCCTCGAGAAAGAACGACTGCTCGATACCACCTACGTCCTCGACCTCCCAGCCGAATTCCCTGATAAGTTCCGCCGCTTCGGCCTTCGCATCCTCGTTCTCGCCGGCAATAAAGTGCGTCGCAGCCTCGCCGTTGAAGAGCGGGTCGGTCATCACGGCCACCCCGATCGAGTTGAAGGCCTTCACCACGTTCGACTCGGGCAGCAAACGCTGCACGATCTCGCCGAGCGAATTCCCCACCGTCGCCGTGAACTTCGGCGGGACGCCGTCAGAAAAATCCATCGGATTCGTCAGGTCTATGACCGTCTTGCCGCTCAAATTCTCTTTACCTGCGAGATCGATGACCGATGCGATCGCGCTTGCGGAAACACTAAGGAAAACGATCTCGCCGAACGCGGCCGCGTCGGCAAAACTCCCAGCGGTTGCCCGTTCGCCACCTTCAGCCGTCCAATCTGCGATCTTCGCGACGTCACGCGAACCGAGCATTACCTCGTGTCCCTTTGCCAAATAGCCCGAACCCAGCGTCCGAGCAACCCCACCTGAACCAAGTATTCCGATCTTTATCATATTTTCAGTCAAACCCGGACCACTATTTTCCCAAAATGCGAGCCGCTTTGCATATACCTGAGGGCATCGTTCGCCTCTTCAAATTCAAAGATCCTGTCCACGACCGGCTCGAGCTTGTTGACCAAGACCGCGCGGCACATATTCTCAAACATCTCCCGAGAGCCGACAAATATTCCCTGCAGCTTTATCGCCTTCATAAAAACGCTGATCGGGTCAAAGCTCACCGCTCCCGTTAACGCTCCGATCAGCGCGACATGGCCTGCGATCCGTACGGCGTTGATCGACCTCGGCAGCGTGCCGGCACCACCGACCTCGATCACGTGATCGACGCCGCGTTTACCGGTCAGATCGAGCACCGTTTTGTCCCAATCCTCACGTTCACGATAGTTGATCGTCTCATCCGCACCGAGGGCCCTGAGCTTTTCAAGCTTCTCGCTGCTGCTCGACGTGGCGATCACGCGAGCCCCCGCCATTTTCGCAAGCTGCACGGCAAACACTGATACGCCGCCCGTGCCGAGCGTGAGCACGGTATCTCCCGCCTTGACCTTGCCTGAGACGTGAAGAGCGTTCCACGCAGTCAGTGCCGCACATGGAAGCGTCGCAGCTTCCTCGAATGAGAGATGTTCGGGTATCCCGACCAGGCTGTCCTCGCTAAAGGCAGCATATTCACGCAGCACGCCCTGCCACTGGGCTCCGGCACCGAGCGACGTCCGCCGCTTTTCCTCGCTCGGTTCGCCCTCGAACCAGCGCTGAGCAAAGATCGGCATCACGCGGTCGCCCACCTGCCATTTCGACACTCCGTCGCCGACGGCAACGACCTCACCGGCCGCGTCCGACAGCGGTATCGCGGGCAGCTTCATTCTCGGATTGTACGTACCGCTTACGACCATCACGTCGCGATAGTTGAGCGATACCGCACGAATACGGACGAGAACCTCGCCAGCCGCGGGCGTCGGCTCATCGAGCTCGGCCGGCGAGAGATTCTCTATCCCGAATTCCTTTATCTCAAAGGCTCTCATTTTTTCTTCGGCGTCTTAAGATCGAGCCTGATCACCACGTCATCACGGATCAGGTCGTCCGCCTTTCCGGCATATACGATACCAAAATCTTTGCGGTTGATCGCAAATTCAGCCTTGACCGCGATCTCATCGGCAGTGTTAGTGATGGTCGCCGGGAACTTGACCGACTTTTTGACGCCACGCATCTCAAGGTCGCCCGTCACATTATAGCTGTTCGCACCCTTTGCCGAATCCGGTTCGATCTTGGTCGAGACGAAAGACGAGCTCGGGAATTTTGCGACCTCAAAGAAATCGCCCGTCTGCAGGTGCTTGGTCAGCCCGTCGGTGTCCGTAAACACCGATGTCATGTCGATATCAACCATGACACGGCTCGTTTCCGGCTTGTCGCCGATCAGATCGATGATCCCTTTGATCGACTTGAATCCGCCGTCATGCTTGCCGGTCACCTTTGAGCCGGTGAACTCGACCTTGGAGTTCTCGGATGTGATCGCGAGTTCAGTACCTACGGCCTTGTAGCCCGAAAGCACGCTTGTCTTATTTGCCGCCGGATCGGTCTTAGCTCCCTCATTCTTTGAGGCTGCGTTCGTCGAAGGAGCCGAGGTTTCCGCCTTTGGCTTGTTGGCTGCCGGGTCGGCACACGAAGCCGCAAAAAGCGCGGCTGAGATCACTGCTATCGAAAGTTTCTTCATTGATATCTCCTAATTGTCGGTTTTAGTATTCAGTATTCATTTTGCAGCTGCCGCTGCCAATTGGCCGTCCCATGCCGGGATCAGCTTTTCAAACTCGCTTTGAAGAGTTAGCCCGCTATCGGCGTTGTACCAACGCTGCATTTTTTCAAGTATAACGTCCTTATCGACGCCGTCAGCCTTCAGGCTGAGAAACTGTTCCTGTGCGGCGGCTGGCCTTGATCCCCAAACTCCAAGGACCTCTGACGATCCCTTATCGATCGCGATAACCTTCGGGATAGACAGGTCCGCTTTGTCCAGCAATTCCTCGAGCAGGCCGAGGTTCTCGTCCCTTAGCAGATATCGCGTCTCGATCTTATCGCTTTCCGCCGCGATCTTCTCGATCACAGGTACACTTTGAGCTGCGTCACCGCACCAAGCCTCGCTAACCACGAGCCATGTCATCGGGCGTCGAATGCCGCGGACGAGCCTTTTAAGCTCATCGGTGATCCGGACAGTCTTTTCGACACGGCGGATACGCTGCCGGTTAAGCCGCGTAAACCCGGCCTTTACTTCGGACTGGACCGGGCCGGTCGTCTTTCCCTCGGCGACCAGACGGTCGATCAGTTCCTTGTATTCGGCGTAACTCATTGAACTGTTTGTTTCGTATCTCATTTTCTTTCCGCCCTTAGTTGTTGGACCTCATTTTCCAGTGCCTCGATCCGACTCTTGAGCGAGCCGACGACATTGTGAACCTGAACTGCCGTAAATTTTGGCGTAATATGCTGTGGACAGTTCCAGTCGAACGCTTCGACATGCAGGATGAGTGCCCGCTCGATCTTTGCGTCGTAACCGTCAACCCGAAGACTCTCGATCAGGTCCGGCACTTCCGCCGCCTCTTTTACCTCTACACGGGCCATGATCTTAAGCCGCCGCCGATTCGCGTAATCCATCAGAAAGAGTGCTGCTCTATCGTTCGCACTCAAATTTCCGATGCTGATGTACTGGAGATTTCCCCTAAAATCGGCAAAGCCGAGCGTTCGGTCATCGGTTACTTTCAGGAATCCCGGTTCACCGCCGCGAAACTGTATGTACGGCTGTCCTGTTTCGCTGACAGTAGCCATATAAAAGCCGTCCATCTGTTCGATGAACTCCGCCTCCACCTCAGACAATCGAGCGGCGCCGGCCCGCTCGCCTTCGAATTTGGCGTAATGGCGGCGCGATCCATAATGCTCTTGTGCGGCCTTTACGGATTTGGTGAACGCCATCTCGTGAAACTTATTAGTCATCATCGCCTCGCTGTTTCGCGTTGCCCCTCAAAGCCCAAATACCCTCGTCGTGAACCTGAACGCCTCTAGCAAGCGAGGCAGCCATAATGCTATTAATGTTATTCCAACCCCCATGTGAAAGCCGTCTGTAACTATTTTTGATACAAATAAGTTCAAAAAAAATCAGGCATGCGCAACACTAACCTTTTCGATAATGCATGCCAGCGTGTATTGCCCCAGCCGCTCGCCGACCGTCTGATCGATCTCCTTCTGCAGATTACACAGCACCGACTCGATATTCTTGCCGACCGGGCAATCCTGGTTCGGCGCCTTCGCGTGAAGCGCAAAGACCTCGCCGCATGAAACTGCCTTATAGATCTCGCAAAGGCTGATATCCTTTGGCTCGCGGGCGAGACGCGTTCCGCCTGTCGCTCCGGTCTGCGACGCGACCAGTCCCGCGGCATTCAATTGTCCCAGCACGCGTCTGATGACCACAGGATTAGTGTTAACGCTCGCCGCTATGCATTCGGACTTGACGTTCTCGTCGCCCGCCGTCGCTAGCATCGTCAGGATATGCACTGCCATCGAGAATTGACTATTCGCCGCCATATCTGTAACAAGTATAGTTACAATTACTCTCCTTGTCAAGAGGCGTCTCGCTGACAATAAAAAAGCCGGGATAATCTCCCGGCTTCAGTCCAAATAATTAAGATCGACAGTTACTTTGAAGGTATCCGGATCTCACGGCCCGCGGATAGTACCGACGTCGGGAGGAGTCCGTTGAACTTAGCGATCTCGGTCGCGTTTGCCTTCTCTCGTTCGGCAAGCTTTGCGACCGTATCACCGGCCTTAGCTTTGACGACGCGGACATTCTGGGCCATCGCCGCCGCACCCGCACTGGTCGGACGCGAATAGCTGGTCGCGACAACGTTATTGCCGGTTACCGGCACAAACACTTTCCCGCGGGGGACCGTCATTCCCGGGTTCGCGGCCATTAGGTCAGCTACGCTGACGCCCGTGCGATTGGAGATATTTTGCCAAGTCTCGCCGGCGGACGAATTTGCAAGGCTATTGTTATTGATCTGTGTCGCAGGAACCCTACGGAAGAGAGCTACGACCTCATTCGCCTTGCCTGCCGGTACATTGACAATGTACGGCTCAGGCGGCGTCGTATTGCTGCGAAGGTGCGGATTCAAATAGCGAAGATACTGCACGCTGGTGTCGGCCGCCTGTGCCAGAAGGCCGAGGTTAGTCGATGCCGGAACCCGAATGCGATCGTACTGAAGTGGAGCCGCAGGGCGAATGTGGCCAAAACCGAATTGATTCGGATTATTGGCGATCAGGATCGTCGCCAGAATGTTCGGAACGTAGTTACGCGTTTCCTGCGGAAGATACGGATACGCTGCCCAGAAGTTGTTCACACCTGCACGGCGGATAGCACGATCAACGTTGCCCTCGCCGCAGTTGTATCCCGCGATGGCGAGTTCCCAGTTACCGTAGCGGTTATAAAGGAACTTCAGGTAGCGTGCCGACGCCCGTGTGGCCTCGTCAAAACTATTTCGCTCGTCAACATACGCCGTCCGGCGAAGCCCGTAACGGGCACCCGTGCCCGGAATGAACTGCCAAAGCCCGGAGGCAGCCGCCCACGAAAGGGCCGCCGGTTTCCACGCACTCTCAACTTGGCCGAGCCAGGCGACATTCTCAGGAACGCCCTCTTCCTTGAAGATACTGCGTGCCATTCGCATGAACATACCCGAGCGGTAGAGGCCGACCTCCATCGTCTGGCGTCCGCGGCCGCGATAATAATTGATGTACTGCTGGATCATCGGGTGGACCTGGAACGAAAATCCGAGGGATTTGTTCGCCACCGCGACTTGAATGTATTGATACTGCTGCTCAGCAACAGGATTGTTCTCGATCTGCTGTTCGTCCGAGGTCAGCTGAAGCTTGGAAAGTTCGTCGAGCGGCGAAGGTTCAAATTCCTGTGACGCAAAACCGACCTTAGGAGCCGTGGTCTGGGCGACGCCGCTAGGTCCCTCGGTTGCCGGAGTTCCCGGGCCGATGCCTTTATAAGTTGCGATCTTTGCCAGACGAGCCACATTTTCCGAAACGGTATTGTCGATATTCCAGCTGCAGGTAAGTGCGAGGCTTCGGACCTGCGGCAGTTGTGTTTCTGACGGAAACTCAATGCGGTAGATCGTCTCGATCAACTGGTTGTAGCAATTCTGGAGCTTTGTTTCCCGCTGGATGTTGAGCGTTGAGAACAGGAA
Organism: uncultured Chloracidobacterium sp.; assembly: GCA_964545145.1. Lineage (GTDB taxonomy): Bacteria > Acidobacteriota > Blastocatellia > Pyrinomonadales > Pyrinomonadaceae > OLB17. Next base: position 6,971 of record CAZJFB010000090.1, on the reverse strand, counting down.
GACCTCGATCGACCTATTGAACCTCTCACCGGCAACCGCACGATCGTCGCCCATGTAGGCGGTCAAGCCTTCCTTAAAAGCTGCCCCGGAATCTGCAAGGACCTTGTTTACCGCGTCCTGTGCTCGAGCGACCTCGGGGGTCGAGGTCGAATTGTCAGAGCGCGAACTGGCGACCTGTGCCGAAATACCGGACACAAGGCCTGCGATCGAAAGAATTGTTACTGCTAAAGATCTATAAATGCTTAATTTCATCAAGTAAATCTAACGCCGTAAACGGGATAAAGTTCCACCCTACTCAGATTGAGCAGAATAAACGGCATTCTATCTTTTCAAGGATACCATTTCGATCTCGCCCGGGTCAACGCCGCAACTCCAATGAAAATAAGGAGATGCGCGATCGCCATTTTCTCGTCCTACGCCTTTGAGGCTTTAACCTTTGCCTTTTCAGCGGTTAGCTTTGGCTCCCGCAATGCGGCATCGAATACCTGCCGCACGTTTTCCACAAATATAAACTTCAAATCGTCCCTAACTTCCTGCGGAAGGTCCTCAAGATCTCGCTCATTCGCCGCCGGCAGTATCACCGTCTTGAGCTTGGCACGCCGGGCCGCAAGCAGCTTTTCCTTAACTCCGCCGATCGGCAGGACGTTGCCGCGCAGCGTGATCTCGCCTGTCATCGCGACATCCTTTCGCACAGGCCGCTGGGCGAGAACCGAGACCATCGCCGTCGCCATTCCGACGCCCGCGCTCGGGCCGTCCTTCGGGATCGCACCTTCCGGCAGATGAATGTGAATGTCGTGGTTCTCAAGCACTTCCTCGTCAATGCCGAGGTCCTTCGCACGTGCCTTGGCATATGTGTACGCCGCCTGAGCGGATTCCTGCATCACCTCACCGAGCTGGCCCGTAAGCTGCAGTTTGCCCTTGCCTTTTGTCTTGAGGGCCTCGATGAACAGGATGTCGCCGCCGACCGCGGTCCAAGCCAGGCCCGTGACGGTCCCGATCTCGTCCTTCTTCAGTGCGCCTTCGTTGTGGATCTTCGGCACACGCAGGAAATCCCTAAGGTTGTCGGCGGTCACCTTGATCGGCTTGTGATCGCCGTTCGACTCGGCCTTGGCACGAGCGACCTTGCGGCAGACCTTGCCGATCTCGCGTTCAAGCTGGCGAAGCCCGGCCTCCTGCGTGTACTCGCTGACCATTTTCGCAAGTGCTTTGCGGTCAAACTTTACGTCGTTTTTAGCAAGGCCGTTCTCCTCGACCTGCTTTGGTATCACATGACGCCGGGCGATCTCGATCTTTTCCTCCTCGGTGTAGCCCGAGAGCGAGATGATCTCCATACGGTCGCGGAGCGCGGGCTGCACGGTGTCGAGCACGTTCGCCGTCGTCATGAACATCACGTTCGAAAGGTCGAACGTCACGCCCAGATAATTGTCGCGAAATGTCGAGTTTTGCTCCGGATCGAGCACCTCGAGAAGTGCGCTCGACGGGTCGCCGCGAAAATCGGCACCGACCTTGTCGATCTCATCCAGCATGATCAGAGGATTATTGGTCCCTGCCTGTTGGATCGCCTGAATGATACGGCCTGGCATCGCTCCGACGTATGTCCGCCGGTGACCGCGGATCTCGGCCTCGTCATGAAGTCCGCCAAGGCTAAGACGTACGAATTTGCGGTTCAACGCACGCGCGACCGAACGGCCCAGCGACGTTTTTCCTACGCCCGGAGGGCCGACAAGGCAAAGGATCGAGCCCTTCGGCTTTTCGCGAAGCTTGCGGACCGCGAGCGATTCGACGATCCGTTCCTTAACGCGTTCCAGGCCGTAATGGTCCTGATCGAGAATGCGTTCCGCCTTTTGAAGGTCGAGATTGTCCTTAGACGCCTTTGACCACGGCAGGTCGGTCATGATGTCCAGCCAATTGCGCAATGTCGCCGTCTCTGCCGTGTCGGGATGCATGCGCTCGAGCTTCTTCAGTTGCCTAAGCGCTTCCTCTTCAGCATTTTCCGGCATTTTTGACTTGAGGATCTTGTCGCGATACTGCTCGATCTCCTCGTAAAGCTCATTTCCCTCGCCGAGTTCTGATTGGATGGCCTTCAATTGCTGCCGCAGGAAATATTCGCGCTGCGACCGGTCGATGTCGGAGCGAGCCTGGGCGTTGATCTCCTGTTGGACGGTAAGGACGTCGATCTCCTTACTGAGCAGGTCGTTCACGCGTCGCAGCCGGGCGATCGGGTTCTCGATATCAAGAACCGATTGGGCGTCCTCGACCTTAAGCTCGAGATTCGACGCGGCAAGGTCGGCCAATCGGCCTGCGTCGTCAAGGTTGGCAATGATCGCGAGCACCTCAGGCGAGATGTTCTTGCCCAGGCCGGCGGCACGGTCCATCGAACCGCGAACGTTTCGGACAAGTGCCTCGACCTCGAGCGTATTCTCGGTACCCATCGGTTCACTGATCGGCGTCACGTTGGAAACAACATACTGGCCGCTGCCGACCACCTTATCGACGCGGCACCGCGAAAGCCCCTGTATGAGAATGCGTATGCGGCCGTCCGGCAGCTTGAGCATTCGCATGATGATGGCTACGGTACCGACGGTGTAAAGATCTTCCTGCTCGGGCTCTTCCTTATTGACGTCCTTTTGCGAGACGAGCAGGATCATGCGGTCCTTGTTGAGAGCCTCTTCGACAGCACGGATCGAGCGGTCACGCGAAACGAAAAGCGGCACGATCATGAACGGATAGATAACAATGTCGCGCAGCGGCAGCACCGGCAGCTCTGCCGGGATCTGCACCATCGGCTCGATAGCGTCTGTTTCGGCTAAGGCCACCGGGAATTCGTCAAGATCGACCATATATCTTCTATGGTAAGAGAATGGTGGGGAAAGGGCAAAGGATTCAATTGTACGCACATAAACATGGGTAGCGAGTGAAAGCCATTTAGGTCCTCTACCAGCTGTGTTAATGTGTGTAAATTTGAGGTTACTTCTTCTTTTTCTTCTTTGCCGCTTCGGCAGCATTGGTGCGAGAGCCTACGAGCACCTTCAGTTCGCTCATAAATTCCGACACGTCCGCAAATTCGAGATACACTGACGCAAATCGAACATAGGCTACCTTGTCGAGGGCTTTGAGGCGGCGCATGATTATCTTGCCGATCTCGCTGGTCGGAAGCTCACGGTCGAGCGATTCCATTACGTTGCGTTCGACCTCGTCGGCGATCTTTTCGAGTTGGACGGTCGAGATCGGCCGCTTTTCAGAAGCGCGAAGCAGGCCCGCGAGCACCTTGTCTCTGTAGAAGTGTTCACGCTTGCCGTCCTTCTTGACGACCATGTACGGTATCTCGTCGATGCGTTCGTACGATGTAAAGCGTCGCCCGCAGCCCAGGCATTCACGCCGGCGGCGGATCGAATCGCCGTCCTTCGCCTCGCGCGAATCTACGACCTTATCTTCCAGATGTGAACAAAACGGACAGCGCATTTTTATTTCTCGGGCACAAAGTCCGGCGAATCCGTCTCGATCTCGCGCTCTGCGTTCTCGCTCGAGAGCAGGCTGCGAAACCTTTCGATACTGATATCGCCGTGGAAGAAGTAATATAAACCGAAAAAGATCGCCGGTGCAAAATAGACGAGGTGCATTGCGATCGAAATTGCCGCGGCGTCCTCCGCCTTCATCCAATTACGCAGGAAGATGATACTGCCCGCCGTCGCGGTATGAAAGGCTCCGGCAGCTCCGCCCGGCGTCGGCACGACCGAGCTAACGGTCGCAAATCCCATAATAAATAGCGAGTCGCTGAACGTGAAGGACACGTCAAAGGCGATGAGCACCAGCCACGTCGGCACCGAGATAGCGAACCACAGCGTCAGCGTCCAAAATGACACCCAAAAGGTCTGCCGCCAGTCCCTCAATATCGCAAGCGCCGACGCAAGCTGCCTGAGCACGCTCAGAATGATCTTCTGCAGCCGCACCGGTATCCATCGACGCGAAGTCACTCTCTCGGTCCAGTTGATCACCCGGCCCGAGATCCGCTGGAAAACGATCAAGCCGACAAAACCGACGATCACGCCGGCGACCATCAGCCAGCCGACCCACTCGACATACTCAAATTCCTTTTCCCGCCCTGGCTGCGGCGTGAACCAAAGCAGGTTAACTGCGAAAAAGCAGACAAGTGCCGCCAGGTCGAATACGCGTTCCAGCCCGAGCGTTACCAGGGCGGCGCTCGGCCGTACGCGGCGGTCCCGCATCGGCAGCCACATCGGCCTGACGATCTCGCCCATACGCCCAATGAGGAAGATCGCCGTAAATCCTACCGTCGTTGTCGCGAATAATTCTCGCAGGCTCGATTCGGTGATCGGGGCGAGCAGCACTTTCCACCTGACAGCGCGAAGAAAATAGCCAAGCGAGATCGCCAGTACAGCCAATCCAAGATAGAAGAGATTCGCCTTTGCCAGGCTGGAGCGCACCGCCTGCCAATCGAGATTCCTGCCGAAGAACCAGAATATGGCTATCGTAAAGAGCAGAAGGATTATGAATTTGACGTATTTGCGCAAATGGCTCCGGCAGGACCAGTTCAAAGTCCAAAGGACAAAAGATTACAGCATTTTGCCCGAAATGGTAAATGCATTTGATCACAGGCCGTTATCATCCCTACTAAAATAAAGTTGCCAATTTGCGATCGAATACTTGACATAATTATCAGGTTTCCGTATATTGCCCTTTGACAATTTGCTCTGGGGGAGTAGATGCCTCTGTGTGAACAGAGGTCCTTCGTCATCGTCAATACGTTCGTCCATGCGCAAGGACGATCCGGTGCGTTGGGAAATTTCGAGACCTTTTGCGACTACCAAGTCTGCAAAAGGTCTCTTTTCTTTTTGCAGGCTCATAAATCAACTAAACGGAGACTGCGAATGAACAAATTTCTCATGGAAGGCATCGCTGAATACAGGCTGCAAAAACGGCTTGAGGCGGATTTTGAGACCGACACAGCCCGCATACTCGAGCTCATACGGAACGAAGACCGGCCGTCAAACAGCGTCTTAACCCTCATGCTCACGCCGCTTATCGAGATGGCGTGGATCGACGGCCGCGTGGGCCGGGCCGAGCAGAACGCGATCCTAAAGGCCGCTGAGATCTACGGTCTGCTCGAAAATGATATCGACTTTCTCGAGATCATGGACCGCCTTACGACACGTCCGACGAGCGCCGAGATCGAGGGTTGGTGGGACGATATCTATACGCTGCTGGCGTTCCTTCCGCTGAGCAATACCATCTCGGCCTCCTCTCTCCTGCTGGAGCAGACGAGATACGTGGCCCGGCTCGGGCAAAAGCGTGTATACGGGCTGTGGCGAGGTTACGACATCGGGGATGATGAAAGGTCCAAGATAGAAGAGACCGAGGAGCGCATCGCCAGGCTCCAGTCCGCCGTTCAGGGAACCGCCTTGTTCGACAGAGAGTTCAACGGCCCGGGCGACTTCAACGACATCATCAAGCTGCTTCCACTGATAAAGGTCGCATGGGCTGACGGCAGAATAACCAAGCGCGAACGCCGTATCATCTTCGACTCGCTTATCGATCTCGGCATCGAGCCGACAGACGAGAATCTCGAGCAATTGATGAAATGGCTCGAGTTGAGCCCGGATGACGAATTCATCACAGCCTCGCTGCAAAAACTTCGTCAGGAGTTCGAACTGCTCGACGATGACCGCCGCGCCGACGAGAAGTATGGCCTCATTTCTAAATGCACAATGGTCGCCGAGGCGTCAGGCGGGAACAGCGCTTCGCCCTCAGGCGGTCACCGCATCTGTGCCGAAGAGATCGCCGCGGTAAAGCACATTGCCCGCCTTCTTGCCGGCGCGGTGGACCGCAGCCGGGCAGAAATAGATCAAACCACATTTGCCGCCGCGACAGCCGGTGACGACAGCTACAGGAGAAATTAACAATGAGCCTCTTCCCTTTTGCAGAATACTGGATGTTCTACGCCGGCTTTCTAGTCTTTGTGCTGGCAATGCTGGCCCTCGACCTCGGCGTATTTAACCGAAAGGAACACGTCGTTTCCTTTAAGGAAGCGACCGTCTGGAGCGTGATCTGGGTCGCTCTCGCACTCGTCTTCGCGGGCGGATTCTATTGGTACACGTTGTCGAAATTCGGAGCCGCCGTCGCTCAGACCTCAACGCTCGAATTCCTGACCGGCTACGTGCTCGAATATTCGCTGTCGGTCGATAACATCTTCATTTTCGTGCTGGTGTTCAGCTATTTTGGCATACCTGCCAAATACAAACACCGAGTGCTGTTCTACGGGATCCTCGGTGCGCTGGTCTTCAGGGCGATCTTTATCGCGCTGGGCTCCGCCCTGATGCAGTTTCACTGGATCATCTATCTGTTTGGCGGATTCCTGATCATAACCGGCATCAAAATGATGTTCTCAAGCTCGGAAGAGATCGAGCCGGAGAAGAACCTCCTTATTAGGATATTTCGACGCTTCATGCCCGTCACCAACAAGATCGACGGCAAGAGCTTCTTCCTCAAGATCTCCGGCCGTTGGCACGCAACGCCTCTTTTTATCGCACTATTGTTCCTTGAGGCGACGGACATCATCTTCGCCGTGGACAGCGTGCCTGCGATCTTTGCGGTGACGAGCGAGCCATTTATCGTATTTACGTCGAACATTTTCGCCATCCTCGGCCTTCGTTCGCTGTACTTCATGCTGGCCGGCGTGATCGACAAGTTTTACCTGCTGAAATACGGCCTCGCGGTCGTGCTGGTCTTCGTCGGGCTCAAGATGGTCTGGCTGAACGACCTTTTCGGCGGCAAATTCCCGATCTCGTATTCGCTGGCGTTCATCGTCACGGTGATATCGCTGTCGATAACGCTGTCGCTCCTTTTTCCGCGCTCCAGACAGCAGGAAAGCGTCCTCGAGAGCTGACATTCGGCTTAACTACGGTCATCGGGCCCGGGCTTAACGCCCCGGCCCGATGATCACATTGCCCTTT
>CAZJFB010000089.1:9830-14629 GCA_964545145.1 uncultured Chloracidobacterium sp. | reverse complement strand
CATGTCTGAGGCACGCCGCCAGCGTTGATTCTGAGCCAGGATCAAACTCTCGTTAGTTTCCTAGTTCATTTTTTGTCAGATCGAAATCTGACGGATTTGGTTATGCGAAACGTGAGTTCCGATAACCGTGTTGTTCTATACGAATTAACACATGGACACGCATATCTAGTTTTCAAATATCAACTTCACAACCTCAACCTACTCCGTCGAGGCGAAATTACTGATTATACAGAAGCGATTCTGTATGTCAACCGCCAAATGACATTTTTCAATCTTTTTTTCAAAAGTCCGTAAATATCGAACTCAGCGGCAATCAACAATATTCCTCGATGCCCATCGATTTGTCAACTGGGCATAAGCCATTTTTTCGATTTTGTTAAATTTACTTAGAAAAGCCGCTAAATGGAGCGGGTGACGGGGATCGAACCCGCAACTTTCAGCTTGGGAAGCTGACACTCTACCATTGAGTTACACCCGCTTTCCGGAGAATAATATCACAGGATCCTTTCCCGGCGTCAATCATTTTTTTGCGTCGAGCAACAGATCGATCACTTCTCTGACAGCCCCGAAGCCGCCGTTTGCTTTCGTTACAAAGTGAGCTTTGTCCCGGGCTGACGGATGTGCGTCCGCGACGGCAGCCGCAAAACCCACGAATGGGAATACATCGGCATCGGGCGAATCGTCGCCAACATATGCGATTTCGTCATTCTCCACTCCAGAAATCGACACCAGGTCCCTTAACGCGGAGACCTTTTCTTTTCTTCCCTGAAAAACGAATTCGATGCCAAGCTCTCGTGCTCTCACCTTGACGGACGGTGAATTTCGGCCGGAGATTATGCCCGACCTAAAACCACTGCTATGCCAATTCACTAGTCCCTGCCCATCACGAACATGAAAGACCTTTAGGACTTCCCCCTCAGGGCCATAATACAACCTCCCGTCTGTCAGGACACCGTCGCAGTCCAACAACAACAGCTTTACTCTTCGGGCACGCTCGACCACCTTCGCAGTAATTTTCCTGGGAGCCATCCTATCTTACCTCGAACATCTCGACGGCACTCAGTTTCCATGAATTACCGGTCCTGGTCAGGCGATAGACCGCGATACCTGACTCCGCTTCCTTATTAAGAAGCTTGATCGTCATGTTTGCCTCGACCAGCAGAGTGTTCGCATCGATCTTGTCCACCGCACGGATCTGCGTTTGCCACTGTTCGGTAGAACCTGCAACACCACTAGCGAACTTTGTCACCTCGCCGGGCAGGACGAAACTCTCGACCTCAGTTTTCCGATTTGATGCTGCTGCCTTGTCGAACGCCGCAAAGAACTCCTTGACCGCCTGGTCGACCGGCGAAGTAAATCCTGCCTTAGAACGCACATTACGGGCCGCTAGACTTGCTCCATACTCAGCATCTGCCGATATCGCAGTCTCTGCATACTTGATCGCGGCGTCGTTCTGTCCGGATCGCTGAGCGCCGTCCGCCAGCCCGACATTTCCCCAAGCCAAACTCCTCGATGTCGGCAATTTCTCGTCGAGAACGGATCTGAACTCCCTGTCAGCCTCGGCGAGCTTGTTCTGTGCGAGCAAAGACCGTCCCAGATAGATCCTCAGGTCATCGAATCTCGGCAGGTCACGAAGCAAAACCCGTGCGAGGGCTTCCGCTTTGGCATATTCTTGTTTGTCATACGATCGTTTTACGGCCAGTAGCGGATCACTATCGGTTGTCTCTCGCGGAGCAACGTCATCCGAATAGTCAACCTGTGGAAAGAGCTTGTCGCCGTCGATCTCAACTCTCACAACCTTTGCATTGGTCTTAAATACGGCCTCGCCAAAGCTGGTCGGACGCAATGTTGCGGACGTGGTAAGGCGTTCACCACTCTCGGTCGTGGCCACAACATCGACCGTAACATCAGTTGAACCAGTGTTCCGAAGGTTGACCTTTGTTTCTCCGGCCCCTGCGACCGGCAGTCCGGCGAGCAGATTCATGTCCGTAACCTGGTCCAGGAAGTGGTCAAGCAAAGGCTTTTGGCCGACCAATGCGAGCCTAAGCTCTGCCAGATCAAGTGAACGATCTTGGGAATTCTGGGTCAGGACCTTTGCAAACTCGGTAGCACCAAGTCTCTTAGCGACCATCCGCCAAGCCATCGCACCTTTGTTGGCGACCTCAGGATAATAGAAATCGTCAATTGGTGAGACGTTCGCCATCGGTGCGTCTCGCTTTGAGACCGCCGCGTAAGAATTTCTCTGCCTCAGCCGCTCTATATCGGCGACGTCCTTGCCGAACTTGCTCTCGATGAACTGGGTCGCAAGGTACCTGACCAGTCCCTCGCTGATCACACCATATCCTTCACCCGAGATCGCTATGTAATTCCCGAGCCACAGCCTGGCGGCCGTTTCGGCAATGTTCATTGCAGTAAGTGAATCAACCTTGGAACGCCTGAATACAGCCTCGTCGACCATCAAAGTACCGCCGGTACCGAATCCCGCACCGCGGCGACTGGAGACGATCCTCATCGGGGCGTCAGGCCCATTCCCGAGCACCCCTGCGACGAAACTGCGTGCATCGGAGAAAAGTGCTGCCATTTCCGCACCTCTCTTTTGTCCTTCAGGACCGGTTCCCTTAGGCATCATCACAGAAACACCGTTAACATTTGTCGTGTCCCAATTTCCGCTGACAAAGAAAGGCTGCGAAAGCAGCTTATCCTCAAACGCTCCGGCCGTCTCGCTTCCGGAAGAAACGACTGCGAGTCCCCCTGCAGAATTCACTTTCAGCCGAACGGGTGCCCGATCGGCCCCTTGCGGAAAGAACCAGCTGTTAGGCGTCGGGTACCAAAAGGAAAGCGGAAGGAAATGCGCAGCGTTTGGTGCCATCGAAATGAGGCCGCCATTATCTTTGATATTGACCTTGTAGTCGACAGCCGCCGTAGCAACAGCACCCGGGGCTATCGATCCGAATCTGATCACGATCCGCTGCAGGCTTGTCGCAGAGTTGATCTTTTCCTCGTTCTTTGAGAAATCGGAAACCGCCTCGTTCAATCTTACAGCCGTGATATCCGCCGAAGGAGAGATCCTTAGTGTCAACGTTGACGCCGGACGCGTGGAAACATTTTTGAGCGTAAGCACGGCCTTCACAGGTACTGCCCTCGACGAATCAGCCGGCATGGTCGCCTCAATGTCGTATTTCTGCACGCTCCAGGTCTGGGCCGTTCTCACCGGATCTTGTCCGTGGGCACTAGAAAACGCTCCGGCCGTTAGCAGACATAAAAGTACAGTTCTAATTGATCTCATAGATAATATTGGCGAACTCGATCGAAACGCTTTTTGACACTAGAACTCCAGGAATCCGCTTGGCAGGTCGATCTTGCCCGATTCGAAGTAGTCTTTCGTGTCTCCATCCTCAATATGATAGACGTTGATATTGTTGTCGCTGATGTCAACAAAGATGAAGTATGTATTAGACCCACAATTGTGGGCCTCGCAAGCACTGGCTTTGAAAATGCCGTTCCTTATCTCGATCGGCGATTCCACATTCCAGTGAGCTTCAAGATCGGCAAAGTCTTTGCCCATCAGTTTCTTAACGCGGTCCCGTAACTCAGGTATCTTGAGAAGTTTGACCTCTCCGGGATATTTTCCTGCCGACTTTTTAAGCGTTGCAAGAAATGCAGGAGTTGATGGCGTTGCCTCGCGCGACGGCGATCTTGCCGGGATCGGCTTCTCGGGCGTCTTTGTCGCGACATTTACGTTTTCCTGGCGGCTGTTCGAAACAAACCTCGAGATATCACAACCGAGCACCGCGACAATCAGTGTAAGGATTATAGGTAGACACTTCATACGGATGCTTCAAGACAAACGGCCTCATTCATTGACGATCTCGTGGATTTGCTTCAACTTCCTGAGCAGTCCTTCCAACCGGCCAAGCGGAAGTTGATTCGGCCCGTCGCTGGGAGCTCGTGACGGATCGTCGTGCACTTCCATAAAAACGGCGTCCAGCCCGCACGCCACGCCGGCCCGGGCAAAATTTTCGATGTACTCCGATTGTCCGCCAGTTGCCTTACCTAATCCGCCCGGCAATTGAAGGGAGTGCGTTACGTCGAAGACAACCGGCACGCCAAATGACCTCATTACCGGGAACGAGCGCATATCAACGACCAGATTATTGTAGCCAAAGCTAGCACCGCGTTCGGTCAGCAGTATTTTGTCGCAGCCTGCTGTTCTTAGTTTCTCAACGATATTCTTAGCGTCCCACGGAGACAGGAATTGTCCCTTCTTGACATTCACGGCCTTTCCCGTCTCTGCCGCCGCGACCAGAAGGTCCGTCTGACGGCAAAGGAAGGCCGGTATCTGGAGGATGTCCGCGACCTCTGCGGCGCTAGCCGCCTGCCATGGTTCGTGAATGTCAGTAATTATTGGGACATTCAGCTTCTCCTTGACCTGTGCCAGAACGCTAAGGCCAAATTCCATTCCGTCGCCGCGAAAGCTATCGATCGAACTTCTGTTCGCCTTATCGAATGACGATTTGTAAACAAACCCGACCCCGGCACGTGCGCAGATCTCTTTGATCGCCGATGCCATGGCCATCGCGTGATCGATCGACTCAACTACACACGGACCGAGAAGAAACGAAAGCTCGCCGCCGCCGAATTCGACGTCACCGACAGAAAATGTAACTATATTCGTCACAAGAAAATTCTAACAGGATTCACACGAATACAAAGGGCAAGAAAAACGGAATAAGCTCACGTCTCATTGCCTTCTGGACCCGCTGACGCCGGGCTCACTCGTGACCCGAGATCTCAACATG
>CAZJFB010000089.1:0-9730 GCA_964545145.1 uncultured Chloracidobacterium sp. | reverse complement strand
TCGCGGTACTCGGGGTTGAACTCGTACCTGTGCCGGTGACGCTCGCCGATCTGCTCGGCTCCGTGGTAGATCTCGCGGGCAAGCGAGTCCTCCTTAAGGTCACATGCCCATTCACCGAGTCTCATGGTGCCGCCGTACTCTTCGACATCGACCAGGTCGCGAAGTTTGAAGATCACGGGAAATGGTGTCTCTTCGTTGAACTCGGTCGAATCAGCATCACGCAGGCCGCAAACGTTTCGAGCAAATTCGATGCACGCGGTCTGCATTCCGAGGCAGATCCCGAAATAAGGCGTTCCCGATTTTCGGGCATACTTGATCGCCCGGAGCATTCCAGAGATACCTCGTTTCCCAAAGCCTCCGGGAACAAGGATCGCGTCATAATCCTGCAGCTCGTTCTCGTAATCGTCTTTGACCAGATTCTCCGATTCGATCCAGGTCACATTCACTCGAAGGTCGTTTGCGACGCCGGCATGGGTCAGTGCCTCTCGAAGCGACTTGTACGAATCCTCAAGTTCGACATACTTGCCGACGATCGCGATCCTGACCGTACCTCCGGTCGGCTCTTTAATGGTCGCGACCAGATCGCGCCATCGACGAAGATCAGCGTTGGGAAATTGTTCCTTTAGGTGCAGGTCGGTCACGATCAGGTCGTCCAAGCCCTGTTCGTGGAAAGCCAGCGGGACCTCATAAATGGTCGGCACATCCAGGGCTGAGATCACTGCGTTCTCGCCAACGTTACAGAATAGTGCGATCTTCTTCCTAAGGTCCGCCGGCAGCGGACGGTCCGAACGACAAAGCAGAATATCCGGGGCAATACCGATCTCGCGAAGCTCGCGAACACTGTGCTGGGTCGGCTTGGTCTTAAGTTCGCCGGCAGCCGCAATGAAAGGTACCAACGTAACGTGAATGAATATCGCGTTGTTTCGCCCCTCTTCGTTGCCCATCTGACGAATGGCTTCCATGAACGGCAACGATTCAATGTCACCTACGGTGCCGCCGATCTCTACAATAAGTACATCCGGCTTATGCGTATCCGCCACGGTTCGAACCGCGGCCTTGATCTCATCTGTGATGTGCGGTATGACCTGGATGGTCTTGCCGAGGTAGTCGCCCCGACGCTCCTTTTCGATGACTGAAAGGTAGATGCGACCGCTTGTCCAGTTATTCGCCTGAGAGAGTTTGGCGTTGGTAAATCGCTCGTAATGGCCCAGATCGAGATCGGTCTCCGCACCGTCGTCGGTAACGAATACCTCACCGTGCTGGAACGGCGACATCGTACCCGGATCGACGTTAATATACGGATCGAGCTTCATCATCTGGACAGTAAGTCCGCGTGCCTCGAGCAGGCATCCTATAGAGCTCGCCGCTAGTCCCTTGCCAAGGCTTGAAACTACGCCGCCTGTTACGAAAATGTATTTGGTCATATTCATCTCCATCGTACTATCCCAAAGTATTTTGATCAGCTATCGATCTCGCCGCCGGTCTTACCCTCTCGCTTCTTTCTCTGATAACGACCTTCCTTCATCTGCGTTATCACTTCCTTCGATTTCGCTGTTTGCGGATCCATCAGTTCCTGCAGGGCGTTCATAGATGCACCGAGCATCGTCGTTCCCTCGGCCGCATTTCGTTCAAACTCTTCCGCCGTACGCGTTTGCGGTTTAGACAAGATCTTCAGTCCCACCCCGAAGCCAAGGATCAAGAGTACAAAGAATCCGAGGCCGATCCAGTCGCTCATATCGCGGAAAGGTCCTCCCAGCGATAGATAACGGTCGGATGAGCACTGCTGTTGTTATCATGGCTTCCGATACCTACAACCTTTCCGTCCATCTTCTCGTAAAATGCCCTGAACGGACTTGCCTCGAACGCATCCAGACAGGCTGAGCTGTAGCCGTCGGCACGCATTCGCCTCAAACAATCTCGGAAAATGATGCCGCCAAGGCCAAGTCTTTGAAATTCGGGAATTACGTAAAACGAGAAGATATATCCTTCGTGGTCAGTATTCCCCAATGGCTTTCTTGCGTGATCGATAAAGCCCGCAACCTGTCCGGACGGATCTTCCGCAATCAGCAATTCGTAAGAACCTTCATTCTCCGTTCGGCGCGTCGAAAACACTTTTGAACTCTCCTCGACGGTTAAGCGGTTAAGGTATTCGTCCGATAGAACTCCTCTATACGAACCGCTCACCGACCGGATGAACGCCTCAGATATCGCGGGAATGTCCTCGGCCATTCCCCGACGAAGCCTTAGGCCGGGGAACTCGATCTTCAGCCGAACGCGGTCGAGGTCCTCAACTGTATCGACACCTATCGACGGACCGGCCGCATCGACCACCCTGATCACTGCGCCGTTCTCGAGAGCTCTTAGCTGCTCGAGCGATTCGAATTTTTCAAGCCGCGTCTGCGGCAGTTTGGTAAACCTCAAAAGAAAATCGCGGCTGTAAACATAAAGCCCGGTGTGTTTTCTGAAGTTGTCAAACAACTCGGGTTCCTGCTCGAGGGCTCGATTCGGATCGCCGCCGTACCGCAATGATGCATCCCGGGGAAAGGGCATCGGTGAACGCGAGAAGTACAGTGCCCGGTCGTCCTCTGAGATCACAACCTTGACCACATTAAAGTTCAAAAGCTCGCCGTAAAGGCTGGACACCGGTTCACAAACTGTGATCATGTCCGCGTCACCCGACCGCATTCGCTCTACGGCCCGGTCTATGGTCTTCGGCGAAATTAGCGGCTCATCACCCTGAACGTTCACAATGATCGAGTTTTCGGGAAGCGTTTCTGCGACCTCGGCGATCCGATCACTGCCGGACAAGTGCCCGGCAGAGGTCATCACAGCCTCGCCGCCCGCATTTGATACCGCCGAAAAGATGCGTTCATCATCAGTCGCAACAATGGCCCGATCGACCGTTGATGCGGAGCGGGCCCGTTCTAAAGTGTGTACTATCAACGGCTTTCCGGCGATTTCACGCAGCATTTTGCCCGGCAAACGGACAGACGAGTACCGTGCGGGAATAATTGCGATCACAGATTGTCGGGGATTGCTTCCGTGTAGCTCCACGGAGTTTTAGATTATATCGTCTTAGGACAAACTGCAAGAAGAGAAACTCGAACTTGGCACGCGCATCGGCCATTGGCTAAACTCGAACACGTGGAAATCGAGGAAAACATCGTCCAACCGCATTTCGAGCCGAACCCAGCCGAGACCTCACCTGCGGTAGCTGAGGGGCCAAACACCCCGCCTTGGAATGCGCTCGAGGCCGTGGGAGTGTGGCTCGCAAGCGTTTTAATGATCCTGATCGTGCCCACACTGATCTTACTTCCGTATTTGGCGATGCAGGATCCTCCGATCACAGAATCGGAACAGATAGTCGAATTTGCAAAATCGGATCCGACCTCGATCCTTTTGCAGGTCATTGCGATCATTCCCGCACACATCGTTACGATCTTGCTTGCCTGGTTCGTAGTGACACGAGCACGGAAGTTCGGCTTCCGCAAGATGCTCGGCTGGCGAAGCGGCGGCGTCGCGTGGTGGCATTACTTTATTATTCTTGGTGGTTTCTTTGTCGTGGCAGCGGTTGTTGGCTCATTCTTTCCGGAAAAGGAAAATGATCTGATACGGATCCTAAAGAGTTCTCGGTCAGCGGTATACATCGTCGCATTTGTGGCGACGTTCAGTGCTCCCATCGTCGAGGAGGTCGTCTATCGCGGGGTATTGTATTCAGCTTTTCAGCGAACACTTGGCATCCCGGCGGCATTCACGCTCGTCACTATTCTCTTCGCGGTGGTGCACGTTCCGCAATACTATCCGAGCTTTTCGACGATCTTTTTGCTGACGCTGCTTAGCGTGATACTTACCTTCGTTCGCGTCTGGTCAAACAACTTGCTGCCGTGCATTATTCTCCATACACTCTTCAACGGGCTTCAGTCGGTGCTGCTTTTGGTCGAGCCGATGATACCCAAGCCACCGACCATAGAACAGGCCGCCCTTTTCCTTCACAGCCTCAAGTAGTTCTGATCCGTCAGCCATGCCTCGATAGGAACCTCAGTGATGGAGTCGGAATAAGCGCTCACGAATGGGTGATCAGACAGTAGGTCGTTTTGCAGCGAAAGAAGGCCGCCCTTACGGGCAGCCTTCTTACGGTTAAGCTTGTTTCGGTCCTAGTTCCCCGGCTTGTCGGTCTTAACCGGCGGGGGAGGCGGGGGAGGCGAATAGACAGGCTCTCGTGCCGACGTAGGCGAAGGTGACGAAGGAGCGGTAAAGATCGGCTTAGCATCCCTAAATCCGTCGTTTGGCGAAGAGTAAGTCTGCGACGGCCGCGACCGTGAACCGCGGTTGTCCATTTCGGAGTCGACCGGCGGATCCAACCGTCCATCCAATCGGGTGGGCGGATTTATCGGCGCAACATTTGGCGGGAGTTGGTATCCGTAGATATTCCAACCATAGCCATAGCCGTATGGTGAATTCCATCCGGAGTAATATGGCAAGAAGCAATACAGGCCCGAGATCGGGTCAAAGACCCAAACTCCGAACGACCGCCTCTGTCCCCAGACACCGGCTTGAAAAGCACTGATCAATGACGTACGAGCATTGTTGTTCTTCAGTGACTTTGCGACCTTTGCAAGATCCTTTGACCTGTCGCGGCTCCATGTCGCGAGGGCGTCCCGTCTGTCCTTATCGAATTTGCCGATAACGACGGCACCGCCATTAACTGTCCCCGTCTGTCCTTCTTTGACTATTGCGACGATCTTTTCACCGACCACCGCTTGCCCCTCGATGACTGACAACAACGCATTTCCGGAAGGCTCAACATCGAGTCGATACACACCGGTGTTAATTATGGTCACCCGGCTTTTCGGAGTATAAATGGAAACTTTGAATTGGTTGGTCGCAAACACCTCGAAGATCGCGCTTCCCTTAGCAACCTTTAGCCTGAGGTCATCAAGAGACGTCGACTTGAATGAGAATTCGGCATTCTCGCCGAGGCGAACATATGATCCCGGATTGAGCAAGATCTCTGCTTTGCCTAACGCACCGGTCGAAACCTGTTCGTCAACCTCCAGCTGATCTCCCTTCAGCAGCATGCCGGTCGTGCCGCCGGACCGGCTGACTGCCGTCGCACCTTCAACATAATTGACCTTTCCGGCTTTCGCTGAGATCAAGTATTTGTCGGAGGTCGGAATGACCTTGCCGTCCTTCTGAGCAAACGCGGCGGGAGCTGCGATGCAGAATACCGCCAGTAACCAAGCCGCTCGCAACATTACTCGTTTCATATTGTCTCCTAAAGATCGTGGATTCATCTGAATAGTATTCTTATTCCTTGAAAAAAGAAAGCTCATTCTCAAACCGCGGATCAGGCCGTTCCGGTGCCGGTCGTAATTTATTCGAGTATGGGAACAACCTTTCAATGCATTTCGTTATCTAAGTTGATGCCTGAATAGGGCGTCAGGGTGTCCGCGATCGGACTTTTATGGCAACTTTTCGAGACCCAGATCATTGTTTTGCACCGCTCGAAGTTATCGAACGGCTCTTGCAGATACGTGCCGAGCTTGGATTTTCTGAGACTGTTTACGTTCACAGATCGCAGGAACTGACCGATTTTTTTGACGCGTATGGTTTTGATATCTACGCTTTTTCGACGGGCAACGACAAGATCAATTATGATGATTTCTCGACGCCGGTCGTACCCGGCGGCGACAACCTCCACTGCTCGATAACAGCACACTAACTGACTTCACAATTTCCCGGACGACTGAAGGAACGCGGAAGGTAACCCATCGAATGGGGCCTTCCGCGTCTTTCTTTATTATGTAGCCTTTACGATGAACAAGGTGCCGTCGTCATCCAGGAATTTGCTCTCGGTAAAGTCGGCGACGCCCTTTCGAATGTGGTCGATCAGTTTTCTCGCGGGGAGGTCGATACCCTCGAGCACCCGTTTCGCGAGCCGGTCCTGCCCGTACTCCTCGCCGTTGGGGTTTGCCGCCTCAGTGATACCGTCGGTATAGATCACCATTACCTGGCCTGCCTCAAAACGTATGAAATGCTGATGATATTGAAGGTCGCGGAACATCCCGAGTGCCATATCGCCATACTCGACAAATCGATATTCTCCGTCAGGTTTGATCAGCAAAGGCGGGTTGTGGCCCGCGTTCGAAAAAACGAAAGTTTTATTCGTTGAGTCCAACATGCCGTAAATAGCGGTGATGAACTTATTATCGTCGATCGAATCGTAGAGAAGATTATTTAACTTCGAGAACGCTATGTGGGGAGCATATCCTACCTGCACACTCGATCGAAGACTGGCTCTCAGAAACGCCATTAGCAGTGCAGCCGGAATTCCCTTCCCAACCGCGTCCGCGACCACGATACCGACCTGATCGGAGAACATCCTGACCCAATCGTAGTAGTCGCCTGAGACTTCCTCGGTCGGGAATACGTAAGCGCTAATGTCAAACCCCTCGACCGTAGGATCACTTGACGGCAAAAGCTCCAACTGCACCTGCCGGGCGATCTCGAGTTGGGCCTCGATTCGCTTCTTCTCAACTACCTGCTCATGCAACCGCACCTTTTCAATAATGATCGCGACCTGCGACGTGAGCAGTTGGAGGAGCGACAGATCGTCCTCATTGTAGGCGTTGAGCCGGTCGCTCTCGAGGTCGAAGGCTCCGATAACACGGTCATTCGAAATGATCGGTGCTACCATCTCCGATCGCGTGAGGTCGCGCGCCTTGAAGTACCGCGGATCCTTACTAACGTCCGGAGAAATGATCGCCCGTCCGGTTTGGGCCACGGTTCCGAGGAATCCCTCGCCCATTCGCAGCCTTGGCTCGATCAGTTCAAAGCTGATCTGGTAGCCGCGGATCGCTTTTGACTTGAAAACGTTCGGACTGGTCGGATCCGGTCCATGATCGATCAGGTAAATGCCGGCCGCGTCGTACGGAACGAGCGAACCAAGAGTGTCCATTACAAGATTCAAGACCTCGTCAAGGTCGAGCGAACGGCTTATCGTTTTCGTGATGTCGAGCAAAAGACCAAGCTTGTCGACAGTAGAAAGCCGTTCGGCCGGGCTATGAGTTTTCGCTTGGTCTGTCATTTTTGTTCACCGGTAAGGACGTTGGTCTTGTAAAGCTCCCACAGCCTCGACACTTTGATCCTATACTCTACCAGAGGCCGGCTTACATCGAAATGACGGGCTATCTGCTGAGCCGTTAATCCGCTCCTGACCATTCGCTTAAGCGCTGTATAAGGTACCAGGGCCGCCGCCCCCGTCGAATAGGCTTCTTCTTCGATCGAATGATTATAGTCGCGGGCGATGATCTTACCGTCCTTGTCTTTGGCCTCGATCGCCAATCGGCTTGGCTTGTGGCCCAAAAAGACGTGGCAGATCTCTTCCATAAGGGTTGCGTGCTGACGGCTTCGGTGGTGTGTCGGATTGAGAATTATCAACCTCATTCCGTTAGGCAAAGTATGGGACGCAGCCCCGCCGGACCAGGAGCCTTGCCCCTCCCCAAGAAGGTGATCTCTCGTGTCCGGTGTCAGCAGCGGCTCGATCTGATCGAAAGATGCTACAAACAGCCTGGCATACTCAGCCAGCTTAAACGGATCGAGCCGCTCATCGTCACGCCGGAGGCCGGCGAACTCGCGCAAACCCAAAGCACGGATCTCATGATGTCGGCCCTTTTGTGTCGGAGGCAGTTCGATCAATGACACTTGAACGCTAAAATTCGAAGGCCCGCATTACTTAACAGTATCTTGTGTAAACAAGATCACCGAAGACGTGTGCGGGCTATCACAAATTGACTAGATTACCTTGAACTCGGAATCGACATCCTCGCTCGAAAGTGCAACGCGGTAATTCTTTGACTGCTTTTGCTTAGTTATCAGCAGATCGTCCTTTGTTTTCAAAAGGTCGGCCCGATTGTAGACCGATATCTCGAAATTGTATCCGTGCGTGATCGCATCCTTGGGGCACGCCTCAACGCAGAAACCGCAGAAGATGCATCGCCCGTAGTCAATGTTGTAGACCTTGGCGTAACGCTCGTCACGCCCCACACGCTCGGCATACGGACGAGGATCGTCGACCGCCTCGATATATATACAATCCGAGGGACATGCTGCCGCACAGAGATAGCATGCAACACACTTTTCCTTGCCGTTCTCGTCAACGTGGAGCAAATGCTGGCCGCGATAACGAGGCTGGACCGTCACCGGCTCGTCCGGATATTGAACGGTCCACTTCTGTCGAGGGATCTCGGACAGGGTCCGCTTCATTCCCTTTACGATGGCAACCGATGACTTAATTACATCTCCAACGAGTGACATACTTAGAAGTTACCCAAGCTGCCGGCGAGGGCCCCGGCAAGATAAAGAATAATGACGATAACGCCGAGAACGACGCTGATGCCGCCTGTAATGATACCGCCCAGAGCAAGGCCGGCACCACCGTAATTCTGCGGATCGCTGTTTGCCTTACCACGTGCGATAAAACCCATCACGATGGCGGCTATTCCAGGGATGAACCAACTGCAGCAGATCAGGCTGAGAATGCCGGTCACCAGCGAAATGATCGCCAACGTCTTATTTTGTCCCGCTACGCCAGGAGGCGGCGGCTGGAAAGGCGTGTTGGAGCCGATCTCCTGATTCTGCCAGCTTGCATCGGGTGCGGGCGGCGGCGTCCATTCGGCAACAGGTGCCGGAGGCGGCGGCTCAAATGCCGCAGGAGCCGAAGGCTCAAATGGGGCTGGGGCCGAAGACTCAAAAGGCGACGGCGGCGGTGCGAAAGAAGGTGCCGGCGGCGGCTCGAAGGTCGGCTGTATTATCGTGGCCGCTTCATCGAACTGTGCAGGCTCGGGCTCGGGCTCGGGCTCAGGCTCGGGCATCGAAACAGGTTCTTCGACTACCGGTTCGGGTTCAGAAACGGATGAAAACGCCGGGGCCGCCTCGACTGGCTCGGGTGCGGCCACCTCAGGAGCAATAAAACTTGGCGGTGCCGGGGCCGGAGTTTCCTCAAGCGGCGGAAGTTCTACGATGTCCGGTTCAGGGACGGCTCCGAGAGCCTCCTGCATCTCCGTCTCGGATACATACATCGTCTTTAACGGATCACTGCTTGGCAGATCTAGAACATCTTCAGGCGGAGCTATAGGCAATGAACCTACTGTCTGATGCTGAGCAGGGTCGTAAGCCGGCTCCTCTGCCGGAGCAGATTCAGGCTCGGCCGAAGAGGCTTCAGCGGCGGGTTCAGCCGGAGCTGCCTCAGGAACCGAGACAACCGGATTAACGATCGTCGCATACGGATCAAAGGCCGGGGCATCTTCAACCAGCGGAGTTCCGTCCGCCTGGCAAAACCGCATGTTGTCATCAAACGTACTCTGGCAAGTCGGGCATTTCTTCATAATAGTTAGAGTCTCGGATGCAGGCCCTGGCCTGTCCTCTGTAAAATTATTGAAAATACGTACCCGAACTGCGAAGTACGTCTGTCGAACACCGATTTATCTAGTATACAAGCTAAAGCCCGTCTGATGAAACATCAAACTAACTCGAGCTTGCTGAAGAAATAAGCGATCTCGATCGCCGCATTCTCGTCAGAATCAGATCCGTGAACCGCGTTCTCGCCGATCGAAGTAGCAAAGTCCTTTCGGATAGTGCCTTCGGCTGCGTCGGCCGGATTCGTTGCGCCCATCAATTCGCGCCACGCCGGAACTGCGTTCTCTTTTTCAAGTGCCAGCACGACACACGG
>CAZJFB010000088.1:0-14847 GCA_964545145.1 uncultured Chloracidobacterium sp. | reverse complement strand
GATCATCCCGATCCCCATATTGAATGTCCGGAACATCTCTTTTTCATCGACGTTGCCAAGATGCTGCATCATGCCGAAGATCGGGAGTTCGGGCCAGGTGCCGCGGTTTATTTCTACAGAGACGCCTTCGGGTAAGATCCGCGGGATGTTTTCGAGAAAGCCGCCGCCTGTGATATGAACGAGGCCTTTTATAACGCCGCTGTCAAGCAATGGCCCGATCTGCGGCAGGAAGCTGGCGTGCGTTTCGAGAAGGGCTTCGCCGACGGTGGTGCCAAGCTCTTCGACAAAATCGTCGGGTTTGTATCCGCCGACCTCAAAAAAGAGTTTGCGTGCTAGAGAATAGCCGTTCGTCTGCAGGCCGGTCGATGGAATGCCGAGCACGACATCGCCCGGCGTGATCGATTTGCCGTCGATGACCTTCGGCTTATCTACGACGCCGACGATGAATCCCGCGAGATCGTATTCGCCGTCGGCGTACATAGAGGGCATCTCCGCCGTTTCTCCGCCGAGCAGGACGCAGCCGTTCTCACGACAGGCACGTGCCATGCCTTCGACAACGGAGGCGGTGACTTCCGGTTCGAGTTTTCCGGTTGCAAAATAATCCAGGAAGAAAAGCGGCCGCGCACCTTGTACCAGGATGTCGTTGACGCAGTGATTTACGAGATCGGCCCCGACTGTGTTGTGAATTCCCGTATCGAACGCCAGCTTTAGCTTCGTCCCGACGCCGTCCGCCGACGCGACCAGGATCGGCTCCGACATATTCGGAAATGCCCCGGCAAACATCCCGCCGAAGCTGCCGATCTCGGTCAGCGTGCGTTCGTTGAATGTCGAGCGTGCGTATTCGCGGATTTTCGCGACCGCGCGGTTGGCATTGTCTATAGAGACGCCGGCGTCTGCGTATGAAATTGGTTGAGACATATATTCCTAGGCTGTTCGCTGTATCCCGAATTCACGCTTCAGCAGTATTTCAAATTCATCGGCTGAGCCAACCTCAGTTTCCGTCTTTCTTTCACCCGAGGTCATGATGAATTTAGTATCCGTGAGCGTCTTTCGCCCGTTATCCATCAGCATTGAACAGATCTTTCCTTTTGTGAAGTGTGAATCCGGTGAATACTGCTGAAAGTCGCACATCTCTGCAAACTCTGAGAGGTCGCGGGCAAAAGGCGTGAACGAATATTGAGGGGTCCATCCTTCGCCGTTCTTCTTTGCCACTTCGAGGACCTCGAAATTGCCTCGCCGCAATACAAAGATACCTTCGCGGTCTTCCTGCTCTATGTCCGGTACGATCTGAAGCGGTCCCGCCGTAAAATCCCCAAAACCAACGTCGACAAGATAGTCGATCTCACCGATAGTCACGTTGATCGCAGCGTGATCAAACTCGGATCCAAACTCCCTGCCGTTATAAACTCGCGCCGAGACTATACGGGTCCGAAAGCCGATGCCGCGAAGCAATTCGCTAAAGAGTCCGTTCAATTCGTAGCAAAACCCGCCACGCCTACCGTCGACGATCTTAGGATGGAACTTATCAATGTCGAGCACGATCGGACGCTTCCAGTGGATGTCAAGATTCTCGAAGGGCACCGTCAACAGATGCCGGAGTTGCATCAACTTCAACGTCTCAATATTGGGCCTGACGTCGTGAGCGTCTACGCCGATTCGCAAAAGATACTCTTCGGTATTCATCGGGCGACAACCTTCCACACGATGTCCTTCACGCTGGCACAAGTCGGGCCGCCGTCGCGGCCGATACCCTCAAATTCGGTTTCAAGACAAAGGACTTCGTCACCGATCACGTGGTTTACCTGCTCACTCGTGATCGACATCAACGAGATCTTTGCCCTGCGGTTCCACTGCGTCCACGGTTGACCCGCATACGAGCCGGAGTTTACATAAATGAAACGCGCATGCCTCGGCCCCTGAGCAAATTTGCCGAGAAAATTTGGTGCGCCGTCCTGGATCTCTACGTCGATCAGAAATTCAAAGGTTAACAGTTCATCACTCGACGAGACAGGCGGGACCAATTCATCGCGTCCTTTTTGAACCTTCATCGACACGCCCTTCATAGGGCGCAACACATTGATCCTGATCGGCACGCTTTGTTTCATCACCGGAAAAGCGAAATTATATCGCTTTCTGCCACGAAACTCATTGACCTTAATCTGAATGCCGTTTAGCATTTTGCCTAAGAGGAAACTTATGAGCTTCACGTTGATCGACATGGGCAGCGAGAACTTCGAATTCAATGCCAGCGTATGGCATTGGAAAGCGGCGTTGGAGGTGATCAAGAGCCTTGACGTCGTTAGCGAAGGCGTTGCACGTCAGATGACCTACAACGCAACCGGCGTAAAGATCTCGCTTGATGAGGCACGCGAGATCGGCTCGCGGATCCGTGACGAGATCCTGCCAAGGGTCTCGGAAGGAAAGCGGATGTACTCGGACCTCAGCGTAACGGACGCACCGGATGACGGGACGCTCTACCGCGACGCTGACGAAGAGTGGAAAAATTACAGCGTCACACACGATTGGCTCAAGGAATTTTCGGAGTTCTGTCTTAAGTCCAAGGGCTTTCAGGTCTTTTAGTCATCTTGCAGGAAATCATACAAACCATCGAGCCAGTCTTCCGCAACATCTGGGTTCAGATCGGCCTGCTGATATTGTTTGCGACTGCACACGGATATGCCGGAGCTTGGCTCGCGGTGAGGATGCTCTTTAGGCCGCGGAGCCCGGTCAAGCTGTTTGGATTGACCATTTTTCCGCAGGGAATGATACCTCGGCATCGGGAACGTCTCGCGACCGCGATCGGGCGGGCGGTCGGTGAAGAACTCGTTTCTCACGACACTATCCACGAGCAGCTCATCGGAAAAGATTTCCTGAGGAACAAGATCCAATCTGTCGTCGATTCCTACACGACCGAATTGCTTGCCCACGAATATCCGTCGCTTATCGAGGCCCTGCCAAAGAACGTCCGCGAGCCGGTTCTCGATGCGATCTCTGCCCTGCAGCGACGGCTTGCTGAACACATCAGGTCTGTACTTACAAGTTATGAGACCGAGTTGGCCATCGACGGATTCGTCACAAAACGCGTGGACGATGTTATGGACAAGCGCGTCGAAGACGTGATCGACGATGAGGTTTTTGAGCAGATGACTGCTTTCGTCGACGAGCGCATCAGGTCTGCGGTCAGGTCGCCGGCATTTGAGGCGAACATCCGCGAATTCATCGGCCGCCGCCTCGACGACCTGGTCACATCGGAAACCCCATTGGGAACATTGTTCACCGGCGACGCTGTTGCGCTGCTCAAGGAGAAGGCCAACGAGCAGATCGAGCCTGCTATCCATCAACTCGCCGGGCTCGCTGCGGAAGAAAAGACGCGCGACCAGATCGGCTCGCTTATCAAACGCGAGGTACACGAATATTACGAGAACCTCTCTTTCTTCAAAAAGATCTTTGTGTCCAGAGACACACTGCTGGCCGAGGTAGACCAGCTCGTAAACGACAATTTTCCAAAGCGGCTCGAGGAAACGCTCAGCGGCGCGTTCTTTGTCGAAGAAGCTCGTAACTTTATATCGACGAGTATTGATAACGCCCTCGCGAAGCCGCTTCCGGTAGTGATCGGCAAGATCGACCCAGATCAGCTTGCGCGGCTTAAGGAACAGGTGACGCGAACCATTCTCTCGCTGCTGCAGAACGAAGAGACCATGGCCGGCATCGCAGGCTATCTGAGGGAAACGCTTGAGAAGCTTCGCCCTCATAGCATCGACGCGATCCTTGCTTTTGTGCATCCCGAGTCCGAGGAGAAACTCAAGGCGACTCTGATATCAGCGTTGCTCGACATTCTGGCAAAGCAGGAAACGTCAAATATCATCAACGAACTGCTCTCAGGCCAGATAGACCGATTGCTTTCGACGCCGATCGGCAAGCTTGGCGACCACATGCCCGAGGAGAAGATACGTTTGGCTTCTACATCCCTGACCGACACGATAATCGCCGCCGCCACGGCAAAACTGCCTGAGGCGATCAAGGAATTTGACATCGGCGGTGTGGTTCGCGAGAAGATCAAGAATTACCCGGCAGAGAAGCTTGAGGCGCTCGTGCTTTCAGTCGCAAAGGAACATTTGCGAACAATTGAGCTGTTTGGCGCGTTATTCGGATTTGTGATCGGTCTGCTGCAGGCGGTCCAATTCTATATATACGCTAAATGATGAGTGAAAACGCCTACCTGGACGCCGTCGCCAGGATCACCCAAAAGGAATTCAACGCCTCGCCCGAGAAGATCACCCGGATGACGAACGGCATCTGCAATGATGTCTATCTCGTCAAGCTTGGCGAGCGCGAGGTTGTCATCCGCCTAAAGGCCGAGGCCCGCTACATGCTTGGCTCGAGTAAGCACATTCCGGTATTTCGTCAAAAGGGCATTCGAGTGCCCGATATACTGGCCGAGGACTATACGTGTTCGTTTGTGCCGTTCGCATATCAGGTGCAGAGCAAGATCGAGGGCCGTGACATCGGCGAGGTGATCGCGACCTTGAGCGACAGCGAGCTAGAGGCGATAGGCGGCGAGATCGCAAATATCTTCCGTCAGATCGGTACCGTCCCAAACAATGGTAAATTTGGCGTTCTCTGGGGTGACGACAAGGACCTGGTCGATTCGTGGGCAGATGAAGTGGCTCGCGTGACCAAGGTTGTGAAGGGCTGGGGCCAAAGGACCGGCGTGCTTGACGATGAACTGTCGGGAATCCTCGACGGCCTCAACCGCGACTATCGGCAATATTTCGACCGCGTCCGGCCTTACACGTATTACGGCGACATCTGCGCAAAGAATGTGATGGTGTACGAAGGCCGATTTTCAGGATTGGTTGATCTCGACGCCATGGCCCAGGGCGACCCGCTCGAGGCGATCGGCCGCATCAAGGCAAGTTGGTACGGCACGCACCATGGAATGGTCTACACAGACGCCGTGATGGACGCGCTCAAGCTGACAGGAGAACAGCGAAAGATCGTCACAATGTACGCCGTCCTTAACCGCGCGTTCTGGACGCTCGAGAACGGCGTCAGATTCAACCAGAACACGAGCGGCCGCGTCGACCATGCGAGGCTCCGGGAAGATAAGGCGGCGGTCCGCGCACTATACGCTGAATTGCGCGGCCGACCGCAACCTGTCGAAGCAGTTGAGCAGATCCAGCCGCAAGCCGTTCAGATCTCTCGACCGCCGGAACCCGTACCGACGCGGCCTCGACCTGCGTCCGCCCCGATCGCAGAAGCAATACACGTTTCGCCTGCGGGCAAGATCATGCTCGAGGCCAGCGGCCTCTCAAAGACCTATACTAGTGACGGGATAGGTTTTAACGCACTTAAGAATGTCGACCTGCGGATCCATCAAGGGGATTGCGTCGCGATCGTCGGCAAATCTGGAAGCGGCAAATCGACGCTCATGCACCTGCTCGCATGTCTCGACAAACCGACGGAAGGCTATGTCTATGTGGACGGAGACGAGACATCGACGATGACCGAGCCTGAAAAAAATGTTCTTCGAAATGAGAAGTTCGGTTTCGTTTTTCAACAATTTTTCCTCAACGGACGCGAAACTGTATTTGAGAATGTTGTTCTGCCGATGCGCATTCGCGGGGTGTCGGATTATGAAATGATCACCGACGCGGATGAGGCACTGGCTGCCGTTGGACTCTCGGACAAATCGGACAAACGGGCTAAGGACCTTTCGGGCGGCGAAAAGCAGCGTGTCTGTATCGCGCGCGCGCTGGTCGGCAAACCGCAGGTCATCTTTGCCGACGAGCCTACCGGCAATCTCGACTCGAATACCGGAGCCGCTGTCGAAAAGATGCTCTTTGACCTCAATCACGAAAAGGGCATAACGCTCGTCATCGTCACCCACGACGCCGATCTTGCCGGCCGCTGCAGGCGAATAATCGAAATGAAAGACGGACAGATCGTAGCCGAATATAAAGGGGAGGCGAGCGGACAATGAAATTTTGGGACCTTGTCAAGATCGCGAATCGCAACCTTTTTCGCAATAAGCTACGAACATCATTGACCATCGCAGCGATCTTTGTCGGCTCGTTCACACTCACGATGACCAACGGCATCGGCGACGGACTTCGCAGTTATGTCGAGAGCCAGGTAAAGAACATAGAGGGCGACACGGTGGTTTTTGTCCGGCGCAAGATCGAACGGCCCGAGGGCCAGGCCGCACGCGGCGACAACGTACCGGAATACAAAGACGAAACTCCCGCGGCAAACCCTACAGCCGAGCTCGACCCGACGGCAATGACGGTTTCGCTGGCGCAGATGGAAAACGTGCTGCGCGGGTTGGCCGACATCAAGACGATCACGCCGCGTTACGATATCCAGGGCGAATACATCTCGCTTGACGGGCAAAAGAGATACCAGCTGCAGCTCGGCATGATATCTCAGGGCGTCACACAAAAGACCGAGGCCGGCCATTCGATCAACGGCACCAGCCAGATCGTCCTACCGATCGGCCTCGCTAAGACCCTCGATCCAAACTTCGAGAATGTTGTCGGAAAGAACGTGATCATCGGCTATAAGGGTGCAGACCGATCGATCAGAACGATGATGGTCGAGGTGGTCGGCGTCGCGACCAAGGGCTTTATGACCTTGACGACATCTTTCGTCGATCCGGTGACCGCGTCCACGATCTATAACGACCAGCGAGCACCGTCGGAAATAGGCAAGTTCCTGAGTTTCTCTGTTCAGCTCGCCTCCGCAGACCAGGCAAAGCTCGACGCCCTTAAGGCAAAACTCGACGAGAAGGGATTTACCGCAGAGACGATCGCCGACCAGCAAAAGCGGACTTACGACGCGATCGGCATCTTTAAGATCGGGATGAGCCTGGTGGCATTCATCGCGTTGCTTGCAGCGTCATTCGGCATTATCAATACGCTCGTGATCGCCGTACTCGAACGAACAAAAGAGATCGGCCTGCAGAAAGCACTGGGCATGGGTCGAGGCAAGATCTTTGCTATATTCTCGCTGGAATCGGTACTGATCGGGTTTTGGGGAGCGGTGCTCGGCACTGTGGTCGGCATCGTTGTCGGCCTGATCGCAAATCAGATCCTGGTGCGTGCCTACGCTGCGTCATTCGAGGGATATACACTCTTCGTTTTCACCATACCGTCAATTGCATTCGTCATGTTGTTGGTTTGCCTGATCTCGTTCGTCGCGGGCGTCCTGCCGGCGATACGTGCGAGCCGCCTCGATCCGATCGAGTCGCTGCGGTACGAATGAGGCGTCCGCGTTCAGCAATTAGTCACTCATTGCGGGCAGCCCGATACGTCTTATAAGATCGGCAAATTTTGGATCGTCATAAACAGGATTCAACCAGCGCGGCCACGCGCGCATGAATATCATTTCTCCGTCACGGTTATCGAAGCCACGCTCGAGCCAGAGAAATCCGTCGTCGATCCGGTTTAGTGCGAGATATCCGTATGCAACCGATGCGGCAGGAGCAAGGCCTAGGTCATACCTTCTATGAAGTTCTGCGAGTTGCGCATTTGCCCCTTCGATATCGCCGGTTTGTGCCATAAGGACGCATAGCGAGGAATGCGCGAGCGGCCGTGACCCCAGCTCGACCGACCGCTCAAGAGCATCTTTCGCCTGCGACAGATCGTCGAGTCCCCACAGGGAGCAACCTTTTAACCGCAACAGTTCGAATGACTCCGGTTCAATTTCGAGCATCGCCATTGCCGTGTCGAGCGCTCCGTCATAGTTGCCGGAGAACCACATCGCCCACCCGGACATAAGAGCACCGTTGACCGACAGCGGGTCGAGTGACCGTGCTTTCTTGGCAATTTTGACGGCGTCCTCGCGGCGGCCCATTGCGGCCGACCACAACGCGTACCACGCATGAGCAAGCGCGTCGTTGGGATTGAGCTCAAGGCATTTTCTGTAATCTCTCTCAGCGCCTGAAAAGTCCCAGTCGACATAACAACGCAGAAGCGCCCGCGACCTGTACGACTCAGCAAGCCGCGGTTCAAGCTCGATAGCACGCTCCACGGCCACGCGCTCACGCTCAACCAGTTCAGGTTTCGCGTATGTGCTTATGTACCACAGCATGCCGCATGCTTCCGCTATGCCTGCAAATGCCGGTGCGTATTCGGGCTCGAGGGCAAGGGTCTGCTCGAAATACTCGATCGCCTTCAAACAGCCCTCCTCGTTGAACTTATTAAAATGAAAACGGCCCATCAGGTAAAGCTGATACGCATCCGCGTTGCCCGTGTATCGTTTTACAAGAGCGTCCCTCTTTTCGCCGAAGACCTTTAACTTGAGCGACTTGACGACCGCCAGGGTTATTTCGTCCTCAATGGCAAAAATATCGTTGAGTTCGCGATCAAAGCTCTGTGACCATATCTGATATCCGTCATCGGCATTGACAAGCTTGACCGTGATCCTGACCCTGTCGCCCCAGCTGCGCACGCTTCCCTCAAGGACCTTGTGAACGCCAAGCTGCTGCCCGATGGTGCCGATGCTCGTGCGTGTGCCCTTGAACGAGAATGCCGACGTCCTGGCGGCGACCTTTAGATCTTCGATCTTGGACAGAGCGTTGAGAAGTTCCTCGGCGAGCCCGTCGCAAAGGTATTCGTTCGTCGGATCCGCGCTCATGTTAACGAACGGCAAGACGGCTATCGAATCTGATCTTTCGGACAGGGAAATCAGCGACGGCATGACGATCGTCGCACTCTCGAGATCGCCGGAAATTGGGGTAATCAGATCAGCGGCGATCGTCGGGGCTTCGGACAGTGTCGGATCAAAAATTGCCTGGGCATTTCCGGGGCCATAGAGCAGCTCGCTGCCGTCATCGAGGCAGAAACGCATGGTGTCATCATATTCCCGGCTGCACAGAGGGCATTTTTTCATAGTCCAAAACGATTCGACTCAACACTTACGAACATTGAATGTCTTTGTCGCACACATCCTGTAACGTTGTGAAGCGAAAGCGCAGACGGATCGCGGTATGATCGTAAGTTCGGCGAATTATAGCACGTCCCGATGCTCCCGACTTAACACATTTCGTCCTGTGTTGATTGAATCCGGCCTGCGTTTTGAGATAACTTAGTGCCGTCACGAGGCACATATATGAAACGCTCTATTTCAGCGATCTTCCTGGTCCTTTTTTCGGCTGTCTACCTGAACGCACAGGCCGCTCCCGATGCGGCGGTACTCACGAAATTGCTCAATGAATTCCTCGATGGTGCGGGCCGTAACGATGCGGCCGTTCACGACCGCTTTTGGGCGGACGACCTGATCTACACGCGCTCGGCCGGCGTACGCATCACCAAGGAAGAACTGATGAAAGGCGTCCGTTCGGCTCCGCCGGCGAAGCCGGGCGACCCGGTCTCGGTCTACACTGCCGAAGACATAAGGATCCAGCAATACGACACCGCGGCGGTCGTCGCCTTTCGGCTGGTGAGCACTACGACCAAGGCTGACGGCACTAAGACCGTCGGCAACAATCTGAACACCGGTACTTTCATCAAACGCGGCGGCAAATGGCAGGTCGTCGCATGGCAATCGACCGTTGTACCAAAGTCTGAGCCGGCTGCGGCCGCCGAAACAAAACCCGCGGCCGCGGCACCGGTCGGGCTGGTGAACGGCCCGGTCACAGCATCGGTGGCACCGACCGCACCTCCGCAGGCGGCATCAACGACATCAGGCGGAAAGACCTATCAAAAGGGCCCTCGCGGCGGCTGCTACTACCTCAACGACAAAGGCGCGAAGGTTTACGTCGATAAGAAATATTGCCCCTGACCCGAGGGCTGAAATGATTTTTCTTTTTCCCTGAAAATTTCCTGCAAGTTTATTCTCCGAGCGCGTTCTATCGGGCGCAGTGTTGATGTCGGATGGCAGATCAGCCCATGGGCGAATTTGCGGAAAGACGTCCTTACATCATCCGGCTGCGTTGTCTGCCAACGGACGGCCACGGGTCCGTGAGTAACAAAGGCCCGCATATTCGGGCTCAAGGAGAAATACAATGAGAAGATCAATAGTTCTTTCGACAGTTTTGGCGGTCTCGACCGCCGTTTTGGGTGCGTGTGAATCTAAGACGGAAACCCCTAACAAGCCGTCGGCCACACCGGCTCCGGTCGCAACGACCACGCCCGCACCGGCAACCCCGGCGCCGACCGGTTCACCGACGGCGAATGTTAAGCCTGGCACTACGCCTGAGGCCAAGGACGTCAAAAAGACCGACGAAAAGACCTCTAAGGACGCCAAGCCGATGTCGACCGAGACACCCAAGGCAAAATAACATCACGCACTCTGCGTGACGATCGGGGCGGGCTCAAATGGGCCCGCCTCATTCTTTTTTCCGGAAAAGCG
This sequence comes from uncultured Chloracidobacterium sp., assembly GCA_964545145.1. Classification (GTDB taxonomy): domain Bacteria; phylum Acidobacteriota; class Blastocatellia; order Pyrinomonadales; family Pyrinomonadaceae; genus OLB17. Next base: position 4,494 of record CAZJFB010000088.1, on the reverse strand, counting down.
CCATTTTTACAGAACTTTTGCGTCCGGGCGCTCGTTTGCCAATACAGCTATCCCAAGCAAATTGGAGGGATCTATGAAAAAACTCGGTTTTCTTATTTTTGTTGCGGCCCTGGTATTAGGCCTGGTCGCCGCGACGATGTCATCATTCGGTAAGGTCGGCGGGAAGTTCTTTAATTTTTCTTTCAATGTCGGTAGTGTCAAAGGTTCGGGCCAGACGGGAACGGACATTCGCCAGGTCTCAAATTTCAAGGGCGTCGATGTCAGCGGCGTATTTGAGGTAGAGGTCACCGCGCAAAAGGAATACTCTGTCGAGGTTGAGGCAGATGATAATCTGCTGCCGCTGATCACGACCAAGGTCCGTAACGGTGTGCTTCACATTGAGACCGAACGCCGCATCTCGACCGATAACCCGCTTCGCATCCGGATCTCGGCACCGGATATCGAAAATATCGACTCTTCGGGTGCTGCGAGCGTAAGCGTCGTAAACCTCAAGAACGAGAATATCTCGGTCGATTCATCAGGCGCGTCAAAGGTTAAGCTCGGCGGCGAAACGGCTAAGCTCACGCTCGATATCAGCGGAGCGACAAAGGTCGATGCGGAGGGCTTGACCGCCGTAAGCGGCGACATTGAGGCAAGCGGAGCGAGCAGTGCCCTCGTCAATGTGACGGGCAAGCTATGGACCGACGCATCCGGTGCGAGCAAGATCGTTTATGTCGGCAGTCCGACAGACGTCGTCAAAAAGACCAGCCGGGCGAGCAGCGTGGTGCAGAAATAAAGGATCTCAGGTCTCGACGGCTGATGTCTTGACGCCTGCAAGGCGTCCGTCAGCCGTAACGCCTGCGACATAATAGCGAACACGGACCTCACCGAGGCGAAACGCCCTGAGCCCGTGCAAACTTTCCTCGAGCAGCTCCTTAAGCTCGAGGAATTTTTTTGCCCGCGCCTTTTCGCTGTCGCCAAACCAGTCCTTGACCGTGATCAGCCTGGTGAAAAATGCGACTGCGTCGATCTCCTTTACCGGTGCGGCCGCGGGCGAGCCGTCGAGCTGTTTCAGCACCGAGACCGTCTCGCTCTGCCCGCGGTCGATACAAAAGGCCTCGACCGGGGCGTCAGTTTCACTGATGTAGACTAGCCCTTCACAGGCCCTGGCGATAGCCTCAAAAACTGGATCAATATCTTTCTTTCCCTTCCGAAAAAAAATATGATCTTTTTTGTTCATTTTCTGCTCTTTTTTATGTCCTCTGACGGCGATTTTCTTAGTCTAACACATTCGAAATTTGAGCCGAATTGTTGACAAAAAAGGAGGTTAAATTAGTGTTAAACTCTCCGAAAAAAAGCTGTGGATATCCGTTTGCAAGCGCCGTTTTTTCGTGTTAGTCTGTTACCCGTTTCCTGAAAATGGGCTAGCGTAACCTATTGATAGTAAACGGCTTAATGCGTTACTTTAGCTTTTATGCGCTTTTCGGGAACGGCTGTGAAAAAACTGTGAAAATCTCGTGTTACCACAGCGTTTCTTCCCGACGGAAAACACGAAAACAAAATGACTTGCCCTGATTTAGGGCTGTCAAAAACCGGACGCCTTAACGACGCATTCCGGCAAAAATCTTGCATAAGAAAAGTGGCTCCTTTAAGCGCTCTTTTCGACTGAAAACCTTGAACGAATTTGCCCAAAAAACTACCGTGTGGAATGATGCCCTGAGCATTGTCAGATCACGGCTCAACCAGGACGTTTTTGATACCTGGTTTCGTCCCATAAATTGCGAGAGTGTCGACGAATCTACCCGTACCGTTACACTTCGTGCCGGATCTGTTACCAAAGACTGGGTTTGCCTCTATTACACCGACCTGCTTGACGACGCCTTGGCAGGCTACTCGGTCGAATGGGTGGTCGATGCTGACGAGGCAGTGCCTCCTCAGTTCGAAGAGGAGACCGACGCGGCCGATCTTTTCTTCTCACCAAAGAACGGTCCCGCATCCGTAAGGCCTGTTGACGCAGAGAGCTTTATCGACATTGAGCCGGTCGAGGATTTCCTTAATCCTAAGTACACGTTCGAGAAGTTTGTCGTTGGTTCGTGCAACCAGTTTGCCCACGCCGCGGCAAAGGCTACGGCAGAGGCCCCCGGTACGACCTACAATCCGCTCTTTATGTACGGCGGCGTTGGACTCGGCAAGACGCACCTGATGCATGCCATCGGCCACGCGATCAAGCAGCGTTCGCCGCATATGCGCGTCGCGTACATCACGTCAGAGCGTTTTATGAATGAGCTGATCAACGCGATCCGCTTCAATAAGACGCCGGGTTTCCGCGACAAGTATCGTTCGATCGACGTGCTGCTGATGGACGACGTCCAATTCATGGCAGGTAAGGAACGTACGCAGGAAGAGTTTTTCCATACATTTAATACGCTCTACAACGCTCAGAAGCAGATCGTCGTCACCAGCGATTGCCCTCCGCGTGAAATACCGACGCTGGAGGAGCGTCTGCACTCGCGTTTCGAGTGGGGACTGATCGCCGACCTCGAACCGCCGGATCTCGAGACAAAGGTCGCGATCCTCAAACGTAAAGCCGATATGGACGGCATTCGTCTCGATGACGATATTGCCATGTATATGGCCGGCAAGGTCCGCAGTAATGTCCGCGAACTGGAGGGCTCGCTTGTGCGGCTCGTCGCCATATCGTCTATGAAGGGCGTTCCGATCACCAAGCTGCTCGCACAGGAGTCGATGAAGAACATTCTCGACGCCGAGCGTCCGGCGGGCCTCACGCTGGAGCATATCGCCCGCACCGTCGCGTCTCACTATAAGATGACGGTCGACGAATTAAAATCTAAGAACAACTCGCGGGCTATCGCAGTGCCGCGTCAGGTGGCGATGTATCTTTGCAAAAGATTGACCCGGCACAGCTTCCCCGAGATCGGCCGAGAGTTCGGCGGCAAGCATCACACGACCGTGATGCACTCGGTTGAGAAGATAGATCAGCTGACAAAGTCTGACCGGAATTTCCACAGGGAAGTAAACGAGCTAATTGATAGTCTTTGCAGCTAATTAAAGATGTTTCAACAGGAAAACTCAGTTCATGTTTTCCACACATAAGTTAGAGTTATCATTAACATAACTCGTTTATTTGCAGTTATTTGAAATAAAGTTTTCCACTTTTCCGCAAGCGCCGCCCGGCGCGGCATGTGGAAACAGGTGGAAAAAAGCGGAGAAGATCAGTTTTCCGCAGATGTGCAGTTTTTCCACAAGTTTTCCACAACAGATTGTGGAAGGAAAAACGCAACAAAAATAACGAGTTAGGGCGATTTTGCACATTTTCACAGGCCCTATTCCTATAACTAGTTCTTAACTGTTTTGGTAAAATTCTTAGTTATAGAAAATGCGGCGAGCAGGCCGTTACCACCTGCGGCAGCGGTTGGGGATACTCAATAGCTGCAAGAAAACGGTAACGATACGACAGGAGTAAGAAATCATGGAATTCAAGATCAAACAAAGCGTTCTCAAAGAAGAGTTAGGGTTTATTCAGGGCGTTGTCGAGCGTAAAACGACGATACCCGTTCTCTCAAACATCCTGATCGAGTCGATCGGCGATAACGAGATCAGAATACTCGGCACCGACCTCGACTGCACGATCCGCTGCGATGCCGTTGCCGATATCATCCAGACGGGTGCGATCTGCGTCCAGGCCCGTAAATTGTTTGATATCGTCAGGGCCCTCGACGCGGGTGACGTACATTTCAAAAAGGAAGAGAACGAGTGGGTTACGCTCAAGGCAGGCCGTGCCAATTACCGCCTCGCCGGCGTGAGCCGCGACCAGTTTCCCGACATCCCCAATTTCAAATCGACGCCGCTCCGTCTGCCGTCGGACGTTTTCGGCTTTTTTGTCCGCAACACGGCATTTGCCATCACCAATGAGCAGTCGCGTTTCACGCTCTCGGGTGCAAAGTTCATCATCGGCGAGGGCATCGCGACCATGGTGACGACCGACGGCCATCGTTTGGCGTACGTCTCGCGTGAGATCGACGACAAAGAGGCGGTGATGGATACGCTCATCCCCAAAAAGGCCCTGCTCGAGCTGGTCAAGGTCACCCGCGGCCAGGGCGACGTCGCATTTGGCGAGGACCCTAACCACATCTACTTTGAGACCGAGGGCCGCCTGCTTATCACGCGCAAGCTCACGGGCCAGTTTCCCAATTACGAGATGGTCATGCCCAAGGACAATGACCACACCGCCATCTTTGACCTTGACGAGATGCGCTCCGCGGTCCGCCGCATGGCACTGATCGCCGACGAACGCAACCGCTCGATCCGCATCACCGTCCGCGAGGGTGAGATCGAGGTGACCGCCCAGTCGTCAGAGCAGGGCGAGGGCAGCGAAAAGGTCCAGGCCGACTACAACGGTGAGGAAATGACTCTCGGCTTTAATTACCAGTACCTGCTCGAATTCCTGCAGAATGTCGGCTCGGCCGAGATGATCGCCGCCGAGACAGTGTCGGA
>CAZJFB010000087.1:14291-15615 GCA_964545145.1 uncultured Chloracidobacterium sp. | reverse complement strand
CCGGCCTTATGCGACGAGAGATTGGCGACCATCGTGCCGAGAGCCGCACCGAGAGCACCCAGGTAAGCAGATATCGAGCCGCCGCCCGGAGCGGGCGATTCCGACGCGGTCTCGTCGGCAAATGCGCGGCATGTCAGATCGACAAGGCTCTCGGCCTTGTCCTCGGCAGCAAGCACGTATTCGATGATCTTCTCCGCCGGGTCAAAAGGTTTGAGATCGTCGAGGCCCATCGATCTGATCGCGATCTTGATGACCTCCGCCTCGGTTATGCCGAGCGAACGCTGCTGCTTTGTCAGATAGTGATTTCCTGCATCGATTATGGCTTTTTTCGGCACAAGGCCGACAATTTCAAGACCCGTGACCCGCAGGCCGCGAAGGCGTGCCTTTTCACTTACCTCGTCAAAGGCGACGTGGAGCGGCGTCTCCGACAGATTGGTGATATTCATCGACACTTGTGCGATGCCGTATTCAGCGATGTACCAACCGATCGCCTTCGTACCCTTGAGCGTGCCCGGGATCATCACGGGCTCGCCGGCCTCGTCGAGGACAGGTTTACCGGTGATAGGGTTGCCCTCTCGTTTTGGCCGTCCTTTTTCGCGAACGTCAAACGCGATCGCATTTGCTCGTCGCGTCGACGTGGTGTTGAGGTTGAAATTGACCGCGATCAGAAAGTCTCTGGCGCCCACGGCCGTCGCACCGGACCGGGCGACGCTTTCGTTGAATTCGGCCGGGCCATAGTCGGGCTTCCAATCGGCGGAAGCGAGTTTGTCCTTGAGTCCTTCGTATTCGCCCTCACGGCAATTGGCTAGATTGCGACGTTTTTCTTCCGTTGCGGCATTCTCGTACAGGTAAACAGGAATGCCGAGCTCCGTGCCGACACGGCTGCCGAGCTTGCGTGCGTACTCGGCGGCCTCGTCCATCGTCACGCCCGAGATCGGTACGAGCGGACACACATCGGTTGCTCCGAACCGCGGATGGTCGCCCTTGTGATGCCGCATATCGATCAGCTCCTGTGCCTTCCTGACGGAGCGGAACGCGGCCTCGACCACCTCGTCAGGCGTACCGACAAAGGTGACTACCGTCCTGTTGGTCGTCGCACCGGGATCGACATCGAGAAGTTTTACGCCCTCGACACTCTCGATCTCATCGGTGATCTGCTTTATGACCGTCATATCGCGGCCTTCACTGAAATTGGGGACACACTCGATCAGTTTCTTCATTGTTGGAGTTTTGAAATGGTCTTAGAACTAACGCTTACGGACAATAGTATAAGTCGTACTTCGGGTCATCGCTTAGCGGCGACAGATCTGGCGGCGGACCTGAT
>CAZJFB010000087.1:11665-14191 GCA_964545145.1 uncultured Chloracidobacterium sp. | reverse complement strand
AGGGCGAGGCTCTCGGTACCGATCCTGCCTTCGTGTCCGAGCGTTACGAGATGATTGCGGTCAACACGCTTGATAAGCGCGGCCGAGTCGGTGATCCAACCCTTGTATGCCTCATTCGCCGCTGGCCGCATCGGCCGGGGCTCGTTGGCGAGCTCCCACGCCATTATCGTCGGATCGTCAACGTACCGGAGTTTATTGACCGAATTGCGGCGCTCCAGAACAAGCTCGACCTGTCGGCGGTAACCCTGCTTGCAGGACTCACATGTGTAGAAAAGCGCAACGTTGTCCCTGAGTTCGTCCCAGGTCGGCTTGTCAGTGAGCCACCGGCTGTCGATTACCCTATTCCAGATAAGGTACTGCTGAAATCCGCCGCTCCACTCCCAGTTGTTGCTGAAGAAGATGACCGCCCGCATATCTCGCTTTCTCATTTCGTAGAGAACGATATCGAGCCCTTCGAGCACCGCCGCGTCAAACTTTCCCGCTTCCGGCTGAAGGGGCGGTCCCACACGTGTGACGCCGTTGAGCAGTCCGGTGCCCTCGGCTCCGGCCATCAGGCGGAGATTCGTCACGCCGTTGGCCTTGAGATGATCGAGTTCCCTGCGAAGCCGCTGGATGCCGCGTCGGCGGTCCTTCTCGAGGCCGAGAAGCGAGCCGTACCAGTAATTGGTACCGATGAAATAGTACGGCTTGCCGCCAGCGTAGAATCTGGAGCCTTTGACCGTCACGAATGGTGCCGCGAACACACCGGGCGCCGCGGCAACGAGGATCATCGTAACGAGGAAACGCACAAAACGCTTGGACATGATGAATAGTAATAAACCATTGAGCGAGGAAATCATAGCTTTGACTGCGTGAGATTTTTATGGACGCTGAAGGAACGATATTTGGTAAAATGGTCGTGGCCCGCTATTCTGCCGGCCGCCGCCGCTTTACCGCATTTTCTCCTTCTCTCCGGATGCTTAACGAAAGCCAGATCGATACCGTATCAGCGACCGTCCGCCTTTGTCTGGCAGCGGCGATGCTCGTCCTAATATTTGTTTGCGCCGCAGCGGCTCAACCCGACGGCCGTACACAATTTAACGAGGGCTGGTTATTCCAAAAAGGGGACCCCGCGGAAGGCGATGCCCCGGCGCGCGCGATCGTAAGGCAATGGGCACTCGCACCTGCACCGGAAAACGGCGTAAGCCTGCCGTATTCGCAGCCAGGCTTCGATGATTCGGTTTGGCGCTCACTCGACCTGCCCCACGACTGGGCTATCGAGGGCCCTTTTGATCGCGATGTCAACGGCGAGGCGGCCCGTCTGCCGACCGCGGGCGTCGGCTGGTATAGAAGGCACTTCGAACTTGACGCGTCGGACGCAGGAAAGCAGATCTACATCGACTTCGACGGTGCGATGTCGCACTCGGCCGTATGGCTCAACGGCAAGTATGTCGGTGGACGCCCCTATGGCTATTCGTCGTTCCGGCTCGACCTGACACCCTTTATCAATATCGGCAGCAGGAACTTGATCGCCGTCAGGCTCGACAATCCGTCGGATTCGTCACGCTGGTACACGGGTGCCGGCATTTATCGCAACGTCTGGCTCGTCAAGACAGCCCCGGTGCACATCGCGCATTGGGGAACCCAGATCACCACGCCTGAGGCCACTCGCGAGTCAGCACGCGTCTCGGCTAAGGTGACTGTCGATAATCGCTCGGCGGCAGATGCCACGGTCATCGTCAGGACCGGTCTTTACAAGCTGGTAAACGGCGAGGCGGCGGCAGATGCGATCGCCGAGCTTCCCGCTCAGAGTTCAGTAATTGCGGCGGGCTCGTCTCAAACCGTCGGGTCCGATGTCGCGATCCCGAATCCCGAATTGTGGACGATCGGGTCGCCGCATCTCTACGTAGCCGTTACCAGTGTCGAGAAAGAAGGCGCGGTCATTGACAGTTATAAGACCACGTTTGGGATACGCACCATCGCGTTTGATGAACGGGGCCTCATACTCAACGGTGAACGCGTTTATCTGAAAGGCGTTTGCCAGCATCATGACCTTGGAGCGATCGGCGCCGGCTTTAACCAAAGGGCACTTGAGAGGCAATTCGACATCCTGCAGGAGATGGGCATAAACGCGATCAGAACGAGCCATAACCCGCCGGCACCGGAGCTGCTCGATCTTGCCGACCGGCGAGGAGTACTGATCATCGATGAGGCGTTCGACGCGTGGGTAAAGGGCAAGCGCACAAACGATTACTCGACGCTCTTTGCCGATTGGCACGAACGCGACCTTCGCTCGATGGTGCGACGTGACCGCAATCACGCGTCGATCATAATGTGGAGCACCGGAAACGAGATCTTCGAACAGGCGACGCCCGAGGGCCACGCCGTCTCGACCAAACTAAGGGATATCGTCCGCGATGAGGACACGACGCGGCCCGTGACCGCCGCGGCGAACATACCCGAGGCAGGTTATAACGGATTTCAAAAGACGGTCGATGTGTTTGGCTATAACTACAAGCCCGAGGAATACGGCCGGTTCCGGCGGGC
>CAZJFB010000087.1:0-11565 GCA_964545145.1 uncultured Chloracidobacterium sp. | reverse complement strand
GAGCTATTCCTCAACGGCCGATCGCTGGGGCGAAAGAGCCTCGGCAAATATCAGTATCGATTCCGTTGGGACGATGTGGTGTATGAACCAGGTGAGCTGAAGGTCGTCGTCTACAAAGACGGAAAACCTTGGGCCGAAGACCTTGTTCGCACGACCGGGCCCGTATCGCAGATATCAATGACCGCCGACCGCATGCAGATCGATGCCGACGGTTCGGACCTTTCGTTCGTTACCGTCAGGCTCGCCGACCGTGCCGGGATAACCGTACCTAGGGCAAAGAACAGGATCGCTTTCACTATCACTGGGCCTGGCGAGATCGTCGCTATCGACAACGGCGACGCGACCGACCTCGAGCCCTTTCGGTCACCGACCCGGCGTGCCTTTAACGGCCTCGCCCTTGTGGTCGTGCGATCGAAAAAGGGCGAGGTCGGCAAGATAAAGGTCCGTGCTGTCTCCGACGGATCGCGAGCCTCGTCTGTTGCTATCAATTCGACGATGACGATGACCGCGAAGCAACAACTTCGCAATAGACCTTGATCGCTCCTTTAGCTGTCGTGAGCTTTTCAAAAAGTTCGCTAAACCCTTCGAGCCCAGCGACAGGATGCGTCAGCAGGCGAGAGAGCCAGTCACCGTACTCCAACACAGCTTGAGACATGTCCTTGACGCCGGACTCGAAATACTCGCGGTTGGCATTAACGGTGCCGACCATTACCTTATTACCGAGAACGAAATCAAGATTGATCTTGTCTGCCGCCACCTCGATCAAGCGATTACCTCCGGTAACGCTCGACAATACGAGCACACCGTTTTTTGACAGGGCCTGCATCGAATCGAAGACCACGGGTGACGATCCGGTCGCTTCGAAAATGAGGTCAAATCCACCGTTTGCCTCAGCATATTCCGGTATTGAAATATCGGCAGTGGACATATAGCGGGCTCCGAGCTCCTCGATCAGATCAGAGTTTAAGTATGGCTTCAGAGTTCGGCCAAAGGTAACTACTTCGATCCCGCGAAGGCGAAGTACCAGTGTTGCAAGCAGGCCGATAGTACCGGCTCCCATGACAGCAGCACGCTTTGGCTTCCAGACCCTTAACCTTCGCTGGATCTCAAATGCCTGAGCGATGCCTTTTTGTACGACGGTCATTGGTTCAAGCAGCACTCCGACATCCTTGAGCCCACGCGGGACCTTGACGATAAAATCTGCGTCATCTACGTAATATTCAGAGAGAAAGCCATGACGCAGGTTGATGCCCCGCTCGTAGTAGGTATCGTCGGTCGTCATGTCGTTGGTACCAATGAGGTCGTAAATGCTTGAGCCGGGACGGCGAACGGTGGCCACCACATAGTCACCTTTTTTTAGCTCGTGAACATTCCGGCCAGTTTCTTCGACGATGCCAAATCCCTCGTGGCCGATCACAAGAAAACCCTCGCCTTCGGGGGCCGCTCCGTATTCTGCGTTATTGATCTCTTTGTCGGTGCCGTCAACGCCGACGCTCAGGACCTTGACCAACACGCCGCGGCCGCCGGCGATATCATCAACGGTCGGCTTTGGCATATCAACAAGGTGGACTGAATTAGGAATTCCGGGCTTTACTGCTATAGCTTTCATAATATCCATAACCTTAGGCGGCCATCGCCCGAAGCCACTGAGGCTGTATTCCCAACATATTTAGTGTGCCTATAACGCGTTCGGGTTCGCCCCAGTCGGACCAACCGACCTCGCCTACACGCATAACCAGAAGCTCGTTGGAGCATTTTTCCAGGACCTCGCTTGAGAAATTAGTTTCGGCAAGCCACGCGTAGATCGAACGCATTGCTATTTGCTCCTCGCGGGTGCCAATAAGCTTCGAAGCCGCTTCAAACATTCTGTACATTTCGGGCAAATAGCGGCGAAACATGTCTAGGAATGTCTCCAATCGGCCGACCATAATGAAGCTGTTCCAAAGGCATCCGCCCGCAAAAAGCTGTTCGGCGACGCCGGCCGTCGGCTTTTCCCAGAACCGGCTAACGCGGGAAACACTGCGGGCAAGTTCGCCAAACAGCGAATTGGCGGGTTCGATCCAGCCGTACGAAGTCTCGGCCTTGGCAGGTTCAATGCCGAGAAGGACTACCGATCCGGGATTGATCTCGACGGTATCGAAAGCCGAATCGACGTGCTCCATAAACGTCTTATCGTCGGAAAAATAATGGTCCGACGGGAAAAAAGCGACCTTCGCAGCCGGAGCTGACTTTGCGAGACGAAAAAGGCTGTACAGAATTGCCGGTGCCGTTCCGCGGTTCTCCGGCTGTATCACTTGCTGATCGCGAGGCACATCCCAGAGCGATCGGCTGTAAAACCGCTCATGCTTCTTGGTTAGGCTGAAATAAGTGTTTTCCCGTGCGACGGAGAGTGCGGTACGGTTGCGGGAAAGGTCGAGAAGCGTCTCGCCGCCTAAGATCGGACAAAACTGCTTTGGACACTCATCGCCCGCGATGGCACGGGTAAGGGAACGCAGCCGCATGCCGTCGCCGCCCGCGAGAATGACCGCATGGCGGCCGGCCTTCAATGAATCAAATTTTGAAAGAGATCTTAGCTTGGTGGCTGATCGCATATGTCGCTCCTGTTTCAATGAGTAAAGCGAACCATGCGGCAAAATTATTCCCGGCCGGATGCAATTATTAGGGTCTTTGGATACTGACGCGAAGCAACTCGGCAACACTCCATGCCTGGGCGGCACAGCCGCGGGGCCGATGGGGCGGATCTGCATCAAAGATCTCTGAGATCTGGCCGACCATCGCCTCCGACAAATGGGTATGAAAGCCGGCGAGGATCTCGCGAACACGGAGATTCGCCTTTGCGTCCTTCGTATGTGTCTTGCGGTACGCCTCGACGAACGGCCCTATCAGCCAGCCCCAGACGGTGCCTTGGTGATAAGCCGCGTCGCGTTCCGCTGGCAAGCCCACATAAATTGGAACGTAGCTCGGATCCGAAGGTGCAAGAGATCTCAGGCCAACGGGCGTAAGCAGATGAGTTTCGACAGTATCGACAACCTTGCGTGCGGTCTCGTGTTCGAGCATCGAGTGAGGAAGACTGACCGCGAATATCTGGTTTGGCCTTATCGAGGCGTCTCTCCGGTCACCGTCGATCACGTCGTAGAGACATCCGTCAGCGGAATTCCAAAATGCCGGCCCAAAGCTTGCCCTCGCCGCGGCTGCCATCGTCGTATAGAGCTTTTTCCCCTTCGCATCCTTAAACCGGACTGCCCACTCAGCCATGATGCATAGAGCGTTGTACCAGAGTGCCTGTATCTCGACCGGCTTCCCGGTACGGGGCGTTACGACCCAGTCACCTATCTTCGCGTCCATCCAGGTCAACTGCACACCCGGTTCACCGGCATGGAGCAGGCCATCGGTGTCGACATGAATGCCGTATCGAGTGCCGCGGATATGCCAGTCGATGATATCGACAAGCTTTTCGTACAGCTCGTCGCGAACAAAGGCTATGTCTCCGAAAGAGTCAGCATATGCCCGGATCGCTTCAAAATACCAAAGCGTGGCGTCTACGGTATTGTACTCGGGACTTTCACCGGCGTCGGGGAATCGGTTCGGTATCATTCCCTCTGAAATGTGCTTCGCGAATTGGCTGATGATGCTCTTCGCGATCTCAGGCCGCCTGGTCGTAAGAGTAAGGCCCGGCAAAGCGATCATGGTGTCGCGGCCCCAGTCTGAGAACCAGTGATATCCCGCAATGACCGTCTTCCCCTCGCCCCGGTCGACGATAAACTGGTCAGCGGCAAGCACCAGCGGCCAGAGCGATTCATCGTCAGCCTCAGATCGGACTACGAGATCGGCCCGTCGCTTGATCTCGGCCTGCTCCAGTTCCGCGGCCTTGGCGACGGGCTTCGGTTCAACGGACGCAATGATCACGGCCTCATCCTGAAGGTCGAAGGAAAGGCTAAATGGCTGAAATAGATCCTCTTGATAGTCAAAGCCGCGTTCCCGCTCGATCGCGTATTCAAAATCCCGATACCAATGGCCCTGATGCTCGAGCTCAAGGGCGTTGTGAGCGAGGCAGAGCGGCGGCATATCGGGATACGGCCTGATCGAAACTAGCTCGTTTTCGGTCACATATTCCTCGTTGAAGGCGGCATCGCCGTGTCGTAAATGGTGATGGTCGCGAAATGCGAGGAGAGGCCTAACCTCCAGTAGAACAGTCCTTTTCTTTGTTTTCCCGGAGATCGACCAACGTATTACCGTGGTGTTCTCACCTCCGACCATAAACAGCGACTTGTGGACCTGCGTCCCATTAACGTCAAAGGTCCATCGCGGAAACGGGTCGAGCGTGAAACCTGTCAGGTGCTTGTAGCCTTCGGGGTGGACCGTTCCCGGATACTGATTGGTCGACAGGTCAAATCGATCACCGTCGATCACCAAGGTCTCCTCAAGCTTTGAGAGCATTACTACGCGCCCCAGCGGAGGCCGGGTTGCCGCAACGAGCAAGCCGTGATACCTGCGAGTATTTGCTCCCGATACACTCGCCGAAGCGTAGCCGCCGATCCCATTGGTCTCGAGCCATTCGCGTTCGAATGATGCCTCGAGATCATTACATGTTTCCGGGCCAAGTTCGATCATCTAGTACTTTTATTCTCCGCTCTGCTGGAGCAGCTTTGCAACCAGGCCAGTCCAGCCGGTTTGATGGCTCGCTCCGACACCTGAGCCGTTGTCGCCGTGAAAGTACTCATAAAACAGAACGTGGTCACGAAAGTGTGGGTCCGTCTGATACTTTTCCGAATCGCCAAAAACCGGGCGATTGCCGTCGCTGTCACGCAGAAATATATGTGATAGCCGCCGCGATATTTCCTGCGAGACCTCCCACAAGTTCATCATATTGCCTGAGCCCGTAGGACATTCGATCTTGAAGTCGTTTCCGTAATAGTGATGAAACTTCTGCAGCGATTCGATCAAAAGGTAATTTACCGGGAACCAGACGGGGCCGCGCCAATTCGAGTTACCGCCGAACAGTCCGCTCGAAGATTCCGCGGGTTCATAGTCGACACGGTGTTCGCGTCCGTTTACCTCCAATATGTATGGACAATCTTTGTGGATTCGCGAAAGAGCCCTGATGCCATTTGGTGAAAGGAATTCGCTCTCGTCGAGCATCACTTTGAGCACACGCTCAAGCCGATCCCGGTAGGCGATAGCAAGCAGCCGTCGTTCGCCTGCACCCGGTGTACGGGCACAGTTGATATTGCCCGTGAGGTCGGGCCGATTATCGATGAACCACTGCATCCGCCGCTTGAAATCCGGAAGGCGATCCAGCAACTCGGGCTCGATCGTTGCGACCGCAAATAGCGGGATCAGACCGACCATCGAGCGCACCTTGATCGGCATACTGTATCCCGTCTCATGCATGTGCAGCACGTCGTAGTAGAATCCGTCTTCTTCATTCCAGAGCGGAATGTCGTCGGTTCCGCGATGATTCATTGCATCCGCGATAAAGACGAAATGCTCCCAGAATTTACTCGCGACGTCCTCGTACGCATCATCCTCGGTTGCCAGTTCTAACGCGATGGCGAGCATGTTAAGGCAATACATCGCCATCCAACTGGTTCCGTCAGATTGAGCAAGCCGTCCGCCGGTAGGCAGCGGTTGTGAACGGTCAAAAACACCGATGTTGTCGAGGCCAAGAAAGCCGCCTTCGAATACGTTCTTGCCCTCAGCGTCCTTTCGATTTACCCACCAAGTGAAATTAAGCAGCAGCTTCTGAAAGATCCGCGCAAGGAAGGCGCGATCACCAATGCCTGTTTGCTTTTTGTCGATCTGGTAGACGCGGAGAGCCGACCACGCGTGCACGGGCGGATTAACATCGCCAAAAGCCCATTCATACGCCGGTATCTGCCCATTCGGATGCATGTACCACTCTCGGAGCATCAAAATAAGCTGCTCTTTCGCAAACTCTGCATCGACGATCGCAAGTGGTATGCAATGAAAGGCAAGGTCCCATGCCGCATACCATGGATATTCCCACTTATCGGGCATCGAAATGACGTCCGAATTATAAAGATGCTGCCAGTCGCTGTTGCGGCCCTCGGGCCGTGAAGCCGGCGGCTTTGGCATTGCCGGATCGCCGGCAAGCCAGTCTCGAACTACATAATGATAAAACTGCTTGGACCACAGCATCCCTGCAAACGCCTGCCTCTGAACGCTTTTTGCATCATCGGACAGATAACCCGCAGAGATCGATTCGTAAAACTCATTTGCTTCAGCGATCCGTGCGTCGAATATTTTATCGAAGTCGGCGAATACAGGATCCGTCTTTGTACCTTTGCGGGAAATCGCTCCTTCCGTCAACCGCATGCGCAGGACGATCTCAGATCCAGCGGGCACGGTCAAACGGTAATTTGCAGCCGCCTTGGTGCCCTGACGTTCCGGGTTCACTGCGTCTGTCTTGCCTTTTACGACATATTCGTTGAACGCGTCCTTAACATAGGGCGTGCGATTAGAAGAACCGAATAATCGCTCGATGTTTGTTTCATTCTCGGTAAAAAGAAGCTCAGGCACGCCATCGAAATGGAGCCATCGTTTTCCGAGTGTGTCATTTTCGATCAAAAGTGCGTTCGCAGCGTCAGACGAGATTCGCGACGTCGGCTCGCTTCCGCCCCACGTCCAGTCATTTCGAAACCAGATCGTCGGCAGCACGTTTATTTCAGCGGCCTCAGGCCCGCGATTTGCGATCGTGATCTTGATCAAGACATCGTCTACGTCGGCTTTTGCATATTCGACGAAGACGTCAAAATACCGATCCTCGTCGAATACGCCTGTATCGATCAACTCGAACTCACGTTCGAGCTTCGACCGGTTGCGGTTCTCATTTATTAACTGCTCGTAAGGAAATTCGCCTTGCGGATATTTGTACAGAAACTTCATGTACGAGTGGGTCGGCGTCGAATCGAGGTAATAGTAGATCTCCTTTACATCCTCTCCGTGGTTGCCCTCGCTGCCGGTCAGGCCATAGAGCCGTTCTTTCAAGATCGGATCCTTACCATTCCAAAGGGCGATCGCAAAGCAAACATTCTGTTGACGGTT
This sequence comes from uncultured Chloracidobacterium sp., assembly GCA_964545145.1. Lineage (GTDB taxonomy): Bacteria > Acidobacteriota > Blastocatellia > Pyrinomonadales > Pyrinomonadaceae > OLB17. The sequence goes on along the minus strand of CAZJFB010000087.1, from coordinate 4,500 downwards.
ACAGATGCCGCCGAGGCCGTCCTCGTTCCAACGGTATGCTCGTGACCGGGCGTGGTCATGTGGAAAGTAATCCCAAGCCGAACCGTCGGCCGAATAATCTTCGCGTACGGTTCCCCAGGCGCGCTCGCTTAAGTATGGACCCCATCGTTTCCAGTGTTTTATTCTGGCATTCGACTCTGCGAGTCTTTTTTGCTCAGCGTTCATTTTGATTTCCTAATACTAACTCAAATTAAGAATGAGCTATCCCTTATGTTCGGGCTTCTTTGATCGAAATGAGGTCCAGTTCTTTTCGCCGTCCTTTATTAGCTTGTCTTGTTCCTTTTCCCAGGCGTCTTTGGCTCTCTGGTTATAGTTCAGGTAGAGCTTGCCGTCGACGATCTTCCACATCTCAGGATCGCCGTCAGCGGTGTAGCCGTGCGAAACGGCATAAGAACAATAGCCGCCGAATTGCGGAGCGTATGCTTCCGGATCCGATCTGAACTTTTCGAGATTCTCCGCGTTCGCAAAGATCCATTTCGCTCCGTTCCAGGCATATTCGAAAGTCGGATTTCCTTTGACTGCGCTATTCCCGGCGAAGAACGCGACTGTGTCGTAGCCGCGGATGGCTGTGCCATTCGCATCGACGTTGATCTTAGATACGCCTTCTGTGCGGCTGCACGCGGCAAAAGAGATCGCTGTGATCACAAAAATAATAATGTAAATGAGTTTCATGATTAACTAATTCCTATTTTTCGATAAGCCGCACGGCATGGCCGTCCGGGTCGCGAAATATGGCGGCACGCTGAAAGTCGTGTCGAGACTCGCTAAACGACACAATGCCGCTCGAGATAAAGTCGGGCTTAAATGTTATGAAGAGCTTGGCTATTTCATCGGTCGCAAAGCTTGTCTCCCAATGCCATAGGTCGCTTGCTCGCGTATCTCGGGGATACGAACGGCCGTCGGTCGGCGCGATGTATTCCAGGAACTCGACCGCAATACCGTCTTCGCGGGTTCGCAGCCCGGTAATATGAAGTTTTGCCCCAAACACGTTGTTGAGATGTTCCTGCTCGGGACCGTAGTTATCACTCGTGCCGGCCACGGTCAATCCAAGCTTGTCGCGATAAAATCTGAGGCTGGCTTCGCTGTCGCCGACCACGATGGCGGTGTGGTCGATCCCGAGAAAGAGATTTCCGCTCTTTTCAAGAGCGTGCCATTTCGCCGCTCCTTTATCCGCTGGGAATTGCAGGATCTCAAGTACATGGTTGTCGAAGTCCTTAAAATAAAATGCCTTGATCCCAGCTGCCGCGGTAATGTAAGAAGGCAGAGTCTGTGGCCCGGTGGACGCGTGCCGGACCTTGTTGTCTCGCAGACGTCGATACGCCTTGTCCATGTCCGAGACGATGATCGCAATGTGTTGGAACCATCGATCATTGCTTCGTGAGTCGACCGGTATCGGACGGCCTTGAGGCGTTAGATATTCGGTCAATTCAAGCCTTTCATTGCCGAGACGCATATCGACGATACGTGCCCTTGCTCCAAAAACGCCGGTCAGATGCTCAAAGTCCGTTCCCGCGACCTCGATATCTGACACCTTTTCAAATGTCAGGACCCGCGAATAAAAGTCGATCGCTCTGTCCATGTCCGACACCGTAAAGCCGACGGTTTCGACGTGCGTGACGCCCTGGCCATGGGCCGACGAGAAAAAGGCGATCAGAGTGAGCAAACCAATGATCAGCCAACCAAGAGGGCTGCTGCTGCGCTGTATATCTTCGTTTCGCATCAATTCATCCTCTCCAATAAATGACGGCCCACGCGCAGGGCGTTCGCCATGATGGTCAGAGCCGGGTTTACCGCCGAACTCGACGGGAAGAAGCTTCCATCGACGACATAAAGATTGTCCAAGTCGTGTGCCTTACAATTGCGATCAAGCACGGAGGTATTCGGATCATCGCCGAAACGAAGCGTGCCGTTTTGATGAGCGACGCCGGCTAGAGGGATCTGTTCGGCTAGATAGAGATTCCGTGCAAAGAGCCCTTGATGGCACTCGCCGCCGTGAACATCACACTTTCGCTGATTATTCATTAGCTTTTTTAGTTCGCCCTGCAGCCGTTTGTGAGCTTCGATGTTGTTTGGCGTGTAGGACAGCACGATCTCGCCGTCCTTATTAAGCGTCACACGATTTTCGGGACGAGGCAGGTCTTCGGTCGTTAGCCAGAAATCAAGCGAGTGTTTTGCCATTTGATCTAGAGCAAATCCCGGCGCGATCGCCGGTGCACCCGCGGAGAGCGTTACGCCATCAAGTTTGCCGACGAACGAGATATGCCCCATTGGATACGGAAACTCCTCCGTTCCAAAGTAGAAATCGTTTACGCCGAGCGTCTTTTGAAACACCGTCGGATTTGGGCATTTCGAAACTGCCAACAAAACAGAATTTACGTGGCCCATATAGTTGCGGCCGACCTGGTCCGAGCTGTTAGCAAGTCCGTTTGGATGGAGTTCGTTCGCGGACCTAAGCAGCAGTGCTGCTGAGTTAATAGCTCCGGCCGAAACTACTACTAGATTCGCCGAATAGCGTTCGATGCCGCCTTCTCGCTCGACGGCCACGGCCGATATCTTGCGGCCTGAGCTGTCGGTTTCGAGTTTCCTGACGAATGAGTTGGTCAGAAGAGTGACATTTGAGTATTCCGTGGCATGATCGACACCACAAACCTGAGCATCGGACTTTGCATTGAGCAGACACGGAAAGCCGTCGCACGTCGCGCAGCGGACGCACGAACTCTTTGGGTCATTCTCCTTGAGCTGGATACCGAGCGGCACATGAAACGGCTTGACACCCATCGCCGCAAAATCCTCAGCGAGATGTTGAATGCGCGGTTCGTGGCTGACGGCCGGATGCGGAAAAGGCGCACTCGCCGCAGGTTCGGTCGGGTCTTCGCCGCGCGTGCCGTGAACGTGATACATCTGCTCAGCCTGCGTGTAAAACGGCTCGAGCTCGTCATACGAGATCGGCCATGCCGGTGAGACACCGTCAAAGTGCTTCAGCTCACCAAAATCCTCTCGCCGCATTCTGAACAGAGCGGCTCCGTAGAATTTGGTATTTCCGCCGACGTTGTAATTGGTATGCGGATGTAGCGGTTTGCCGTCGCGGTCGTACCAGATCTCTTTTGTGTTGTATTTGCCATCGACATTCACGGATCGCGAATTCCAATTGTCGGGCTCACGTTTTACGTAGTCGCCCCGCTCGAGGATAAGGATCTTCTTGCCCGACGGCGCGAGTTTGCGAGCGAGCGTTCCGCCGCCGGCGCCGGTGCCGATAATAATTACGTCGTAATGTCCGTTAGTCATATAACTCCTGAAAATTGCATTTGAATATGCATCGCCCGCGTCCGCGATGATCTAACTTTGCGCATAGGACAGACTTAAGCCCTCGCATTCGAATGTAGATCTCGCTCGCCGCCAGCATCGCCGTAGGCGGAGCAATGAAATATATCCAGACCGCGGTCCATGTGCCGCTGGCTAAGCCGGAAGCAAAAGTGCGGGCCGGATTCATGCTCATGCCCGAAACCGGTGATTCAAACACGATGAAGACAGCGACGAGGATCCCGGCAAAGATCGGTGTCCAACGCGACATTCGTCGGCTATTGCTGGTAATTAAGATCATCGACATCATAAGAAATGAAATAATGACCTCTGCCGCGAATGCCGCGCCGACACCGAACCGGCCCGGGACAGTCGCTACAAAATTCACCGCGCTGTCAGCGAGCAGATCTCCGAGAAGCGCACTCGCAAGCAGGACGCCGAACACGCCACCGGTGAAATGCGACGCGACGTAAGCGGCCGCATCAACACTGCCTATCTTGCCTAGCCTAAAGAATGTCAGCGTAACCGCCGGGTTAAAGTGAGCTCCTGATCGCTTACCCCACGGCGAACAGACGATCGCTACCGCCGTCGAGCCCATCGCGGCGCCCATGATCATCATCCGAGGCACGATACCTACATTTGCCAAAAGCGAATGAGGATGAAACACAAGTACACCGAATAAACAGGCTGAGACCATAAATGTGCCGAGGCACCATGCCTCGATCGCATATTCCGGTAAATGATCTTTGATCGTTTCGAAAGTCGTCATTCTCGCTGAACAAAATCGTTTCGTCGGACAGTTTTATTCCAGAGCGTTTGTCAGTAGGGCAACCGGGAGTAGAATCGGTACTTGGAGGGCCAAAGGTGATGGACTTTTACTTCTTGCTGTTTTCGCTCTTCTTTCCGCGGATCGTGATGGTCGTCTTTCTTCTAGCGTTTCCGCAGCAGTTTCCCGCGAACAACGTGCCTTTGTGGGCAGACGCTCTATTGGGCATCTTGTTTCCACGGATCCTGATACTGATATACATTTATCAGAACATGGGATATGACAATATCTGGTTCGCCGTGCATCTGGTTGTGGCTGTCCTTGCATACTTCGGCGGCGGACGCGCGACCAATAATCGACGGAGGAGGAGACAAGAAGCTTAGCCGATACACAAT
>CAZJFB010000086.1:0-15768 GCA_964545145.1 uncultured Chloracidobacterium sp. | reverse complement strand
TGTTGATCGCACGGAGCTTGACGTCGAACAGGTTGCCGATCTGGCGGTGCGAGTTCGCGTCGTTGCCGATGCCGTCGAACTGAAGATAAACGAAACGCAATCCAGCTTCGGCAGCTTCACGGCAAAATTCTTTGCTCTTCGCAAATTCAATTCCGTTCGTCGCGGCCTGCACCGAGTTGTACCCGACCTTGCGCGCGTATCTTACGGCATCGAGAAAGTATGGTGACAGCGTCGGCTCACCGCCGCTGTATTGCACCGACATCTGACGACGCGGCTTGATCGAGATCGCGTTGTCGAGGATCTCCTGTACGTCCTGCATCGACAACTCATGCACGAAGCCGACTTGGTTAGCGTCCATGAAGCACGGATCGCACATCATGTTGCAGCGATTCGTCAGATCGACCGTCAGAACCGCACCGCGGCCGTACTTGATCGTCGATGAACCGTGATTGTGCAGCTTTTCGTCATTGTGGGCCTGCATGTCGCGGCCTGGGAAGAGAGATTCGATGTGCTGGAGGAACTTCGAGTCGATCGCCATCATGTCCTCGACCTTGCCGTGTATCGGGCATTCCTTGATCATCCAGACCTGGCCGTCACGCTCGATGATCTGCGCCTTGATCTCGCCGACCTTGTCATTCACCAGCGTCGAAACGTCACGCTTACCGGCGAGAATCTCTTCGCGAGCTTCGATCACGCATTGAGGACACAGGCTGTCGGTCGTACGCGGAAAGCCGAGAGTCGGTTTTGTCTTCTGCCACGATTTCAAAATAGGCTTATCTGCCCATTTTGGGGTAAACGAGGGATTCGGCTTGAACTTATTAACCGATCTTATAGCGTTGAACGCACCTGTCGCGATGTACGTTAAACCTTTCTCAAAATGCTTCACAGGTCTCATAGAAATTCCTTTTCTCCAAATTGGCACAGATTTTTGCCCAAATAAATGATCTAAGCAGATGGGCACTATGTCTCGAAATGCAAGGGCAATGCTCGTGCCATTGATAATTTTTACTGGCTACAAACAAAACTCCTTAGTTTGCAATAAGTTACCGGCCGGACATGTTCGTAGCTCCAGCAATAGATGCGCCGTAATGATACGCCACATACCAAAGCAAACTGATTTGTTTCAATTTGATACAGAACCGAAGTACTGGCAGGATCGGGTATCTGCGGTCGGATGGTTATGAATGGCAGAGGCATGCGAATACGGCTGCAGCGCTTATATGCGCTTAACCGAATAGCCCAAAACTGCCGAAATCTAAAGCGCCCATCTTATAAAGAAGATTAAGGACAGCATTATAATTATTGTATATATGACACTTATAGGAATTATAATTTTTTATATATTTTGCTTTACATCTGTTTAAGAACTGTGCTATGATTCTCGACATTTCAAGGGAAATTGGGTTGAAGCCCCATCGCAGTGCAGTTGATCAGCGGGAGACGAGTCCTTGAATTCCGAACTATGTCAATACGATTTGGCACATCGGGGTGGCGGGCGATAATTGCGGAGGATTTTACCTTTGAAAATGTTCGTCTTGTCGCGGATGCGATATGCAGCTATTTGACAACCGAGTCAGGTATCAGAAGTAGGGTTTTGATAGCGGGACACGACTCTCGTTTTATGGGCGAGAAATTTACGAGAGTTGCTGCGGAGATCGCAGCTGAAAAGGGGTTTAGAGTGCTTCAATGTGAAGGGCCTACCCCAACACCGACCATATCTTACGCGATCCGATCGCAAGTGGCGGCTGGTGGCGTGAATTTTACTGCATCGCATAATCCCCCCGAGTATCAAGGCATCAAATTCTCAACCGCTGATGGAGCTCCAGCGCTGCCGGAAATTACGAAGCGAATCGAGGAAGCGATAGCAGCGAAAGTTCGGTCTGAGAATAGAGGCGGTGGCGTGATCGAGGGGTTTGACCCTCGGCCGGGATATCTGGAGGATCTCAAGACAAAGATCCGGTTTGATGTAATTGCAGGAGCCAAGGGAGCTTACGCATACGACGCTTTGTGGGGGACAGGGCGTGGCTATTTGGATAGAGCACTTCGAGATATTGGAGTGGAGGTCGAGACCCTTCACGACTGGCGAGATGTGACATTTGGCGGAAGGTCACCTGAACCTAGCGAAGATCATCTCGACGAGCTGAAAAATGTCGTTATGGCAAACGGGCTGACGTTGGGTCTGGCGACCGACGGGGACGGTGACCGATTCGGGGTCATTGATAGCAATGGCCAGTTCATTACGCCAAATCAGCTGATCGCACTTTTGACAGACTACCTTGCGGAAAGCCGCGATTGGACACTTGGCGTCGCCCGCAGTGTGGCAACATCGCATCAAGTCGATCGCGTTGCAAATGCAAGAGGATTACGGATCTATGAGACGCCGGTTGGTTTCAAATATATCGGCGAATTGATAAATGCAGACGAAATAATTCTCGGTGGAGAAGAATCTGCGGGATTGTCGATTCGGGGACACTATCCCGAGAAGGACGGGATTTTGGCATGTCTATTGGCGGCCGAGGCTGTCGCAGCACGTGGAGCAAGTTTGACAGAGCAGCTAAACGAGCTTTCCCGAAAGGTCGGAAAACTCGAATCGGGCCGCATAGGCGTAAAACTGACGCCCGAAGTCGCAGATAGATTAGAGGACCGGCTAGCGAGGGAGCCTGCCGAGATCGGTGGCCGGCGGGTCGCGAGTATAAACCGCATGGACGGTGTCAAATTTTTATTTGAGAGCGACGCGTGGATGCTTATGAGGCCGTCGGGAACCGAACCTCTCGTCAGGATTTACGCTGAGAGCGAAAGTAAGAAAGATCTGGAGGAGTTACTTGAACAAGGCCGCAAATATCTACTGGGGTGATCCGCCGTCGCGAGGTTCGACAGTAAGGCGAAACACCGTGGTCCGGGAAGAAAAGATGGCTCGCCCATTGCCGCGAGTGGCTCCATGGTGGCTTTCGTTCCTTATTGTGATCTCAATTTTCGTGATGCTGTGCGTTTCGATAAATTTTCGAGCCTTTTCGGAAATGAAGGAAGAGGCGATCCAGAATGAGCGATTAGCTACACAAATTCAGGCCCTGATGGATGAAAACCTCGCGCTCCAAGATGAGATCCACGGGTTGAAGACCGATCCAATGGTCATTAAGCGCGAAGCCAAGCGAATTGGTGTCGATCTGAGAATTGAAAAAGTTCCCGTGCCAGCGAATTGAACAAACGCGGAGGAGTTTTATTCGCATAGCACACCCCCTGCCCTTTGAAAATCCGCCTTTTGCCTACACCTCCGCGGGGCCCACAGCACTGCCTTTCTGGTTAATGAAGCGGCTCGAGTTTCCCTAACTCGGGCCGCACTTCCTCAAGGTGAGCCTGACCAACTGATCCTCACGACCATAAATCTGTTTGCCGCCATTACTGAGCGGAGGAAAACGAGCCAACGACTAGATTCCAACAGGTATCACCTATGGTAGGCCAACATTGCTATTTAGCTTGTTTATGTACGCCGGCTTGGATAATATGGAATGTTGGACATTACTTCATATTATTAAGGTATAAAAACAATGAGCACAGGAACAGAAACTTCAGCAGCCGCCGGACTTAGAGGTGTCGTTGCCGCGCAAAGCTCTATCGGCGACGTCAACGGCGAGCAGGGCATCCTTATCTATCAGGGTTTTAACATTCACGATCTAGCTGAGCACGCAACCTTCGAAGAGGTAGTGTATCTTCTTTGGCATGGACGGTTGCCGAATCAGGCTGAGCTTGACGAACTGAACGGCCAACTTCGTGCAAATTACGAAGTGCCTGCCGAGGTCATTTCGATGATGAAGCAGTTTCCGAAGGACGCTGATCCTATGGACGTTCTGCGCACGGCGGTATCGTCGCTCGACTTTTATGACAAGGACGGTCATGGAACTGACCGCGAACGGGCAACTCGCACAGCGATCAAGCTAACCGGCCAAATCGGTACCATTGCTGCGGCATGGGACCGCATTCGCAACGGTAAGGATGTTGTTGCTCCTGACCACACCCTTGGCACAGCAGCTAACTATCTCTATATGACACGCGGTGAACGCGCCGATGCTGATGAGGAGAGGATGTTTGACGTTTGTCTTATCCTCCACGCCGACCACGAGCTCAATGCATCGACCTTTACGACGCGTGTGGTTTCGGGCACTCTTGCAGGAATGTATGGTGCCGTCACCGCGGGTATCGCTGCTCTTGCCGGGCCGCTTCATGGTGGTGCTAACACAAACGTCATGAAGATGCTGCTTGAGATCGGCAGTCTAGACGCCGTCGATTCATGGCTTGACAAAGCACTCGAAGAAAAGCGAAAGATCATGGGAATTGGCCATGCGGTGTACAAGACAGAAGATCCGCGAGCGACTTGGCTCCGCCGGTACTCGCGTCATATGGGTGAGAAGAAAGGCGAAATGAAGTGGTTCGAGATGTCGCAGCGTATCGAGCAACTCATGCTTGAGAAGAAAGGAATGCATCCGAATGTCGATTTCTATTCGGCGTCAACCTATTACCTGATGGGAATCGCTCTTGATATGTACACACCAATATTTGCGGTAAGCCGCATTTCTGGCTGGACGGGGCACATTCTCGAACAATACGCAAACAACAAACTTATTCGTCCGCGTGCCGAGTACATCGGAGCCCGTGATCTTAAGTATGTCCCGATCGGAGACCGATAGTTCAACTAAATCCGAGCAATTCCTAATTTAGGATCACTCGAAAGCAAGGCCCCGCTTCAAGCGGGGCCTTTCTGTGTTAGGGGATGTTGGATTCAGAGCTGAGGTGATAAGTCAGTCGATCTTGCGGTGTGACGCTCGAAGTACAAGGTCAATAAAAATCAGTATCGGGTCATTGAGCGAGACGAAGTTGTGAGATCTCGCGGCTTTGAGAAAGGGCCGGTATTGGCGGGCCAGGAAGAATGTTCTGCCAACGCCTGTCGTCCTGTAGCAGACGCTCGATGTCGGCAACGGGCAATGGCTTCGAGAAAAGATAACCCTGACCGAACTCGCAGCCCAGAATACGGAGCTGGTGAAACTGGTGTATGCTCTCAATTCCTTCCGCGACGACCTTCAAGCCCAGTGCCTTAGCAAGGGCGATGACTGTTCGGACGATCTCACCGTTTTCAGTGTTCTCTTCCATCGCGCTGACAAACGAACGGTCTACCTTTAGAAGGTCAATTGGGAACCTGTGCAAATAGCTTAGACTTGAATATCCGGTTCCGAAATCATCAATACTTATTCGAACTCCAGTTTCTTTTATCTGTTTAAGCATCAGAATCGCAGTTTCAGCATTCTCCATGACCGCGCTTTCCGTGAGTTCCAATTTCAGGCTCGATGGATCGATACCGGATTCCGAGATGACCGTCTTAATTTGCTCTACAAGTCCCGGATGGCCAAAGTGCTTTCCTGAAAGGTTAACTGCGATGGTCAACGGACGCCCTGCGGCTATAGAATTTTGCCACTTTACCACCTGAGTGCAGGCGGAGTGGAGTATCTGTACCGTCATCGGGATAATCAATCCAGTACTTTCGCTGATAGGAATGAACTCATTGGGGGGAACTAGTCCTCGCTGCGGGTGGTTCCACCTCACAAGGGCTTCGAAACCATCGAGCGTCGCTGTTTCAAGTGCGATAATTGGCTGATAATAAAGCTCAAACTCGTTTCTTTCTATCGCGAATCTCAGATCGGTCTCGAGTTGAAGACGCGTGACCGCGCGGATATGCATCTTCTGGTCAAAGATAACGTAGTTTTCCTCATTATCTTTGGCGTAGTACATGGCGATGTCGGCGTCTCTTAGAATATCCTCAGCTTCCGGATACTTAGAATTTCCGTAGGCGATACCTATCTTCGCACTTGTGAAGACCTGGCGTCCGTCGAGGGTGTAGGGTTCCGCCAGACGCTTCGCCAAGCGATCGGCAAATGCCGTCGCCTCATCGCGACTCAGCAGGTCTGAAAGTATGATCCCGAACTTGTCGCCGCTGAAGCGACCAACCATGTCGGTCTCACGAACCATTCCCTCCAATCTTTTTGCAACATTTTTTATCAAGCGATCGCCCAGGCTATGGCCAAGACTGTCATTGATCGTTTTGAAACTCTTTAAGTCGAGGAACAGAACCGCGAAATTGCTTTCTGCGTTTTCCCGGCTTTGTTGAAGCAGTCCCTTAAGAGTGTCGATGAAGTAGTTTCGATTTGGAAGACCCGTCAGTGCGTCATGATATGCCGCGTGACGGAAGTTCTCGTGACTTTCCTGAAGAGCCTCGCTAGATCTCTCAAGTTCGGCGACATAATGTTGAAGCTCATTAACATGCTGCTCAGCTTGTTCCGCACGTTCACGCTCGGCCTGTTTGGCAGTTTCAACTGTTTTCTTTAAGTCGTCAACAAATTTTCTGAAAGTCAGGTAAACGATCCCGAAAAAACCGACAACCGCTGCGAGCAGGTAAATATTTACGTGATCAAAAGTGAGTGCCTTGATCGTGATGCCGGCGACGAGAGCTCCCGTGATGTACATGATCACGGCGTTAAAGCAGTTGTCCGTCCATACCCTCCAGAACGACATATCCTTTTTCAAGGCTGAGTACACGGCAACCAGAACTGAGTTAACAAGGAAAAGTGATAACGCCATCAGGCCGAGCAGCCAAACGAAGCTAGTGATCTCGTTTCTTTGCAGAACTATTTGAACCGGCCCAAACACATAGGCGACAACCTGTGCTGCGACGAAAACGGAGAGGGCAGCAAAATACGTATTAAGGAGTATCGTACGGGCTTTGATCTCAACACCCTGTCGAAGTATGTTCAGTGAGGCAAGCGCGGTTTCCAAAACGGCGATCAGCAAGGCAATATCGCCGCCATATTGGATCATTGCGAGAATTATCAACCCATCGGAGATAGTAAGGTGAATATTAACTCGCGGCAGCTGTATCCTGAGATAGCAGCTGCAAAAGACTGTCAGCGCTGCAAGAGTAATTACACCAGAATCGATCCGTTCAACCGTCAGACCGGAAAATGCCCAAAACACCGACGCTAGAGCGAACGGTGTGAGGATGGCGAGAAAAAGAGTTATGTACTTTTCCTTTGGAGGCATTCGGGGCTGAATACGAGAGAAACGAGGGCAGGTCTATCTTGAAGAAATGTCGGCAGCTAACCGACACAAACAATTATCCATTAAACGTTGTTGTTTTTCAACAAAAATCTTTCACCACAAAAAGGCACGGTACTTTTGCTACCGTGCCTTCATATCTACGGAGCACTTACGATCAATGCATGCACGCCGTGTTGTCGCCAAACACCATTGTTCTCGTTGCAAGCGAGGTTGCCGAATCACCCACCAAAATACCGTCACTGACAAGGATCCCATCACTTACAAGAATACCGTCCGCGATCGTCTGGTAATCGATCATAGGAGAAGATGTGCCAAACAACATACTGGACGATCCTATCCTATTTCCACGATTGATTGTCTGAGACCCATTCGGAGCAGTCCCGCTTGCCAAGATAACACCGTCGCTCACGATTATCCCATCGCTTACGAGAATGCCGTCACTAACAAGAATGCCATCGCTTACCAAAATACCGTCACTTACGAGGATGCCATCACTGACCAGGATCCCGTTCGCATATATCCCTTGATATTTCGTTACGAGGTCAGTGCCGCTAATGGTGCCGTAGCCGGTAATAAGTCCGCCGGACCACTGAAACCTTGTTCCGGCGATCGTCGACGCATGCTCGGGGACTTCGGAGGACGTGAACATCCATGTGCCATTCGCTGTAGGATTTGGGAGATCCTGGCGGATCTGCCTTGCAACGCGAATCGCACCTTCGACATTAAGTTGTCCGGCTCCCTGCTCAAAATAGTTGAAGCCAGCGAGCGGCTGTGCCGTGTATTCCAACAGCATTTTCACCATGTTCGGTGTCAGCTTTGGGTTTGCCTGCAGCAGCAGTGCTGCGGCACCCGATACGATCGGGGTGGCCATCGACGTACCCGAGAGGTACATCATTGTAACTTCATCGTTATTCGATGATGTTGGATAGACAGCCAGCGACGGATTTTGCTCAAGGAGCAAGCTGTCACGACCAACTGCAGAAACGAGTCGATTACCCGGTGCGACAAGATCCGGCTTGATCAGGTTGTCATAGACCTTTGTACCACTAGAATTCACAAAGTAGGACCGCGTTGGTCCACGGGAACTGTAAGTTGCAATACCATCATCATCGCGGGCATCGGTGCCGAATGTGTTTGATGCACCAACCGTGATGACAGAAGGATCGTTGCCCGGCGAATGGATCGCCCCGTAGATCTTGCGACCATCAGGAAGTTTGCCGTTGTTTCCGGCTGCCGCGACGACAACTATTCCGGCATCAACCAAACGGCGAGCTGCCCTGCACAGCGGATCATTCCGCCATGTCTCGATCGCCGGCGTTCCGAGGCTAAGATTTACAACCTTGATGTTGTTTGCGGAGCGATTTGCCAGGATCCAATCGAGACCCTGAATAAGCGATGCAGTTGTCCCGGTTCCATTTTGTCCTAAAACCCTAACATTGATGATCTTTGAGTTAGGGGCAATACCGCGGTAAGGCAACAGTTCTGAACCCGAGCCCTTAGTTCCCGCAGCTAAAGCAGCTACGTGAGAGCCGTGTCCATAAGGATCACGGCTAGTCGATGAATTTCCGCTAGTGCTACCGCCTTGGGTAAAATCGACGTGCTTAACAACGCGGTCGCCGCCCAGTAGTGTACTAGAATCAACGAATGACCGATGACCCTCGTACACCCCGGAATCGACTACCGCGATCCCGATACCTGATCCGTCAAGCTGGCTGGTGACTGTGTTCACGATGCCGCCGACGACAACTGTATTCGTCATTGTACGGACCAGCGAGACACCCGTTGTTGTCTCAATATGTCCAAGTGATGTGAGTTCGCGATCAAGCGATAGATGCCTTGCACTTCTTACCGCAGCGACCGCCTCGGCTACTCGAACGGGCATTTCGACGACCAACATGTTAAGAGCTTCAGCCCTTGTGCCAATAACGACCCCGTTTCGGCCTAGAACGCTCAGCAACTGTGGATTGTCAATATCATCCGACTGCAAAATAACCTTAACGGTCCTATTCTCGTCGGCATCAGCTACGAGGGCTCTGAGATCAGGGGAAAGTTTGTCGCCAACAAAATCGTCATCACTACTTGGTCCGGCCAGGCCAACGCTCTCGAATTTGGAACGAAGGCGGACGTCGCCCGCGATCTGAGAATGAAACTCCGAAGCGTCCGAACCACTCAGCACTCGAAGCCTTCCACTGGATAGTGAGTTATAGATGGCTTCAGCTGCCCGAGCTCCGAATAGTGGAGATGCTTTCGAAAAGCTCGCGATATCGTCAAGGTAGAGTACTGTCTTGCCCTGCGTTGCTTCGGCCTGCGCCAAGAGTCCGCGTAGGATGCTATCCAGTTCGGCGTCAGTCTTTGCGGTCGCGAACACGCCGCTCCAGTTGATCCGAACCAGCCTTCGCCCGTTGCCCTCAGCATTGAGGCGCCCGGAAACGGTGCCGGCTACGATCTCTCTGGCAAAGCCGAATCGGTCGATCAGGACCGCACTTTTGGTGCCGGGGGCACCGAGGATCTGAAATATCTTCTCAGTTTCCTTTACAAATCCGGTCCCTGAAGTGGCTGTCGGCGGTATCTCATTCAGAAAGGCGGAAAAAGGAGTCTCTGACGCCTCCGCCTTACTTTGCGTGGTCCGATCTGAACTCTGCGCAAGAGCAGTTGTCGAAAACAGCAATGCAAGTATCATCGCTGTCGCACTGGCTTTTGTTAGTAGGTGATTCCTCATAGTCGTAATTCCTGTAGTGACCTCTTCCAACATGAGCGGGAGAATCCCGGCCATACATTGGCAACGGTCGTGCCACAGAGCGGAAAGAACGCCGCAGTACCATAATTGTTGATCTTTTATGAGGAACATCTCAGAACGGGAGACGGGGGGGTTAGTTATCTTCGGTCAATTTGACCGGCAGCATGTGACCAGAATGACCGAAAACAAGGCGGCGCCGTATGGATCGGCACCGCCCTTCTTAACAGATCCAGAGCGATCTACCTGGTAATGCCTACCTGCGTAAGAGCGTAGGCATAATCAAAGGCTACTTCCTTCAGCCGGTCATATCTACCCGACGAGCCGCCGTGGCCGGCTCCCATATTTGTCTTCAGCAGGATGATGTTTTTGTCGGTTTTCATCTCGCGGAGTTTCGCGGCCCATTTGGCACCTTCCCAATACGGCACCTGGCTGTCGTTCAGCGAGACCTCTATGAGCATATTGGGATAAGCCTGAGCTTTTACGTTGTCGTATGGCGAGTACGTGATCATGTAATCCCACGCTTTCTTCTCATTCGGATTGCCCCACTCGATCCACTCGCCAGTCGTAAGCGGCAGGCTATCGTCAAGCATGGTATTCATCACGTCAACAAATGGCACCTGTGCGATAGCTGCCTTAAATGTTTCCGGTGAGAGATTTACCACAACGCCCATCAATAGACCGCCGGCCGAGCCGCCCTGGATCACAAGGCGGTCGCTCGATGTATACTTGTTCGCGATCAGCCATTTCGCGGAATCGACGAAATCCGTGAACGTGTTCATCTTCTTGAACATACGCCCATCCTGACGCCATTTCTCGCCGAGTTCGCTGCCGCCGCGGATGTGGGCGATCGCGTAGATCATGCCGCGATCGACGAGCGAGAGTCGCGCCGTTGAGAAGTTTGGCGTCATCGAGGCTCCATAGGAACCATATGCGTAAAGAAGCATCGGGGCCTTTCCGTCGAGTTTGGTACCTTTCTTCATAATGATCGAAACAGGTACCTTTACGCCGTCGCGAGCCGTGGCCCATACACGAGTGGTCTCGTAATTGTTCTTATCGTGACCGCTCGGGATCTCCTGCTGCTTGACCAGTTCGCTCTGTCGGGACTTGAGGTCGAACTCGAAAGTCGAGTTCGGCGTGATCATCGACGAGTAGTTATATCTGACGTATGGAGTGTCGTATTCCGGATTGCCCGATAATCCCATTGTATAAACGGTCTCGGGTGTTGGGATACGCATGTCTGCGCGGCGCGTCTTGCGATCCATCACGCGGATATACTCAAGTCCATTTTCCAGCTCAGACACTACAGCGTAGTCCTTAAAGAAACTGATCCCCTCGATCTTTATCGCCGGGTTGTGTGGAATAAAGTCCTTCCAGTTCGCTTCAGACGGGTCAGAGAGAGGAGCCCGAACGACCTTGAAGTTTTCGGCGTCCTTATTGGTCGTTATGTAAAACTCGCCCATGTCGAAATCGGCCGAGTATTCGTGGTTCTCACGCCGAGGTGCGAGCAATTTCCATTCGCCGAGCGGGGTGTCCGCGGGAAGGTATCGATATTCGCTCATCGTCGCTGCGCCTGACTGGATGAACAACATCTTCTTGTCGCGCGACCGGCCAATGCCGCAGTTGAAGAGAACGTCCTTTTCTTCAAAAAGCAGGGTGTCCGGGCCCGTTGTTCCGACAACGTGGCGATAGATCTTGTCAGAGCGTTTTGAGACGTCGTCTTCCTGTCCGTAGAAGAAATATTTCCCGTCGGGTGACCATTCGGTCGAGGTCACCCGCTCGATCTTATCCGGAAGGACCTTCCCGGTCCTAAGATCTTTGAACTGGAGCGTGTACTGACGGTAACCGGTCGTGTCCGTCGAGAAAGCAAGCATATTGCCGTCATCGCTCACCTCGAAAGCACCGATGGCGAAGTACTTGAATCCCTTTGCCATCTCATTCTGATCGAGCAGCATTTCGCGACCGGCTCCGTCACGGGTCCTGCTTCGAAAATAGGTCGGATACTGTTTACCTTCTTCTGTAGTGTTGAAGTACCAGTATTGGCCGATCCTGGTCGGAACGCTCATATCCGTCTGCTTTATTCGGCCAAGCATTTCCTTATATAGCGTATCGACGAGGCCCTGATGCGGGCCCATAAATGACTCAGTGTACTTATTTTCGGCAGTCAGATAGTCGATTATTGCCGGGTCCTTGTCCTTATTCCGGTCACGGAGCCATGCGTAATTGTCCACGATCTCATAACCGTGGATCTTCAAGACCTTGGGAACTTTCTTTGCAACGGGTGGTTTCATATCTGTCTGAGCAACGATCACGATCTTACCGATCACGATCACGATAAACAAAAAAGCAAATGACAACAATCTCTTCATAACTGCGGAACTCCTTATATGCCGGGATTCGATGATATCTAATACGTCACGTTTCAGCCGCTAGTTTCGGTTCGAACAAAAAGGACCCGCCGAAACGGGGCCTTTCTGTCCGATGAGCTAAGCATCAATTATCGTTGTAATCATCTTCCTCCGCAGCGGGGCGCGCGGGGCCGCCGCCGCCGCGCCCAACGCCTAGATTGTCGTAATTGAGGATCGCATTAAAGAGAAGCGAAAAGCTTCCGTGCGTCTGATGTCTCCACATCGGATTATTTGCGAACATCACTACGTGACCCTTGCCCACAGGGACGTCTACGATCGCGGGCCGGTTAGCAAGCTCAGAGCCGCCGGCGAGCATTCCGCTTACTAGCAGCTCTCGCTCGGCTGCAAAACGAAGTATGATCCGCGGCTGCGATGAAGCAGGTGGTTGAGGCTGTCCCTGGCCTTGTCCCAATCCGGCACCACCGCCACCGCTCGGTGCCGGCTCAAGCGGCTTGCGTCCTTGAACGATATCCGGATCGGAAATAGTTCCACGCCCGGTCGGGCGTCCGGCACCGGCTCCACCGCCCGGACCGCCCTGGCCGCCGCCTCCACCGCCGCCGAATCCGCCGCCGCCAACCTGAAAGATCGGTGACTGGTTGAAGTAAACGGCCAGAGTCTCGTCATAACCGTATGCGATCGGGCTGCGCCGATCCGCGAAGGTTGCATTGAGGACCGACCCGCGTGCCTGGAGTTGGTTAGAATCCTGGATCGCTACTCCCGAAGCGATACCAAAGTCGATCGGTATCGAAGCGTTGCCGCCGACGGTCACAAATAGCCCGCCGCCCTCGATGAACTTTTGGAGATTCGCGACGCCCTGAATCCCCATTCCGCCCCTAATGTCGTCGGTCTGGTCAGGCGAGAGTCCCATGTTCGGTGTCAGTTCGGACGACTTCCATGGGATCGGCGGTTCGGAGTCGCTGAATTTCGGAGTGCCCCGTACTATCGTTTGAGCGTTGCCGCCGACCGGGCCAAAGATGATCACGTCCCATTTGTCCCGAAGGTTTGGCGTGCGGCCGATCACCTGATCCGAGATGTAATCGTACGGAATGCCGAGACGGTCGAGTTCCACGCGATACCAGCCCTCGTTTTGGGTGTTGATCCAGGTGTGGACAAGTGCGATGCGCGGTGTCGATATTGCATGATTCGCGACCTCAGGCATCTTATCGACGGCAGTGGCTGTGAGCCCAAGGTCTGTAACTTCCTTGGCGATACGGGCACCCGCATCTGCCGGGTTGCCCTCGGCCTTGATAAGATACGAGCCCGCATTGAAGTTCTTGTCGCCCACCTTGAATGCGGCCTGAGCGGCCGAGAATTTCACATCCTTTAGCCTGTACCTGAGCTGGGCGATGGCACTCTCGCCGGTATGATTGACGACCCATCCGGCTGATCCCGAGCCGTCAACTTTGCCCATGACCTTTGCGGGGCCGTTGATCATCGTCATCGCAGCGTCGAGGATCTTCTCGTCCTTTGCCCTTATCGTCTTTACGTTTCGGAGCGGGCCCAGTGTCCAGCCCGTATCGTCGTAAGGCCGCGGATCGTTAACGTTGTAATACTGGGTATCGAGCAGCATATCGGCCATGCGCGAATACGGCTGGTCCATTCTTACCACATAGCTGCCTGCTCCGAACTTGCCATCCTTAGTTTCGGCGTCGGAATTCAGTTTGTGCACCTCAACGCCCTGCATCTTGAGCAAGTTGACGAGATCGGCGGCCTCGACCGGGCGAGTCTCGCTTGCCGGCAGGACGTACGCCGCGGGCCCTTCGGTCCGGGCCTTTGCAACCGAACGTTTGCTCTTGAGATAGAAATTGCTTAGGAACTTGTCCTTGTTCTGCGAAACGTAGTTCATTGCGAGCAGGAGCGCACTCTGCTGCATGTTGATATTGTTGCGTATCGACCACTTGACGCGGGCGAGAGGCGGATTGGGCCGGAACCAGGTGCGCTGGCTCTGTTCGCCGACAACGCGGTCCTGCGTGTCGGCGCCGCCGTTGCCGAATGTCTCGTAGAAACGGCCGATCGAATTGTGGCCGTTCGCGACATAGAACATGTAATTCGGCGCCCATCCGTCATAAAACCCGTGCGTCCAGACGCCGGGAACGCCGCGCTTTGTCATTTCCTCGATCTCGTAATAGGCAAGGTCTTGCCATTCGCTGACGACTATCGGGTCGAGCCACGCATTATATGGACCTGTCCCGGTCGAGGTATAGAGAAAGGGAACCGATTCATGAAGATCGTGCAAAACGGTCGGATGGTAATCCAGGAAGTGCGCCATCTGATTGCGCGTCAACGCAAGGGCCATTCCCATAGAATCGCGGTTGTTGTCGTGAGCGACGTATTTGCCCCAATAGACCAGGCCGGGAACTCGTTTGCCCTCGTTCGCCCTTCGATAGTTGTAAAGGTCCACCATCGTGTCTCGGCCATCGACCTCGAGTGTCGGCGTGATCATGACGATCACGTTCTTGCGGATCTGCTGGATGAAAGGCGTCTCTTCGACCGCAAGGCGATACGCCATCTCCATCAGCATCTCGGGCGAACCGGTCTCGGGTGAATGGATAGAGCCCGACGCCCAATAGATCGCTTTGCCCTCGGCTATCAACGCCTTGGCCATTTCCTCGTTGGTGACGCGCGGGTCGGCGAGCTTTGCCGTGATCTCTTTGTAGCGGTCGAGCTTGCCCAGGTTAGCCTCGTCGCCGACGACGATCAGCATCTGCTCGCGGCCCTGCTCGCTCTTCTCGGGTGCGACGAAGGTCTTGACCCTCGGGCTCGCTTTTTCGAGTTCGCGATAATAACGATACTGATCCTTGGTATAGGTCAACTTATTGGGCGTGCCGATCGGATATCCGAGCACCTTGGCCGGCGTCGGAACCTTGGCAGAGGCAGGAAGGTGATCGACGATCTCGGTCAGGAACTGCTTGTCGGTCGTGTTCTTGATTATCGAGTCAGTGTATTCCTGATCGTTTGGCTGAGTCGCGGCAGGCTTGGCTGCCGTCTTGTCCGATCCGGACTTCGGCTGCGGTACCTGGGCGACCGCTGAGATTGCGAGCGTAAATATCAAGAGATATGCAGCAAGGCGCTTCATTACGATTCTCCTCGATCCTTCAATTCGTAGGATCTGGTCTGGTATTGGATTTGAACGAGAGAATTGTATCAAACAGTAAGCAAATTCTCCCGCAGACCGCCCCATCCCGGCGATTTTCCCGTCAACTTTTCCTTTTTTCTTTTAACTTTTTCGCTTTTACTTCTGCTCCCCGTGTTCATGTTCAATCGTTTTATCGAGTAAGAGTGTGGTTTTTACGCCTGTTTTGGCGATCTTCATGGTTTTGAGTGTAGCAGAGATGTTGCATCTTTGCAACGTTGTATTTCTCTCGCGATTCTGCTAATATGCGTGGCCGGGAGGTCTTTATGGACGGAAAGCCGTTGAAGCGTAGAGGAGTCGGGCGTGATGGCGGTGCCGGCGTTGGTGGCGAAGGCACGAATGTGCCGATGTTTCAGGTAAAGACGGTCGAGCAGTGGCTGCGTGAGGCCCGG
>CAZJFB010000085.1:0-16456 GCA_964545145.1 uncultured Chloracidobacterium sp. | reverse complement strand
TGAAAGATGACCGCGTTAAGTCGCAGCTTTTTTGCGAGGTCGAGAATCGCGAGCAACTCGGCCTTTTGCTCGTCAACGGGAAGACCTTTCTTCGTCGGAAAGTCGATGTTATCGACGGTCGCGACCCAAACGGCACGAAATTCACGGTCGACTCGAGGCATCGGCTGTCCCGCGACGTTTGCAATCGAGAATAGAAAAACAAAAACTATGGGTAAGGTTCTTATTGACATGATGCTTTTACCGTCAAACGGTCCATGTTACATGATAAAGACTAAGTGTAAATCCTTGGCTTTGCTTCTCTTAGTCCAGACTCTCTTCGGCATCACCACGTACTCGCAAGAAGAGCCTGAGCGGTCGCAGCGGTATGAAACAACACGAGTAACGAGAAACTCAATTAGCGCGGAGCAGCGGAAACGGAGTGCCTATTGGGCTGCCTTTGCCGTTGACCTTTACGCTCCATCAAAAGAAAACGTACAGATTTATTTGGACGCCCCATTCGCAAGCGGTCGTCCCGGCGACACTCCCGGTTTTAACAAATCCGCATATATACAAGATCTAGCGTGCAAATCTGACGCCGTCATTGTAACGGATATTGCTTCACATTCGTCACAACTCGCCGAGAATACGGATTATGCATTTACGGACTACAAACTAGACATCGTCGACGTGCTTAAAACCGGCTCCAAACCCCAACTTCGCCGTGGAGGTACGGTTATAATGACGGAAGTCGGCGGTTCTGTACTCGTAGATGGCCGTTCAGTCTTTGTTGACATATCGAGAAACTATCCGCTGGTTCGCGGCACCCAGTACATTTTGTTTCTGGATTATTACAAAAGCATGAACGCATTTCGGCTCAGTAGTTTTCGGGGAATATTTCAACTGGCGGGCAGCAAAGTAAAAGCGTCTTACTACAGTTCAACCAACGATGTCGGTGAATTGCAAGATGTCTCTAAGCTGATTCGCAGTCTTAGTAAAAACTGCCCTTCACCCAAAAATCCTGTTATTAAACAAACTCGCTAAACACTTCGTTTGAGAACAACATTCCTTTTCTTGTTAGCCTCAATTTACCCGACTCGACTGAAATTAGACCAGCATCGGTGAGACGTGCCGTGCCGTCACGATGCTCATCAAGCAGGTCCCGATCAAAACGATCTTTATAGTGCGCTAAGTCGACCCCGTCCGTTAGCCGCAAACCAAGAAAAACAAATTCAGATGCAATAGCTATAGCTTCCCGCATAACTTCAGCGGTTTTGTTCGATTCCATCAGTTCGACGTACTTTGCGGTATCTCGTTCATTCGCAAAACGCTGATTGCCGTCGAATGAGTGGGCCGACACCCCGAAGCCAAAAACCGGGTCGAGCGTCCAGTATTTTGTATTGTGCCGCGACGCAAAGCCGGGCCGGGAGAAATTTGAGATCTCGTATTGCTCGTACCCGGCGGCTGCGAGACGGTCGAGCATCATCTCGTACATTTCGGCCGCGAGCTGATCGTCAGGCGTTGGCCGCCGCCCACTGCGGACCTGCTCCGCTAGCGGCGTGCCCGAGTGTATCTCCAATAGATAGAGCGAGATATGCTCGGGCGACATAATGATCGCCTCGTCGAGATTCGCTTCCCAATCGGCCATCGTCTGGCCCGGCAGACCGGCGATCAGGTCGAGGCTGATGTTATCAAAGCCCGCCTCCCGCAGCAGCCTAAAGGTCTCTCGCGCGTCATTCGCGTCGTGCCCGCGAGCAAGCAGCTTCAGAGCACGGTCGTCAAATGTCTGAACGCCGAAGCTCGCCCGGTTTACACCAAGGTCGCGGTAGGCCGCGAGCGACTCAGACGTTACGGTCGCGGGATTCATCTCCATCGTGATCTCGGTGTCCGCGGCAACATCGAATCTCGACCTAACAGCCGCAAGCACTCTCTCGACTTGCTCCGACGTCAATAGCGAGGGCGTGCCGCCGCCAAAGTAGATGGTGTCCGCTTGAACTTCGAATTCCGAACCCTTAACTTCCGCACATAGTGCGTCGACATACCGCTCGACCGCTCCGCTGTCGCGATACACGTCGGTCGCAAAATCGCAATACGAACACCGCGACTTGCAGAACGGGGTGTGGAGATAAACGCCTGCGGACATATATAGTGCGGACGGCGTTGGCCGCCCACACTAGCTTAATAAGTTTCTTAGCTTTTTCGGAATCTTGGCCGAATAAATCGTTGGGCGACGGAACGCGGACCCTCTCGTCGAACACCGACTTTTCGCCCGCTTTCTATTCAGATCATCGCTCCGGAGCGTAGTGAATGCCTGCACCGGGGCCGAGCGGCAATTCGAAAGCGAACCAAACCACAAGGAACAGGGTCCAGCCGATAAAGAAGACAACTGAGTACGGAAGCATCATTGACATTATCGTCCCGATACCGGCCCTTGGGTCGTACTTCTGCGCGAAAGCTACTATCAGCGGAAAGTAAGACATTAGCGGCGTTATGATGTTGCAGACACTGTCGCCGATGCGATATGCGGCCTGAGTCAATTCGGGTGAATAGCCCAGCAGCATCAGCATCGGCACAAAAACCGGTGCCATTACGGCCCACTTTGCCGAAGCGGAACCGATGAAAAGATCAAGGATGATCGACAGAATGACGAACGAAACTATCATTGTCACGCCGCTCAGCTCTAGACTGCGCAGTAACTCTGCACCTTCGACCGCGAGGATAATTCCGAGATTTGACCAGTTGAAAAAAGCGACAAACTGCGAAGCAAAGAATGCCAACACCAGATAGACCGACATCGTTTTCATGGAATTTTCCATTGCTTTCACCACGTCGTCCAGGTTCTTGAATGTTTTTGTGACGAAGCCGTAAACGATGCCCAGGATCACGCCGCCGAAGAATATCAGAGCGATGATGCCTGACAGGAAGGGTGACTTTAGCAGGCTTCCTGTCTTAGCATCGCGAAGGAAACCATCCGACGGAACCGTGCCCCACAGAATGATCGCTGCGAAGATCAATGTCGCGGCGAAAGTGAACAGCAGGCCGCGTTTCTCCTCCGACGTAAGTCTTTCGAGTGACTGAGCCCTCTCCTCCCCTTTATATTCGCCGAGACGCGGAACCACGAACTTCTCGGTAATTATCGTCCCCAACACAGTCACTAAGAATGTCGAGGCCGCCATAAAATACAGATTTGCCGCAGGCGTGACCGTGTAAGTCGTGTCGATGATCCTCGCCGCTTCCTGGGTAAGGCCAGCGAGCAACGCGTCAGTCGGCCCAAGCAGCAGATTTGCAGAAAATCCACCCGACACACCGGCGAACGCCGCCGCGAGGCCCGCAAGCGGGTGGCGTCCGACGGCCAAAAAAAGCATCGCCGACAAAGGTATCAATACGACATAACCGATGTCGCTGGCCATGTTTGACATGACACCTGCAAACACGACAAAAGCGGTCAGAAGCCGCTTGGGCGCGGACATTACGATCAGACGCAAGACAGTTGAGATCAGGCCACTGGCTTCAGCGACCGCGATTCCCATGATGCCTACTAAGACCACCCCGAGCGGAGCAAACCCCGTAAAGTTTGTTACAAAGCCGGTAAGGATCTTGTGCAGGCCTTCGACCGATAGCAGATTAATGGCAGTAACAGTTTCGCCTGTGCCGGGATGCTTTACCGATATCCCTGTCCACGAAACGAATGCCGATAAAAGCAGGATGCCTATCGCCAAAGCCGCAAACAAAACTGCGGGGTTCGGGATTGAATTCCCGATCTTTTCGATCCGGTCCAGGAGCCTGAAATAAAACTGCTTCTGCCCGTCCTCTGTTTCAACCGTCGGTACACTGGTCATGATCAATAAACTTCCTCAATTTTGCCAGCAAGAAATACAACAATATTGTTCCGAGGATCGTCGGCCTTGCTCTATGCCCTTGCGACAAGCCTTATAAATTTAATCATTACAATAAAGTAAGGATTAAAACTTGTCAACAGGTAGGTCGGGTCTCAACTCCGGTTTGGAGACTCAGTTTTCTAGTGATCGGAAAGTTGTGGTCCTACGCTTCGAGCCTGCAACGCAGCGAATCGCGCCACGCGGCTTCGAGGTCGCACACCATTGTCGAAACGAGCGGCTTGCCGTTGTCGGCTATGTTCAGGGTGTCGCCGGTAACGCGGCCCAACTCGGTCATCGGACAGTCGCCGAGCAGTTCCCTGATACGGGCCTCATTCTCGGGAGCAAAGCTGATGACGATACGAGACGGCGTCTCGCCAAAAAGCAGTGCCTCGGCCGTAAGCTCCGCGTCATTCACCGAGATCTCGGCCCCGATCGCGTCGCGGCCCAGCGATGAAAAGCAGCTCTCCGCGATAGCCACGGCAAGCCCGCCGTCCGAGCAGTCGTGAGCGGACTTGATCAGGCACTCATCGATCAGTCTTAGCAGCGTCGTCTGTACGAGTCTTTCCTGTTCGAGATCGATCGCCGGGAAAGCCCCTCTTGCGATGATCTCATCCGTGGTCAGGCCAAGTATCGTTTGAGCGTATTGGCCGGATGCCAGATCGTCGCGGGTCTTGCCCAACACCGCGATCAGGTCGCCCTCCGTCTTGAAGCCCTGTGTAACGATCTTTCGCGTGTCGTCGATGAGGCCGACCATGCCGATCACCGGCGTCGGCAAGATGCCGCGGCCGTCGGTCTCGTTGTAAAACGAAACATTGCCCGATACGACGGGTGTCTCAAATACCTCGCACGCCGCCTTCATACCGTCGACAACCTCGGAGAAGCTCCACATTACCTCGGGACGCTCGGGTGAGGCGAAATTAAGGCAATTAGTGACAGCAATGGGCTTAGCACCGACGCAAACGACGTTGCGTGCGGCCTCGGCGACCGCTAATTTTGCACCTTCTCGCGGGTTGATCGCGACGTACTTACCGTTGCCGTCGAGACACATTGCGATCGCACGGCGGGTCTCCTTGATGCGGATCACCGCCGCGTCGGCACCCGGCAGGACCGCGGTATTTGTGCGGACCATCGTGTCGTACTGCTCGTAAACCCAGCGTTTTGAGCAAATATTGGGCGATGCGAGCAATCGACGCAAGCTGTCGCTGAGGTCGCGATCCGTGGAACTTGAGTCCTGAGCCGGCTCGGAGTTCCTTGGTTTCAACTCGCCGATCTCGACCGGCTTCATTGGCCTGTTGTATTTCGGCGCCTCGTCGGTGAGGGCCATGACTGGCAGGTCCGCCTCAAGTACGCCGTTGTGAAATATCTTCAGACGGTCGCCCTCGACGACCTTGCCGATAACGACGGCGTCGAGGTCCCATTTGTTAAAGATCTCGACGACCTCTTTCTCGCGTCCCTCGCGAGCGACGATCAGCATTCGCTCCTGCGACTCGGAGAGCAGCATTTCGTACGCGGTCATGCCGGTCTCGCGTTGAGGAACGAGCGTAAGGTCAAGCTCGAGTCCTGTGCCCGCACGTGCCGCCATCTCGACCGACGACGACGTCAGTCCGGCGGCACCCATATCCTGAATGCCCTTGATCGCACCGCTGCGCATTGCTTCGAGGCACGCCTCGAGCAGCAGCTTCTCGAGGAACGGATCACCGACCTGCACGGTCGGCCGCTTTTCCAGCGCCTCCTCATCAAACTCCGCCGAAGCCATCGTCGCTCCGTGGATGCCGTCGCGGCCGGTCTTGGCACCAGCGTAGAGCACGGGGTTGCCAATACCGGTCGCTTTGCCAAAAAAGATCTGGTCCTTTCGCACCAAGCCGAGGGCAAATGCATTCACGAGCGGATTTAGACTGTACGATTCGTCAAAGACGACTTCCCCGCCGACCGTCGGCACGCCAAAACAGTTGCCGTAATGGCCGATACCGGAGACACAGCCTTTGAGGATCGACTTATTGCGATTTCCGTTCTTAGCGTCATCGAGCGGGCCAAATCGTAGCGAATTCATCGCAGCGACCGGCCTGGCTCCCATCGTAAAAACGTCACGCAGGATGCCGCCGACGCCGGTCGCGGCCCCTTGAAACGGCTCGATGAAGCTCGGATGATTGTGCGACTCGACCTTGAACGCCACGCACCAGTCGTCGCCGATATCGACCACGCCGGCATTCTCGCCCGGCGGCACGATCACACGCTCGCCTGTCGTCGGAAGCCGCTTGAGATGAACACGAGACGACTTGTACGAGCAGTGCTCAGACCACATCACGCTAAAGACGCCAAGTTCGGTCAGGTTTGGCTCGCGGCCAAGGATCTCTTTGATACGCGAATACTCTTCGGGAGTGAGATTGTGCTGCTCGACGATCTCCGGTGTGATAGTGTTCATCAGGACAAAATTAACTCCCTAAAATAAACAAAAGAGTTTATGCGCTTCGGACCTCGATATCAAATCCGAAGGCATAAACTCTGTCTGAACTTAGGGCAGCAGTTCACGCCATTGCAGGAGCACCCATTGCCGCCCATTCCTCTTTCGACGGGCCATAAATGCCCGGCACCGGCAACCCTGCCTGCCTCATAAGGACCGTCATTTGCCCGCGATGATGAGTCTGATGAGCGATCAGGTAAAAGAGCGTCATCCCGCGAGACCACGTCTCTCCGTACATCTCGTCTTCGATAAGCAGCGTTTCGTCGGACCAGTTGGCTGCGACCTCGTCAGCGACCGATCTCGCGGCCTTTTGATACGCAGCCGAGATCTCTGCAGCACTCGACGGACAAGGAGCATCTTCACCGGGTGCGTCTATATTTAGGCCCACAAGGGCCAGCATTTCGCCCAAGGTAAGCGTCAGGTGCCAGCCGAGAAAGCCGAGAGTCCGGCCATCGTCATAAACTCTTTGTGAAAGTGAGGCGTCGGTAAGCGCATTCAGCACTTTTCCGGTCATTTCCGCCTCATAGTCCCACGCCCTCTTAAAATCCTCTATTTTTCTGAACATCCATGCCTCCGGATCGGTGTATTATCTATGCAACTGTGCATCTACTATAATACTAAACCGAGATCCGACTGCAAAGTCGGACAGATCTTTATTTGTTGGTTGACGACGGCGAGGGCGGAGCCGACTTGGCGAGGACCTTATCCAACTCCGCGACGACCGTTTCGTATCGGATCTTTCCGGCCCGCTGATAGGCGAGTTCACCGCCGGGGCCAAAGAGCACGGTCAGCGGAAGGCTGCCGCTCCAGTCCTTTGAGACCATTGAGATCGCGGCGCTCTCGTCCGGAGTCTTCAGAAGGTAAGCGGGCATCTCAGCCTTTTGCTCGCGCAGGAATTTTGGCACGACGGTATCGATATCATCTATATCGTCGAGCGAAACGGTAATGAAATCGATCTTTCCCTTATATATGGCGTCGATCTTCACGAGTTCAGGAAACTCCTCGCGGCAAGGGTCACACCACGTCGCCCAAAAATTGATGAGCAGCGGTTTGCCGCCGGGTTTGAGAAGTGCCTTGAGGCCGTCGATATCGATTCGAGTGACCTTGGGGCCGGCGGGCACAGGTGGCGAGGCTTTTTGAGGCTTTTGCGCATAGGCAAAGCCGCAAAAAACGAATGCGAGGACCGCTAATACAGCCGTCCTCGCAATGTATCGTGCAAAAAGCTCGGTCATTATTTACTGTGCGCCGACACGCTTGATGGTGCAGCCAAATGCATTGACCTTTGTGCGGTCTATTTTGCGCCCGGCAAGCGACTGATCGAAAGCGGTCTTGAGGTACTCCTCAGTGATATTGTCGCCCTTGCGGTCGTTGTCGATAGCCCCGTGGAAAAGCAGCACGTTCTTCGCATTGAGGTAATACGCCTCAGGCGTGACCGTGGCACCGATCTTATCGGCGAGTTTGTTACCCTTGTCGATCAACATCCACATGCCGGGAAAGTTCTGCTCGGCGTCGCTGCGGACCCAGTCAAGCGACTCGGTCGAATTCGAGTTAATGCCGATAAAGTTGATCCCGTGCTCTTTATACGCAGCCGCGATATCGTTGATGCGCTTCGTGTAGGCTTTGACAACCGGGCACTGTGCCGAGAGAAACATAATGACCGTGCCGTTCTTCCCCTTCACTTGGTTGAGGGTGACGGTATTGCCTTTGAGGTCCTGAAGCGAGAAATTCTCCATCGTCGCACCGACCTCGATGCCCTGGGCGTTGGCAGCAAATGCCATCGCGACTACCGCGACCAACAAACAAACAGCTCTTTTCATAAAACACTTCCTCCGAAAATGAGATTCCTAGATTTTAGCAACGCGCGGCTCGCACCTGCAATGCGATGATCAAATGCACCCATAATTTACGCTCGAACCCGCAGATCGGTTTCAAAACGTTTATGATGCCCGTAAAGGCATGTTTAGATGCCGGCTCCTTGTCCTACGGCAGCCGGCCCGGTGTAAGCGGCGCTCCGGCCGCCTCTAGCTCCTTCTCAAACTTAGGCAGATCGGTCTCGATCAGCTTCTTGAGTTTTGCCAGAACCGGTGCGAATTCGGAATTAGCAAGCTCGTAATTGGCCAACTGCGACTGCGTCGGTTTGATCGTCGCCAGGCGTATCGTACCGGCCACGTTGCCTATACGCTGAGCGATCGACGGCGGCGGGATCTCGCTATTCTCACGTCCTCCGCGGATCTCGTTGATCAGAGCGTCGATCTCGTTATCGAAAGCCTCTGCCTGGTCGATCAGTTTCTTATTGTCGGTCGGCGCCTCGGCCGCTGCTCGCTTGAGCAATCCGATCCTCGTCTTGGCGTCGCTCGCGACATTTGAAGCCGCACCGACCGCACGCTGAAGGTTCGAGACCTTTCGCTGGAACTCTGCCAACAGCTTAGCGTCAGCCGCCGAAATATTCTCCTTGCCCTCGACAACGACATTAAAGGTCTGCGAGCCCGGAAGCGAGGTCACAACCCCGTTGACACGCATCGCCATCGTTACGGTGTATTTGCCCGGCATTACCAACGGACCCTGCGGGCCGCCGCCAAATCCGCCAAACCCTCCGCCGCCACTGCCGCCGCCAAAACCGCCGGGGCCGCCCGCCGCGGCAGCCGAGATCGACGGGGCTGTGTACCTCATATCCCACACCGTCCGCTGAATACCCGATCCGGCCGGCGTGTTAAGGCGACGAACGATCTTGCCCTCAGAGTCGGTGATCGTGAATATGACCGCCGGAGCCTCTTCCTCGGCCTCGGCACGAAGCTCGGCAATGGACGGGTACTTAAAAGGCTGCTTGCGACGCTCGGCGTCGCGCTCGGCTTCCTGCCGCTTTTGCCGCATCGTCTTTGGAGCTTCCTTGATGAAATATGTGAATGTCGCACCGTACGCCGGATTCGGCGCCGTGTAGAATGAGGCTCCCTGCGAACCGGCGAACGAACTATTTGAACGCACGAACATCAATGCGTCCTTAACGGGGAACAGGGCCGACGGCTGCTGCATCGTTGCGGCCGACACCTGCCGAAGTGGCGAGTAATCGTCCAGAACATAGACCCCGCGGCCAAACGTAGCAAGAACAAGATCGTTCTCCTGCTTTTGGATCGCGATGTCGCGGACAGCGATCGTCGGCAGACCGCCGCGCATCTGTATCCACTTGCCGCCGCCGTCAACCGAGAAGAACATCCCGAATTCGGTACCGACGAAAAGTAGATTTGGATTCACGTGGTCCTCGGCAATGGCGTAGGTCGAGCCCCGAGCGGGAAGATTTGACGCGATCGACGTCCACGTCTTGCCGGTGTCGGTGCTCTTGACCAGATACGGCTTGAAGTCGCCATTCTGGTGATTATTGAAGACCGCGTAGACCGTATTCGCATCGTGCTGCGACGCCAGGATGCGGTGAACATAGCTCAGCTCGGGGATCCCTTCGATCTTGTCCACCTTGCGCCAGCTGCCGCCGTCGTTTTCGGTGATCTGGATCAGGCCGTCATCCGTGCCGACATAGATCAATCCCTGCTTCTTCGGCGATTCGGTAATGGCCGAGGCATTGCCCCAAAGAGCGGTCGACTGGTGCTTCGCGATCGCGTCCGGGCCCCAAACCTTGCCCATAACGGGCAAAGTGTTTCGGTCGATGCCGCGGGAAAGGTCGCCGCTGATCACCTTCCAGTCGTCGCCGCGATTATCTGACTTGAACAGCTTGTGCCCGGCGAAGTACAGCCGCGTGTGCGAATGCGGGCTGATGATGAAGGGCGAATCCCAGTTATACCGCTGCGACTCGATGCCCTTACCTTCAAGCGGAGCGATGCCGACGCGGTCGCCGGTCCGTTTGTCGAAACGTACGAGGCCGCCATTCTGGCTTTCGGCATAGATGATATTCGGGTCCGTCGGGTCTACACGCGAGGTGAATCCGTCGCCGCCGTTCGTCGTGAACCAGTCGGCGTTCTGGATGCCGCTCGTCTCACGCGTGCGAGCCGGGCCACCGATAGAATTATTGTCCTGCAGGCCGCCGTAAACGTTGTAAAACGGGACAGCCGTATCGGTCGTCACATCGTAAAACTGCGCGACCGGCAGATTGGTCTTGAAGTTCCAGTTGGCTCCACGGTCGAAGCTCTCGTAAACTCCGCCGTCGCAGCCGACAAGAATGAAATCGGTGTTTTTCGGATCGATCCAAATTGCATGATTGTCAACGTGCTTAAGGCGCTCGCCAAGAGGCTGCAGCGTACGGCCGCCGTCATTTGAAACCTGATTCTGCACGTTCGGGACATAAACACGATCAACGTCCTTCGGATCCGCGACGATCTGGCCGTAATACATTCCCTGAGCGATGTTGGGGCTCATTCGCTCCCATGTGGCTCCGCGGTCGCTCGAGCGAAAGATGCCGCTAAGCTGCCCGCTAGCCTCGACGGTGGCGTAAACAACGTCGGTATCGGCGGGCGAGATCGAAAGGCCGATGCGGCCAAGATCGCCGGGAGGCAGGCCGCCGCGAAGGCGGTTCCATGTATTGCCGCCGTCAGTCGATTTGTAGATCGCACTCTCCGGCCCTCCATTGATCAGCGTGTAGAAATGCCGTCGCCGCTGCCAGGTCGCCGCGTACATGATGTCGGGATTCACGGGGTCAATGACGACATCGGTCGCACCCGTATTCTCTGTGCCGGGGATCACCGCCTTCCACGTGCGGCCGCCGTCGGTCGTCTTATACAAACCGCGTTCGCCGCCACCCGCCCACAGCGGCCCTTGTGCCGCGACAAAGACGACGTCGCTGTTTCGCGGATCGATGGCGATGCGTCCGATATGCTCAGACGTCTTCAGCCCCATATTGCGCCAGCTGCGGCCGCCGTCATCGGAGCGGTAAACTCCGTCACCGTAACCAACGCTGCGTTGGCTGTTGCGTTCGCCCGTGCCGACCCAAACGGTTGCGGGGTTCTTCGGATCGAGTGCGATCGCTCCAATAGAAAATGAGCCTTCTCCGTCAAAAACAGGAGTAAAGGTCGTGCCGGCATTTACCGTCTTCCATACGCCGCCCGAGGCGACCGCGACAAAGTACTTTGACCGATCGGCCGGATCTACCGCAAAAGCGATCACTCGGCCCGAGGTCACCGCTGGGCCTATCGAGCGAAACCTCAGGCCCGAAAACACACCGGCACCCATCGGGTCAGGGGTCGGCGTCGGCGTCGCTGCGGGCGTTGCCGTAGCTGATGCGCTTGCCGCCGGCGAACCCGCAGGTGACGCGGCCGGCGTAGGCGTCGCATCTGCCGGCGCCGGGCGCGGCGGCCTCTGAGCGAGGACGGCTGATGAAAGTAGTAAAGAAACGCAGATCAGGACAAACGACAGACGTAATTGACGCACCGCAGAAACTCCTTCAGATAACAGATTTTGATTGAAAATAGACTCGAAATTATGGCCTTATTTGACTGCATTTTTCAAGCTGAAATCGTTGATTTACTGCTAGTTAAATAGCACTTAGGTGCTATAATTCCGCAAATCCCCGAAACGACAGTTATATTCGCGGCCATTGATACGGCGAAGACCAGGCAAACGGCTCGATGAGGTGAACGACCAAACTATGAGATCAAAGACGCTGAACCTTATTTTTCTAACTCTCTTGACGGCAGTCGCGGCGGCGAACGGCCCGGCACAGGTCAAGCAGACCCCTAATACCCTAAAGTTCGCCGACGGCGCATCACGCCCCAAGGCAACATTGAAAAACCTCAAAATGCTCGTCGGGCACTGGCAGGGTGAGATGTTCGGTGCAAAAGCCGAAGAGGTCTGGCTCGAACCGGCCGGCGGAGCGATGATCGGCATGTTTCGCATCGTTAATGACAAGTCGCCTATGTTCTATGAGTTCTGGGCCGTTGTCGAGGAAGAAGGCAGCGTTACGCTGAAGCTGAAGCACTTTAACCCTGATATGACCGGTTGGGAAGAAAAAGACAAGATGGTCACATTTCGCCTGGTCAAGTTTGACCGCAACAATCTCTGGTTCGAGGGTCTGACGTATTCACGGCAAAAGGACGGCTCGATACGCGGATTTGTCGCTATCAGCGAAAAGGACGGCAGCGTTAAGGAAGCTTCATTCACACTTAGACGCACGACCAGATAGTGTCTGTGCAGATAACGGAAATTGCCCCCTATGAAACGATGTCCTGAATGCAGACGGGATTATTACGATAACACGCTGCTGTATTGTCTCGACGACGGCAATGTGCTGCTCGAAGGACCGGCCAGCGGTTCGAAGTCGGAACCGCCTGCGTCAGCGGGTCAGTACGATGACGAACCCCGAACTGCGATCCTACATGAAACGGCACCACCAGCCGAGGCTCCAACCCGTGCGCAGATCAATACGACAAACGAGACGGCGGTCTTGCCTTCGAACACGGGCGATATTGTCCCTCAGCCTCGCGGTTCCGATAAACGTCTGTTGTTTGCTCCGCTGGCACTTGCAGTCATCGTCCTCGGCGGATTTTTCGGATATCGATACTTTTCGTCATCCTTCACCGGACAGATAAATTCGATCGCCGTGCTGCCGTTCGAAAATCGAAGTGGGAACGCTGACACGGATTATCTTTCTGACGGTCTTGCCGAGTCCCTTATTTATCGGCTCACCCAGCTTCCGGGCCTAAAGGTAAGTCCCACAAGCACTGTCCTTAGATACAAAGGTTCTCAATTAGACGTTGCTAATATTGCGAAGGAACTTGAGGTTGACGCGGTGATGTCCGGACGGCTCGCCCAGCGCGGGGATGATCTTACGATCAGCGTCGAGTTGATCGACGCGAGGACAAAGAAGCTGATCTGGGCCGAACAGTACGACCGTAAGATGTCTGACCTTCTCGCAACGCAGCGCGAGATCGCGACGACCATAACTCAAAAGTTGGAGTTGAAACTATCGGGTAACGACGCGAAGGGAATTACAAAAAAATACACCGACAACAGCGAAGCGTATCAACTATATCTTAGAGGTCGTTATGCTTTTGGCAAGCGGACCAAAGACGAGATGCTGCGGGCTGTTGAATATTTTGAACAGGCTATCAAACTCGATCCTAAGTTCGCTCTTGCGTACGCGCGGATCGCGGAAACTTATGGAAGCATGCCGGCCTATCCGTACATGGCTCCTAAGGAAGCTTTTCCTCCAGCTAAGGCCGCCGCCCAGAAAGCACTTGAGATCGACCCGACGTTGTCCGAGGCGCATACTTTCTTGGCCTATTGCTTAATCATTTACGATTGGAAATGGCCCGAAGGCGAACGCTCGTTTAAGCGCGCAATCGAGCTTGATCCGAATAATGCATCGGCGCATTTCAGATACGGACAAATCTATCTATTGCCGACACGCCGCTTTGACGAAGGCATCGCCGAGATAAAGCGCGGGCTTGAGTTGGAGCCACTCGATATGAATATGGGCGGATCGCTCGCATCGGCTTACTTCTTTGCGGGGCGGAAAGACGAGGCGCTGGTTCAGGCAAGGAAAACGTATGATGTCGAACCCACGCACCCGATCGCGCGGTGGATTCTCAGTCAGGCGTACATCGAAAAAGGAATGTACGAGGAGACCCGGGCGCACAACGAACAGTGGCTGCAGGACGATCCGACGAGTCAGTTTGCTCTTCGAGATGCCGGCATCGCTTATGCGAAACTCGGACGGCGAGATAAGGCGGAAGAGATGATCGCTAGATTGCGCGACATTGGCAAAACCCAGTACATACCGACATCGCGTATCGCGTCGATCTATGGTGCCCTTGGCGAGATGGATAAAGCTTTTGTCGAACTCGAAAAAGGTTTCGAGGCAAGAGATTGGGAATTGTATCGATCCAGTGTAGAGCCTTACATGAACGACCTCCGAGATGACCCGCGATTTAAGGCTCTGCTGAAACGGATGAATCTGCCGGAATAGAATTATGAAACGCTGCCCGCAGTGTGGACGAGATTATGACGTGACAATGATGTTCTGTCTCGATGACGGAGTCGAGTTGTTGTTCGGTCCTGCGTCGATGGATGAGCCGGCAACGGCCGTCATGAGTGAACCGCGTCGTTATGAGGCCCAAACAGCGATTCTCACGCCGCAATCCCCCATGTCGGGCGGACGAAATTCTATCGCGGTCCTTCCGTTCGCAAATATCAGCGGGGATCCTGATAACGAATATTTCTGTGACGGGCTGGCTGAAGAACTACTTAACGCGCTGGCGAAGATCGATGACCTGAGGGTCGCGGCACGCACCTCGGCGTTCTCCTTCAAAGGTCGAAATGCAAAGGTCAGCGAGATCGCCGCTGCTCTTAACGTCAAGACGGTTTTGGAGGGCAGCGTTAGAAAGGCTGGTGACCGCATCAGAATAAATGTGCAGCTTGTCAACGCTACGGATGGGTATCATCTATGGTCGGAGCGATATGACCGTCGGCTCGACGATATATTTGACGTACAGGATGAGATCGCTCTTGCCGTCGTCGACGCACTCAAAGTAAAGCTGCTGGGCGAAGAACGGTCTGCTGTGCTGAAGCGTCGCACCCAGAGCGCAGAGGCTTACGAGTTTTATCTTCGCGGCCTTTCACATTTCAACAAATGGACACCGGCCGACTTTCATAAGGCCATTGAGAACTTTGAGCGAGCTATCGCTATCGACCCGAATTACGCATCTGCATATGCCGGGCTGGCCGACGCATATACGGAACTCACTTTTTTCTCTTTCGCGTTTGTGGATGCAGGCCCGAAGGCAAGAGAGGCTGCCATAAAGGCATTGCAGTTAGATGACTGCCTCGCCGAGGCTCACAATTCTGCCGCGTTGATAAAGATGTATTTCGACTGGGACTACGCCGGAGCAGAGGACGAGTTCAAACGCGGGGTCGCTCTGAATCCCGGCAGCGCTTCTGTTCATATGTGGTATGGCTGGTACCTTGCCTTGATGGAGCGTTTCGACGAGAGCCTGAATGAACTGCAGCGTGCGCGAGAGCTGGACCCGCTGTCGCCCCCGAATATTAACGCCATTGGGGTCGTCTACCATTGGTCGCGGCAGTCAGAACGTGCGATCGCGCAGTTTCAGAAAGTGCTCGAGTTGTACCCGAACTACGCCGTCGCACTCAGTTTTCTGGCCGAGGCGTATGCGCTGAAGGGCGACATTGCCTCGGCCCGCCGTATCGTCGAGCAAATAGAACCGGCTGCGATGGATCCCCAGGCATTGTCCGTATCGGGATACGTTTATGCCATGTCCGGGGATCGTGACAAGGCACACGCGATACTCAAAGAATTTGGAGAGCGGTCGGGCCCCGGGTACTTGCCGGCTATTAATTTTGCGCATGTATATGCAGGTCTGGGCGATCATGAACAGGCCCTCGAATGGCTTGAAAGAGCCTGCGATGACCGTGCATCCTGGATCGCCTTCTTGAAAGTTGACGTTAAGTTCGATTCGCTGCGTTCGGATCCGCGATTCAGGGAGCTGCTGTCAAAGGCCGGCTTTGTGAAATAGACTGATATGAAAAAATGCCCGCAGTGCGGCCGTGAGTATGACAATACAATGATGTTCTGTCTCGATGACGGAGTCGAATTGCTCTACGGCCCGGCGTCAGGCTCCGGTATGGGCGACGAACCCGCGACTGCGATCTTGCACGCGACCGATGCTCCGGGCGAAGCTCCGACTCGGGCGCAGATCCATACGACGGAGCAGACAGCCGTTTTGCCTCGCGAAGAGAATGCGGAGCCTGGTGGCGGCTTCGGCGTCGTGGACTTTCGCGGGGCTACGGGAAAGCGAAAATTCGCATATAGCCAGGCTACTCAGCTGTTGGTGCCAATGGTTGCGGTTGTGGTGATCCTCGTTGTCGGATTTTTCGGCTATCGGTATCTTTCAGGTGCGGATTCAACACAGATCAATTCCATTGCGGTGATGCCGTTTGAGAATCGGAATTCGGACGCGGACACGGATTATTTGTCTGACGGTTTGGCGGAATCGGTGATCTTTCGGCTGACGCAGCTTCCTGATCTGCGGGTCAGCCCGACGAGTTCGGTGATGCGTTACAAGGGGAAGGAGACCGATGTTGCAAAGATCGCCTCCGAACTTGGCGTAGATGCGGTGATGACCGGACGCCTCACGAAGCGGTCCGACAATCTGAACATCACGGTCGAGCTCGTGGATGCCCGCAC
>CAZJFB010000084.1:10520-16657 GCA_964545145.1 uncultured Chloracidobacterium sp. | reverse complement strand
TATCAAAGACTTGCATAAATAGCAATATGTTGCATCGATGGAAACACACGATGCCGGCATCTGAACTTTCCTATTGACTTGAACGCTCGCCGGGGACAAAATTAGCGAATCGACAACTTAAAGAGCTTGGAGGTGAATTATGTTCGTAATTCGTAACGTGTTCAAGTGCAAACCGGGCAAAGCAAAAGCATTGGCCGAAAAGCTAAAGGCGGCAAATTCGTACATGACGGACGCCGTGGCAAATCACCGAGTCATGGTCGATGAGGTGGCGAGCTTCTGGACCGTCGTGATCGAATTCGAGGTCGAGAATCTTGCCGCTTTCGAGCAGGGGATGGCCGAGTACGGTTCGCGGCCGCAGGTGCAGGATGCTATGGCCGGCTATATGGATCTGGTCGAGAACGGTTACAGAGAGATATTCCGTATAGCCTGATCCAGAAAGGTAAGATCAAAAGATCATATGAAACTACATAGAGTACTTTGCGTTTGCGCGTTCTCGATGATCGCATTCTTAGCCGGATCCGGCTCGGGACAAAAGGTCGGCGGTTACAAGGAAGCGGCCACTACAGAGGCAGGGGTCAAGGCCGCGGCTGCATTCGCGGTGAGGGCCCAGACCGAGAAGACCGGACGTAAGGAGACTCTTATGTCGATCTACAAGGCTGAAAAGCAGGTCGTCGCGGGAACCAATTATCGTCTCTGCCTGAAGGTCACATCTGAGGGAGAAGAGGACGAGGCAGACATTATTCATTTTGTGCAGGTCGTTGTTTATGTAGATCTAAAGGGGAACTCAAAGCTGACGAGTTGGGCTGATTCGGATTGTGGAGAAGACGACTAGACCGGCCAAGCCGAGGAATATGAGAACAGTTTTACTTTCGATCACTCTGAGTCTTGCTTGTCTGCCATCCTTAGTTAGTGCGCAGACAGCGATACCGATTTACGACGCACGGCGAAACAGCGAAGCGGCCAAGGTTTCTAAAACAGACGTAGCGGCTATCGAACGCTTAGCTATTCCGGCGGCGCGGCAGGCGCTCGGCGGCGAATGTGAGCCCGAAATAGATTATACCGGCACTGCCTCAGGCTCGTTTACCGCTCCTGGCCGGACCCAACGGATCGTCTTGTACCGATATTGCGAAACTGGCCACGGATTTGCGAATAACGGTCTCGTAGTATTTGAGGGCGGTTCCATAGTCCGACATGTCATTTACAACGGCGGGAGTGAGATGGAGATACTTGCGTTGCCCGACATTGACCAAAACGGGATCTCAGAGCTAGTGATCGCCGGGGGTTCCACAAATCAGGGTTACACGGTATCGGCGATCAGCATACTGGAACTTACCAATACAGGTGCGCGCGATATTGGCGACGCAGACGCCTACGAGGACAATTGCGGGGTCGTGGACCGCTGCAAGATGACAGCATACCGGATCCTTGCCCAACCCGGAACAAAGCCGAAATTCTTTAGGGAGATCTATCAGAAACGCGGCGGAAAATGGGTCGGTACGTCGGCGAGGCGAGCCTTTTCGCTTCGAAAGTCGTACCAAAATCCACCGACTGAGTACAAGATCCTAAATTAGAGACTTGGGCGGCCCGACCCGGGCTTCCTTGAAGTTGTCTTTGCCGGACTGTCCGGCCGTCGTTTCCGCCCAAATGAGTGCACTTCCGGGAAGATGTGCTCTATCATCTCAGACTATTTTACCGGCAACTCACTCGCCTTTTTTTCGTCGGCCAAGGCAAGGTCGATGCGCCCTAATTCACGATAGGCCTTTGCCCTGGCGACGTAGGCGGGTCGAAAAATCTGTGAGTAATTGATCGCCTCGGTGTAGCGTTCGATAGCAGCGTTCAACTGTTCGGCTTTCAAGCTTGCTCCCATGTAACTATAGATCCTGCTGTGTTTGAACGATCCGTCCATATGACTTGAGATCGCGCACATCTCCCGGATCGATCCCATCAGGATCCCTGTTGAAAGCTGCATCGACAGATCGTTTGGACGCTCACGCTCGATGGTGTTGACAAATTCATTTGCAGCGTCGAAGCTTGATCGGCAGATGATCCTGGATGTTGTGGTTTGAACTCCTGCCATTATCGCCCCGGCGCCGGAACCGCCTTTATCGCGGTCCATTTCCTGATTAGCCCTTTCGTTGAAGTAGTTCATGTTGTCCATCGCGGCCAGCATGGACTTTTTGTGGGCATCAATGGCGTCGGTGTATCGCTTCAACATCAGGTACGCCTTGGCCCTTTTCCTTAGCAGATCAAGGTAGACAAACGACTCAAGGTCTTTGGCAGGGACATTTTCGGACTTCATCGCGATAAGCGGCAATGCCTTGTTAACGGTGTCTATCACCTTCCTATAGTCGCCGGCCTTTTCGGCATCGTCGGCTAGCTTGAATCCGACGCTCGGGTCGGCGACGGTTGTAACAAACGAGGCCGCGGCGGAAGGCGTCTTAGTTGGGATCTGCGGCTTTGCAGTTACTGCGGCCGGAGCCTGCGAAGACTGTGAGTTCACGTAACTAAGCTGGCTTTTCGCTGCCGAGTAATTCGGGTTAAGCTGTATGGCCTTTTCGAGATCTGCTCGAGCCGATGCGTAGTTCTTTTCAAAAGTGTATAGCTTGCCGCGCGTATAAAGAGCGACGTAATCATTAGGGTCGAGCTGCAAAGCCTTGTTCAGATCCGCCATTGCTTCGACCGAGCGGTTCGATTCTTCATACGCCTGCGCGCGGCCCGTGTAACCAGCAGCGGAGGTCGGTCTCAGTTTTATGACTTCAGTGTAATCTGCGATCGCCGCCGGCACCTGTTTCGCAAATTCAACCGGAATAAGCCGCAGCCGCACGTGTCCCCGAAAAAGCCAGAAATCGGCATCCTTCGGATCAAGCTTTATCGCCTGTGAAAAATCGGCGACAGCCTTTTCAAAATCGGCCCGACTCATTGCCGCCTCTGCCTTCTGTCTGTAAGCTAGTCCGCGATTGTACCAACCGGTGGCAACATTCGGCCTGATCTTGAGGTATTCCGAATAACCGGAGATCGCCGCGTCATTTCGTCCAGCAGTGTAATCAGCACTTGCCTTTTTGAATAGTTCGGAGGCGCGTTTTAGCTGTTCTGGAGTCTGGCCGATGGTCGCACACACGAGCCCAAGGCCAGCTAAAATCATGAGAAATAGTCGACTCTTCATATCTTGACCTGGCGCAGAAACTATTACGGGTGAGATCTGGATTTACTCTTCGCCGAAGGCTTGCGAAATCTGCGTCCCGCTTTTTTAGATAATAGCTTTCTGAACCGCCGAATGCTGATCATACTCTCTCGGATCTTAAGTCGCCCTCCATCCTCAAAAGTCACTACTGCATAAATCTCCGACCACCATATCCATGAGTTGTCCTTTGGTTTTACTGTTTCAACGCCGGTAATCTGATCATAGGTCCAGACCTTCGGTGTCCACGGCCATCGATCAACTGAAATATAGTCGTCGAGGAGAACTATCGTGGTAAAGAGATCACGTAGGGTTACAACCACCGAGGGAAAAAGCAGTATGACGAAAGACAGCACCACTACGAACGCTTCGCCCGAGACTCGATAAAGCCAGATCGATATGACAAGCAAGGTAGAAAAAACGATGAGGCCGATCTCGCGCAATCTCTGCGACTCCCGAGAACGACGCAAAATAACCCGGTTCTTGGCAGTATCGATCACAGAGCTACTCAGTTCATGATCTTCTTCGCCAACGAAACCACATTTTCTACGGTGAACCCATAATCCCGGAAGACGTCCTCAGCGGGGGCTGATGTGCCGAACTTGTCAACGGCAAGGACATCGCCTTTTTCCCCAGTGTATTTGTGCCAACCTTGTGAAACTCCGGCCTCGATGGCCAGGCGGGCCATGACCTTGGGCGGCAGGACTTCGTCGCGGTATTTTTGCGGCTGTCCGTCAAAGAATTCCCAGCACGGCATCGATACAACGCGGGTCGGAGTGCCGGCGGCATTAAGCTGCTCGCGAGCCTCCATCGCGAGGCCGACCTCGGAACCTGTCGCGATCAGTATTAACTTTGGCGTGGTCGCTTTGCCTGCTTTTGTTTCAGCCTCGGCCAGAATGTACGCGCCTTTGTGAAGGCCCTTAGCGTCGGCGAATTTCTTCCGATCAATAAGTGCGACCTTCTGCCGCGACAGGGCGAACGCGGTCGGTGCAGCGTTTCGTTTTAGTGCGGCACGCCAAGCTTCACGCACCTCGTGTGCGTCGCACGGCCGGATAAGCGCCAGATTCGGTATCGCTCTCAGAGCCGCAAGATGCTCGACAGACTGGTGCGTCGGACCGTCTTCGCCGAGGCCGATCGAGTCGTGCGTGAAAACAAAGATCGTCTGGATATGTGACAACGCCGCCAGCCGTATCGCCGGACGCATGTAATCCGAGAATGTCTGAAAAGTCCCGCCGAACGGTATCACGCTGCCGAAGAGTGCCATGCCGTTCATCAACGAGCCCATCGCGTGTTCGCGAATGCCGTAGTGAATGTTGCGGTTTTGGTAGCTGCCGGCCTGAATGTCCGCCGACGATTTGATCGTCGTGTTATTTGACGGAGCGAGATCGGCCGAACCGCCGACCAACTGCGGCACGGCGTCGGCGATCGCGTTGATCACGTCGCCCGAATATGCACGCGTCGCTTTGCCCTCGACGCCGTCGAATTTCGGCAAGGCAGATTCCCAACCGTCAGGCAGCGATGCGGAGCGGATCTGTGCAAACGCTGCCCCGAGATCAGGGTTCGCTTTCTCGTATTTCGCGACCAGCTTGTTCCAATCGCGTTCAAGTACGGCTCCGTTTTTTATCGCACTGCGAAATTTTGTGTAGACCTCTTTCGGCACATAAAAGTGCTTGTTCTCCGGCCAGCCGAGATTGCGTTTTGTCTGTTTGACGGCTTCCTCGCCGGGTGCGTCGGAGTGAGCTTTGTTCGTGCCCTGCTTCGGCATACCATAACCGATTATCGTATGCACACGGATGATCGATGGTTTGTTCTTTACCTTTTGAGCAGCTTTGATAGCGACTTCGATCGCCTTTAGGTCATTGCCGTCAGCGACATCGAGCACGTGCCACCCGCACGCCTCGAACCTTTTGGTCACATCCTCGGTAAACGCAAGATCGGTCGAGCCGTCGATGGTAATGCGATTGTCGTCGTATAGATAGATGAGATTACCGAGCTTGAGATGGCCCGCGATCGACGCGGCCTCGTACGCGACACCCTCCATCAAGTCACCGTCCGAGCAAATGCAGTAAATGTAATTATCGGCAACGGAAAAGCCCTTCTTATTGAACTTCGCCGCCAGGTGGGCCTGAGCGACACCCATGCCGACACCATTCGCAAATCCCTGACCAAGCGGGCCCGTCGTGATCTCGACGCCCTGCGTCAGTATATTCTCAGGATGCCCCGGCGTCTTCGAGTGCAGTTGTCGAAACCGCTTGATCTCGTCCATCGACAGATCGTATCCGGTCAAATGCAGCAAGGAATATATCAGCATCGACCCGTGCCCGCCGCTAAGAAGAAACCGATCGCGGCCGAACCATTTCGGGTTTTTTGGGTTATGACGAAGGAACTTCGTCCATAGAACATACGCCGCCGGAGCCATGCCAAGCGGCAGTCCGGGATGGCCGCTGTTTGCTTTCTGGATGGCGTCGAGCGAAAGCGTGCGAATTGTGTTAATACAGAGTTGGTCGAGATCGGCGTTTGAGATCTTGGTCATTTCTTTCTTTGTTAGTAAATGGGCCGGAATTTCACCATTCATCTCTCCACCGGTTTAAGACAGGCGGCGAGAATCAAAACAAGATCGAGCGGTTTGCGCGACCCGAGTATTGCGACGACACAGACTGGCGAAATTTCAAATTCCATTTTGCCAGTCAAGAAGCGTGAGTGCAAAATGTCAGGCCTTCAGAGGGTCAATAAGCGTTATGTAATCCGTAAATCGTCGAAGATCCTTGTCGGTACTTAGGACCGCAGCATTGTGCTCGACCGCGATCGCAACAATGCGGGCATCCATCA
The DNA here is from genome assembly GCA_964545145.1 of uncultured Chloracidobacterium sp. Lineage (GTDB taxonomy): Bacteria > Acidobacteriota > Blastocatellia > Pyrinomonadales > Pyrinomonadaceae > OLB17. Next base: position 10,650 of record CAZJFB010000084.1, on the reverse strand, counting down.
CGATGTCACCCGACAATCTCATCTCGGTCAAGATCTTTGAATAGACCTTCCAATGGTTGTCGGTTGGGCCCACCAGTGCGACCATCGGATGTTCAAAAAGATCATTCAAGACGGCTTGTGTAAATGCCAA
>CAZJFB010000084.1:0-10420 GCA_964545145.1 uncultured Chloracidobacterium sp. | reverse complement strand
GGCACATCCTTGATCTCGCCCTCTGCGGCCAAGCCTTTTTTCATGAGAGAGTTAACAACCTCTTTGAACGTGGCATCGGGACGCTTTTTCTGTATCCGTTTGATACCCAGTACCACCTCGTCATCCAGTGTTAGTGTGGTTCTCATAGCCCAAACATCATAGCATCACTTGATGTAGACATCAACACATCAAATTGATTTTGAATGGAGTTGATCAACAATACTTTACTTCAGATCGAGGTTCCCAAGTGCAAGCAAAACCGCACCGCGAGAAGACGATTCTGAGGCGTCGTTTAAGGTCAGATCGCGGCCGAGAACGTCGGCGATGATCTGTGTCCAGACCGGCGATTCGCGAAGCGCACCGCCCGAGGCAACGATCTCTTTGATCTTTGCGACCTTGTTGAGCCGCTCGAAAATATCCGCCAGCCGAAACGCAACGCCTTCCATCGCCGCACGCAATACATCGATACCGTCGTGTGCCGCGGTCATCCCGATGATCGCACCGCGGGCGTCCTCATCGTAGCCGGTGCTGCGTTCACCATGAAAGAACGGTATCACGACGAGGCCGTCGGCCGGTTCGCGATTTGCGACAAGCTCATTAGCATTCGCCGGAAGCCGAAATCGTCTGCGGATCAGGGCGTGAAGATTGCCGCCATCAGACAATGCTCCGCCAACGATCACGCGTTTGCGATCGACACGATAGCACCAAAGCCCGTCAGGGATCTTCGCCGGCGGCTCGCCACTATATGCGACGCGCATCGCGGCCGATGTGCCGACCATCAATGCAGCTCTACCTTTAGTCATGCAGCCCGAACCGATGTTGTCCGAGGCTCCGTCGGCGATCGTCGGGAACCACTTTGCACTCGCGAGCCGCGGCCAGCGTTTTGAATATTTTTTATTTAATCGGAAATGATGATCGTCAGCGACAACCGTCGGAAGCATCGATGCCTTGAGCTTTAGAAATTTGACGAGGTCCTTGTCCCAAACACATTTTCGAATGTCGAACATTCCGGTTCCCGACGCCATCGAGATGCTCGTCGCCATCTCGCCAAAAAACCTCACGGCCAGGAGATCGCTGAATGAAAGCAGTCCCGCCGCTTGTGAGAATGCTGCGGGAAATTCGTGTCTCAGCCACATTAATTTCGCCGGCCAGAAACTTGAATGAAAATGCGCTCCCGTGCGGTTGTGGACCTCAGTTTCGTCAAACCGATTTTTGAGCATTGCGGAGTATTTGCGGCTCCGCGTATCGCCCCACCCCAACACAACCGGGGTGTGATTGCCCTGAGCATTTACGCCAACGAGACTGTGCCAAAAGGAACACGAGGCGACGCATGCGATCTCGCCTTTGAGCCGTTTTGTCTTTTCAAGCACGGTATCGATGGCGGCGACCACATTGGCTATCGCATGATCCGTATTGATCTCATTTCCGCCGTCGGGCGTGACATGGAATGTTTGTTCAATTTTTACCGACGTTCGTGGGATGAGGTTGGCGTCGCCGTCATATAGAGCGGCGCGAACGCTCGATGAGCCGATGTCGAGGGCTAAGATAATTGGGTGTTTCAATTCCGTCAATGACCGATCCGGAATAAGGGAAATGTGAAAAGTAGAAAATGATAAGCGATCAGCCGAACGTCTTCTTCATCCACCAACGCAGGCCGACGAAGAGGAATCGATAATCCCTCATAAACTCAGGCGGCTTACCTTCGAACCAGTGGCCGATAAACTGAAGGACCCAACCGAGGACGAAAAGCCCAAGAGCAAAGCGCCAGAGTCCGGCAACGAAAACGGACGGGATCACAAGCAGGACCGACACGGCGATCATCGGAATGCCGAACTTGTGAGTCAACTGGTTCATCGGGTGCTGATGGCTCTCGGAATATTCCTCGATCCAATCGTCCCAGCTTCGTCCACCCATCATAAGGTTATCTCCGGTCTGAATTTTTGTTCATCATACACCAGAACTACTTTCTGTGGAATATTTTTACGATCAGTTCGTCACCGAGTTCGTGCATTGAGTTCAGCTCGAAACCATCGAGGAAATAGTCCGGCATGAACGTATCGGCATCCGGTACCTCGAGAGGCACCTGCGTGACGATCCATTTATCTATAACATCCGCAAACTCGGCGTAGGTCTTTGCACCGCCAATGACAAACACGTCGCGATTGAGATACTTTGCGAGCTCGACCACCTCGTCGACACCGCTCAGTTTCATTACCGCCGGCGGCGTATCGACGTCTCCGGTTCTGCTCAGAACGATATTCAGCCGGTTTGGCAGCGTCCGGCCGATCGAACGCCAGGTATTTGAGCCCATAACAACGGCATTGCCCGTTGTCGTGGCCTTAAAGAACTTTAGGTCAGCGCTGTAATGCCACGGCAACTGGCCGTCGCGGCCGATGGCGTTGTTTTGTGATATGGCAACGATGCCGATGATCATATGATCTTTCTTCCTTTGTAAACCGCTATGTCCGAACCCTTGGCGAGCAGCACCGAGTACGGCTTCGCATCCGAGAGGAACGCGAACTCATCGCCATAGGTCGCGCCGAAATCGACATCGATCTTCTCATTCTTTACCGAATAAAGTTCCCATTTCGGGTGCTCGACCTTGTATTCATCGACGCGTCCGCCCCCGCGAGAAGTGTAGCCCCAATAGTGCTCGATGATGAACTCGCCGTGCGAGCCCTCCGGCGGCACTCCCACACTCTCATCTATGTCAACGCTCAGGCGATTTGTCACTCCGCTTTTCGACCATTCGTAAGCAACGGATGATGGCGTTCGCTCGTGGCTCATCGTAAAGCACTCATACGGCTCGCCGTAAACCACCCGTGCGACAGTCGCTATCGCCCAACGCGGCACGATCTCTTTAACAAAGCATACCGCTCGCCGAAGTTCGCCGTTTGATTCGCGTTTGATATAGAACCGCAGATTCACTTCCTCAAAGTTGACATGAAACGGAATCGGCACGCCGAGAACGCGAGTATCTAGGAACATGAACCCGACAAGGCTGACAAAGCACTTTCCGTCCTGCAGATCAAGTTCGGTCCCGGCCGGCACACGCGAAGCAAGCAGCAAGGGATCGACCTCGTAATTGGCCATTATCAGGTCGTGCCATTTTGCCGTAAGAAATTTCTGCATTATCTGATCAGACGCTTTTCGCCGGCCCGAACCGTTATCTTTTCACGGTCGAAATATTCAAGCAATGGTATAGCATACTTTCGCGAAACTCCCGCCAGGTCCTTGAAGCCGCCAACATCTATTAGTCGGTCCGGCAAATTGGACGCAAACCCTCGGAGCTTCGATACGAGTTCGTCGATCGCAGCCGTTCCAAAATAGAAATCGTCGCTGACCTTAACAACTTTACCTGCTTCGGCCAATAACCTCAGCAGCTTTGTCGCCTGTTGGACCGAAACGCCGGTGCCGGCGATAGAACTGCGGATGACGTCATCTATCTTTTCCACATTCAGGCCCGCGGAGCCGATCGCATTGAGCATCAGATCACGGGTTTTCGCCTCGGCCGGCGACAGGACATTGCTGAACTCTGGATCCCGAACAGTATCGCTATCGGCCACCAGCCTTTGGCTTTTGATCAGGTCATCGATGACCGCATTTGCTATCGCGTCAGGAATATTGGAAAACACACGGTCGCGAATTTCGTCACGCGACATTCCCTTAGCCAACGGCTGCCTTTTATGAAATGACATCACTGCCTCGACGGCTTCCCCGCCGAGAGTGGCGAACACCTTAGACGAAACCAGGTGGTCTCCTGCAACGACGATAACCTTGTCTTTGACCAATGAGCTGAGAGCCGAATCGAACGAAGAGTCGTTCACACCGGTACACGATCGTAGCCTTGGCCGGCTCATTCCCCGCCGGCCCGCGTGGCTCAGAAGGATCTCGACCCGATTCGCGGGGGTCCAGCAAGACCTTAGTTCTTCGAGCAATGCGACGACATCGGCCCGGTCTCGGGTGCGGTGCTTTGCCGGGAGATTGTCGATAACCTCGCCGCCTGCGATGGTCATCTGCGGCGAATAACTCCTGATTATAAAGCGTTCGCCCGCTACAGCCGCAACCGGACTTTCGAGGGTAAACTGGGCATGTCCACTGCTGCCGGGCGAGATCTCACCGACGTCATTCAATATCTTGACTCGAGCGAGAACCTCCGCCGTGCCGATATGAAAACGAAGACGCTGTCGCGACCTTAACGGACGCGCCGAATCGGATAGCACCTCGACAGCAGCGTCGAGCATTTGTGTCGGTTCCAGAACGCCCGCGGCTGCCAGAAGCGCGCCACGTTCTATGTCATCGTGACCGACGCCCGAGAGATTTACCGCGACGCGCCGTCCGGCCGTCACCGTTTCCGCCGCCCGGCCGTGCGACTGAAGCCCTCGCACTTTGACCCGTCGCCGCTCAGGAAGCAGCTCCAATTCATCACCGGCCTTGATCTCGCCTGAGGCGAGCGTTCCGGTGACCACGGTACCAAATCCTTTCATTGAAAAGCTGCGGTCAATAGGAAGGCGAGTGACGTGGTCATCGGCCTCAGCGGGCGTGCTCTGCGCCGCAGCCAGCAGTGCCGATCTGATCTCATCGATACCGTCACCGGTCGTCGAACTCACGGCGATCATCGGGGCCGAGGCGAGGAATGATCCTGCGACAAGATCAGCAGCATCCATCCTGGCGAGTTCGAGCGTGTCGTCGTCAACCAGATCTGATTTAGTAATAGCGATGATGCCCGCGCGCACCCCGAGAAGCCGACAAATGTCAAAATGCTCACGCGTCTGCGGCATCACGCCGTCATCGGCCGCGATAACGAGCATCACGATGTCGATGCCGCTTGCACCGGCGAGCATATTTTTGACAAATCGCTCGTGGCCCGGAACGTCAACAAATCCGAAATGAGCTTCGCCTACGATCATCTCAGCAAACCCCAGATCGACGGTGATGCCGCGGCGCTTTTCTTCCGGCAAACGGTCGGCATCAGTGCCGGTCAACGCCTTGACCAGTGATGTCTTGCCGTGGTCGATATGTCCTGCGGTTCCGACGATCTGGTCCATGCTAGAAGAGCTTTGAAACGTAGAAGAATACTATCGGCGGCAAAAATGAGATCAGTAGCGAAAGAACGGTCGCAGCGATCGAGTACATCCACGCCTCACGCCCTGAGCGGACCTTAAAGAGTGCCAGGAAGGCCCGCTTTGTAAGAAACAGAAAGATGAATGGAAATACGAACGCAAAAATGATCGCTGCCCACAATGCCGCATTGGTCCCGGCACCGGCGTCGGACAAGCCGCCACCCCATGCGACGGCGAGTATCGTGCCCAGAACGACGAACGGTACGAAGAACCCTATGCAAAGGCTGAGCGAATCGGTCAGCATAACGTAGGCAACTGCCTTTGGTGCCGGAGCCCAGCTTTTGCGGATCAGCCACAAGGTCTCGGCGATGATCGCGGCAATGAAGCAAAGTACAAAAACGCCGGTCGTTATCCACTCAATGGTTACTGATGACACGCTCTGCCCTCCTCATTTCTTTTCTGCTTCGTACTGCTCCAGCTTGCGATAAAGCGTCTTTCGACCTATGTCGAGCAATCTCGCAGCCTGTGATTTATCGCCTTCGGTATATTCAAGTGTCGCCTCGATAACTCTCCGTTCGATCTCCTCGAGCGACGACGGAAGCTCGATCTTGATGCCGAGATCATGGCCTGTGGCGATGGCACGTTCGAGCCGGGCAAAAGATGAGCCTTCACCCGCGGTTCGAGCTATCGACTCAGGCAGGTCTTCAAGTTCGATCTGCCGGCCGGAAGAAATGATCACGGCCCGTTCGATCGCGTTCTCTAGCTCGCGAACGTTTCCCGGCCAATCGTAATTAACGAGTGCACGCATCGCCTCCTTAGAGATGCCGGATACAAAGCGGCCCGTCTTTTCCTTGTAACTTTCGAGGAAGTGTATGACTAGGGGATGAATGTCCTCTGTACGATCACGAAGCGGCGGCAATGCGATCGGAAATACCGATAGACGATAAAAAAGGTCGCGCCTGAACGTCCCGGCCTCGATCGCTTTCTCAAGATCGCTGTTCGTCGCCGCGACCACTCGCACATCGACCTTTATGACGTGTTTGCCGCCTACGCGGGTGAATTCGCCATCCTGCAGTACGCGGAGCAATCGCACCTGCGCCTGAGGTGACATTTCGCCGATCTCATCCAAGAAGAGCGTTCCGCCATTTGCCTCTTCAAACCTGCCAAGCCGCTGGGCGCGTGCGTCTGTGAAGGCTCCCTTTTCGTGGCCGAAGAGTTCAGATTCCAGCAACGTCTCTGGTATCGCTCCGCAATTTATCTTTACGAAGGGTTTGCTCTCACGCCCGGAATTGTAATGTATGAGATTGGCGATCAGTTCCTTTCCCGTGCCCGATTCGCCGGTCACAAGCACCGTGGCATTAGTATTTGCAACGTTAAGCCCGAGCTCTATCGCACGCCTTATCGCCGGTGCCTGGCCGACTATCTCACTTTGCCGTTGGTGCAGCTGGCTGCGAAGCCGCATGACCTCGGTCGATAGCTGGTCGCGTTCAAGGGCTGTTCCTATCTGATCGGCGATGCCCTCAATAAGCGCGATGTCGTGATCGCCAAACTTACTCTGCTGGCTCCAAACGAATCCAAGCAGTCCGAACGGCCGTCCGGCGACATTTACGGGAGCGACCAATGCGGCCTTTCCCCTCAATTGGGTGTTAAAGAAGATCCGGATCGCGAACGGCAGCTCAGAGTCGGCCAGCTTCAAGGTCTTGCCGTCACGAAGTAATTCGCCCAACGCTGGAAATGTCGCCAGATCGACCGACTTGTTGTACTGCTCGATCATTCTCAGCATCTTGCCCAGCCTTATACCTTCGGCCGATTTGAATGTGACAAGCGATATACGTTTTTCGCCCTGATCGAGCACGCCCAATGCCCCGTAATCGGCACCAACGAGATTGATCGCCCGCTCGATCACGTCCTCAGAGACCTGATTAAAGTCGGAGTGCGAGTTCAGAGTATTTGCGATCTCGAGCAGTGCATTAGTACGTCTCGACTCTGTTTCCTGCGTCACATAGAGGCTCGTGTATCGATAGCCAATGGCAAGATGCCGGGCGATCGACTCGAGAAATGAGACTTCTTCATCCAGCCAAATTCGTGGTTTTTTTATGTCATGAAGCCCGAGAAGCCCGAGCACTTCGCCACTGATAATGATCGGAATGACCAAGAGCGATCGCGTATCCAATGCGTTTGCAAAGAACTTCAGTGTCGGGTCCTTTATCGTCGAAACGTCATTGATCCTTAGCGGCTTTGTAAAATCGAGCAGCTCGGAGAGCTTTGCCGAGTCGAATGGGAACTTGGTCCCCTGGCTTTTCGGTACAGACTTGTCTTTGCGCCACTCGTGGCTAATGACAAGTTCTTTCCCGCCGCTAAGCTGCAGGAGGTCGCATCTATCTGCCTGGAGCATTCGGCCGATCTCGGAAACAACTACGTTCAGAAACCTTTCGAGATCTATGCTTGTGGGCAGATCGCGGGCAAGACGGTCAATTATCCCCTCGCGCGCCTCGTGCATAGCGATCTTTCGCTCCAGCGAAAGGGTGGCGGCTTGCGGATCCAATGACATACGATTCAACCCCGGTCGACAAGGCTAATTTGAGGTGAAAAGGCGGTAATGTCAAGTTGACACATATCCATCACGGAGTGTGTGGTTTTGAGACACTGTTAAGTGGGTCAATTTGGCCGATTCGGACGATTCGTCGGCGGATTCGCCAGGCGGCTGCGAGGAACTTCCCGCTGCGGCCCGGCGGGAGTAACTGACGGACGGGGAGCGGGCGTTGATTTAGTATTGGCCGGTGGGGCGGTGTTTGTACTCGAGTTCGGGCCCGAGTTGGCGTTCGTATTGGAATTGGAATTTGCGTTGGCCTTAGTATTGGCGTTCACATTTGTATTCTTTGAAACGTAATCAACACGCTGGCGGCCTGCCTCCGCATCCTCCAGTAGGGCGATGGCACGGTCATTCGTGCCGTCAAGTTCGATGGCCTTTTTAAGCGGCCCGATCGCGTCGCGATACTGGGCCAGTTTGATCAGCACAGCGCCCAACTCGGTCTGATACTCGGTATCGTCGGGCTTTAGTTTGACGGCCTGTCGAAACTCGTCCTCGGCCTCTTCATCTTTGAGCAGTTTGCTGTAGGTGCGGCCAAGGTAAAAGTGTGCGCTGTCGTCATTCGGATTGTCTTTGAGCCACTTTTGATAGGCTTCGACCGCTTTTTCAAACGCCTTCTCGGATCGGGTCTTTGCCGGCCTCTTTCCGTCAGGGCTCACCTCGACCGGTATGCCCATTCCGTTCTGCTCCATCTGCCGTTCAAGCAGGGCATAGGCGACGCCCAACTTAAAGTGGGCCTCAGCAAGATCGGGATTCATCTCGACTGCCTTTTGAAAGGCAGCTATGGCCTGCTCGGTCTGGTTCTCGTCAAAGAGGCGTGTTCCCTCGGATAATGCCGCATTCGCATCCGCAAAATCCGGAAGAGCGGTGGTCGTATTGGCATTGACGCTTTCGCTGGTGTTCGCAGACCTTCGCGAGCAGCCGAATCCTGATGCCGCGATAATCACAATAACGCCAATGATAAGAACCCTATTCATAAAAACCGCGTCGTCCCTAACCTGGCGGAAACACGAACTGCCGCCCGGCAAGCAGATGCACATGCAAATGAAATACGGTCTGACCGCCGTCCGAGTTTGTATTAATTACAACCCTATATCCGTCTTCCGAAAATCCCTGTCGCCTAGCTACCTCAGCGGCGGCAAAAAGCAAATGACCTACAGTTCCGAAATCTTCCGGCATCGCCGTGTCGAGCGAATCGATATGCTGCCTGGGGATAACCAAAACATGCGTCGGTGCCTGCGGCGAAAGATCGTTGAACGCCACGCAAATGTCATCGCTATACACGCGGGTCGCGGGTATCTGTCCCTCGGCTATTTTACAAAAAATGCAGTCCTCAACGCCCATATCCGAATAACGTAATTAAACCACACCGCAGCAGGAATGTTAATTATTTGGCCTGTTCGTCAGCGACGGTACCAATGCCGGATTTGATCCGTTCGATATCGGCACCCAGGCTACGGAACTTCCGAACGATGGTCTCATAACCGCGGTCGATGTGATACACACGGTCGATAAGCGTCTCGCCCTCGGCACATAGCGCGGCTAAGACAAGTGAGGCGGACGCTCGAAGGTCAGAGGCAATTATCTTGGCGCCCATAAGCCTCGTCTTGCCGTTCACGGTCGCGGTATGCCCCGAAATTGTGATATCGGCTCCCATGCGAACAAGCTCGGAGGCATGCATGAACCTATTCTCGAATATGGTCTCGGTTATGTGCGATACGCCGTCCGCCTGGGTCATCAAGGCCATGTACTGAGCCTGCATATCGGTCGGGAAGAGCGGATGAGGCTCAGTGGTGACGTCTTTGGAGTGTAGGCCGCCGGAGGAACGGCGCACTAACAGCGAGCTTTGATTCAACTCTTCGATCTCAACACCAGCCTCTCGCAGCTTGTCAATGACCGCCGTCAGATGCTCCGGCCGACAGCTCTTTATCTCTAACTCTCCGCCGGTGATCGCCGCGGCAACGATAAAGGTCCCTGTCTCGATCCTATCCGGGATGATCGTATGCTCGGCCCCGCCAAGTCCCTCGACGCCCTCGATCTCAATGACCGGCGTGCCGGCACCTTTGATCCGGGCACCCATCTTGTTGAGCAGTTCCGCAAGGTCCTCGATCTCGGGTTCCTGCGCCGCATTTCTGATGGTTGAACGCCCGTTGGCGAGTGCCGCGGCCATCATCACATTCTCGGTACCGGTTACCGTTACCTTTTCAAAGTCAATAGTGTTACCGACCAACCTCCCTTTTGGAGCGCGGGCCACGACATCGCCGGACTCGAGCGAGACCGTTGCCCCGAGCTGCTCAAAAGCCTTCAGGTGAAGGTCGATAGGCCGCGTCCCAATGGCGCAGCCACCTGGAAGGCTGACCTTTGCCTGACCAAAACGCGCGAGCAGCGGCCCGAGAGCAAGTACGCTCGCTCGCATTGTCTTGACCAATTCATACGGCGCCTCAAAGAGCTCGACATTCCTCGCGGTCACTTTGTGCGTCCGCAACTCCGGCGTCAGCACTGTCGCCCCGAGATCCTCAAGCAAGCGTCGCTGCGTAATCAGGTCCTTAACGTAAGGAACATTGTGCAGAATGACCGTTTCCGGTGTCAGCAGCGTAGCTGCGAGACAAGGTAAGGCTGAATTCTTTGCCCCTCCGATCTCGATCTTTCCGTGTAGCGGACGTCCGCCGCGTACCAAAAACTTGTCCATAAACTGAACGGCGCCCATTCGGCACCTTAACTAATCCTTATGAGATATAAAAGGGAATGTTATCACAAGCCCGATCTT
>CAZJFB010000083.1:0-16678 GCA_964545145.1 uncultured Chloracidobacterium sp. | reverse complement strand
AAATGTGCGGAGCTCTCCGGCCGGAGTATTTTCGCAGTGGTTCGAGGTCGGCGGTAGGTGGTCATTTACCTAAGCTTGATCGTGGTGTCCACATGACGACCCTTGCACCAGAGATAGATGGCGGGATCGAATTGATCGAGGCGCTGGTTGCGGATGGTTGGGTAGTCTCGATCGGACATACAAGGGCCAGTGCCGAGACTCTTGATCGGGCTTACTCAGCCGGAGCCCGACACATGACACATTTCTTTAACGCGATGACCGGCATTCACCACCGGGACATCGGTGTTGCGGGCTGGGGCTTGGCAACCCAAGGCGTTACATTCGATATTATCGCTGATGGCATTCATGTAGATCCGCGAATGGTCGAGATGGCGTGCCGGGCCAAATCTCCGGACAAGGTCACGTTGATAAGCGATTCGGTTGCTCCAACAGGTTTGGGCGATGGCGAATTCGAGCTTTGGGGCGAAACCATATCGGTCGTTAGCGGAAGGACCCGTAACGAACGAGGCAGCATTGCCGGCTCAGTGTGCACGATATACGACTGTGTGAAGACGGTTAGAGGCCTCGGCTTCTCGGCCGCTGAGATCGCCAAGATGGCTTCTATTAATCCTTCGCATTTGCTTGGGCTCGAGGACCGCGGTTCGATCGAGGTCGGCAAGCGTGCTGATATTGTTGCGATCGATCAGGATGGGGGCATTGCCTTCACGATGATCGGCGGTCAAATGGTGCCAAAATAAAGAAGGCCCTCGCCAATATAAAGCGGGGCCTTCCGGCGTGTTGTTCGATTGACTAGAATTCCATTCCGGCCGGCTCCCGGCCACGGAAGCCATGCCCCATCTTAAATCGATCCTGAGCCTTGCCGCGAATTTCGATCGCCTTTGCTCGCTGCTCGTCTGACAGGATCGCAAAGATCTCAGCCTTTGCTTTTTCCTTCTCGACTATTAGCTTTGCGACAAGGTTACCCTGTTCGGCGGCCGCGGCCTCGACTTGAGACTGATCAAACTTACCGTCCGTTCCGAGTCCGGCGGCCTTTTGCCGGTTTTCGCGGATCTGCTTCATGAGGGGCTCAATATTGGCCTTGCTCGCCTCCATGATCTTTTTGACCTTAGCTTTCTGGTCATCATTCAGATCGAGGCCGCGAAGGAACATCGCCGGTCCGCCATGGCCACCGCGTCCGCCAAAATGACCAATTTCCTTCTGCCCAGATCTTTGAGCTATCGCGAAGATCGACCCGGCGATCAAAAGTGCTCCAGCCACTCCAACAAAAATGATCTTTTTCATAATTAACTCCTTGCTTATTATTCCAAGTTGCGGCGTTTTCGTACGCCGTCACCTCAATAGACGAAATCGGCCGATCAGCGAATGTATTGAATTTGTGAGTTTCTGTAAAGAAATGTAAAACCGCGCGCAAAGCATCCGGATTTGGCGTAGAATGCATTTTGAGTATGGATAAGATCCTGATCATTGACGACGACGAAGAGCTCTGTGAGTTGGTCTCGGAGTATTTGACTGTTGAGGGTTTTGATATCGAGTGTGTCCACGACGGACAATCCGGTCTTGATTCGGCCCTGACGGGAAACTACGACATGGCCATTCTGGATGTTATGCTTCCGAAAATGAACGGGTTCGACGTTCTTCGGAATCTCCGCGAGAAGTCGAAACTCCCGGTCATTATGCTCACAGCTCGCGGTGACGACATGGAAAGGATTGTCGGATTAGAGATCGGGGCAGACGATTACTTGCCAAAGCCTTTCAATCCGCGTGAATTGGCGGCGCGTCTTCGGGCCATCCTGAGACGCACTGTTGTTGAGTCTGCTGAAGGGGACGGCAACGAGAAGCTTGATATTGACGGTATCCAATTGTCACCTGCCTCTCGCACTGCCTTTCTCGACGGTCAGGAACTTAACCTGACCTCAGTTGAGTTCGGATTGCTGCATGAGCTTCTGAAGGACGCCGGCAAGATCGTAAAAAAGGAAGACCTGAGTGAGAATGTGCTTGAGCGAAAGCTTTCGCCTTACGATCGCAGTCTCGATATGCACATAAGCAATCTCAGGAAGAAGCTTGGAACACGGGCTGATGGAACCGAGCGAATAAAGACCATCCGTTCGGTCGGGTACATTTACACATTGGTATGAAGTTATTCGTAAAGATCTTTCTTTGGTTTCTTGCCGCGATCGCCTTGATGATCGGCGGAATGGTCTTTGTGACACGAACCTTCCAGACGGACCCGATGAACAGCCGTTTTCAACGATCGACGCGTAATCAGATGATCGTCTATGCAGGCACTGCGACTCAGATCGCTGCCGGAGAGGGAGAGGCGGGGGTTCGAACGTTTCTGTCGAGGCTTAAAGACCTGGAACCTCCGCGTGAGGTCGATCTGGTTGCCGAAGATGGGACTGTATGGTTTGGCCAGAGCGAGGATCTTAACGACTCGAGAGAATTGATAGCAAGGACGCAGGCAAGCAATACAGCTGAGACAGACTTCTCCGTTGAAGAGCGAACGCTTGCTGCCGCGCCTGTCAGATTTCCTGACGGCCGCCGTTTCGTACTTGTGCTGCAATGGGAGAGAACATCTCCTCCGTCACTTTTCTTCGGCAGTTGGCTGGGATATATGCGCCTTAGCGGACTCCTTCTTACCGCACTGGTCGTTTGTTACTTGCTCGCTCTCTATCTTACATCACCCATCCGGAAGTTAAGGAGTGCTACGCGAAAGCTTGCTGATGGAGACCTGACCTCACGAGTCGCTTCAAGTGTTGGTCGTCGGCGTGATGAGCTGGCAGACCTTGCTCGGGATTTCGACGAAATGGCCGAGCGTATCGAGAATCTAATAACCTCACAGAAGCGTCTGAACAGTGATATTTCGCATGAGCTGCGATCTCCTCTTGCTCGGATGAATGTTGCTTTGGAGATCGCAAAGCAGAAATCCAATGCCGAGACAGCACCGATCCTCGATAGGATAGAGTCCGAGGCCTCGAGACTGAATGAGATGATCGGCCGTCTGCTTACTCTTGCAAAGCTGGAAAGCGGAGCGGAAGAGGTAGAGAACGTTCGGGTCGATCTTACGGAACTGGTAAAGGATGTCGCGGCCGATGCGGAGTTCGAAGCTCAGGCGAAAGGAAAATATGTTGAGGTCTCGTGTGCGGACCGGTGCGCGGTGATGGGCAGCGAGAACCTGCTTCGAAGTGCGATAGAGAATGTGCTCCGAAACGCAGTTCGTTATACGAAAGAAGGCACTGCCGTCGATGTTTCTTTAATTGCAGCAAATGGCGATGCCGTCCTTCGGATCTCAGACCACGGAGGCGGAGTCCCAGATGAAGAATTGGCCAACTTGTTCAGACCCTTTTATCGGGTTGGAGAGGACCGGACGAGAAAGACCGGAGGTATCGGCCTCGGATTGGCAATCGCCGACCGAGCTGTAAAGGCGCACAAGGGGTCAATCTCCGCAAGGAACTTTAATGGCGGTCTCCAGATCGAGATCGGGCTGAAGACGGTTCAGGGTAGCTAAACCCGTCGCTCGGACCGGGCTTGTGCAAACGATCTGATCGAGAGAATTACGTATATCAGACAGACAACTGCCATCGCCGCCTGCGAGAGTACCGCAGGCGAGAGCGAAAACTCGCTTAGCTTCATCAACAGCCTCCCTGCGGTCAAAATGAATCCGATCAATGCGACGACGACGGCAAGGTGCATCAGGTGCTTCCTTATGCCTTCGCTCAGGCGTGCGACAACACCGCATGCGGCAAGGGCCAAGCCAAAAAAGGCGGGGATGAGGGCCGTGACGCTTGCGTTCCCGGCACTTATCCCGTAGGCGTATCCTGCAATGCCGACAAGTATCAAAATGATCCCAAATGCGATCGAGGTTCCAGGCATAAAAACTCCTTATTTCACGGACATATCTACAATCCCATTCTAGACCAAACACACTGCGTTAGACGATGGAGCGACGCTAATTTTAACACGCAAGCGCATCTACCTTACGACCGGCAGTATTACTGCAGACTGGTATCTTCCGCCTGTATAGACACGTTGCGTTGCCTTTTGAAAATCCGCAGCGGTACCCTTTTTGTAATTTAACAAGAATTTCTGAGGATTTCTGGCAACCAGAGGGAACCATGTGCTTTGGATCTGGACCATGATCCGATGACCTTTCTTGAAGGTGTGCATCACACCGGGCATCGTGAACTCGAGTTTGGTGGGTTCGTTCGGTCTGAGCGGAAGAGGCTTTTCAAAACCGCTGCGAAACCTGGCGGGCATCGGCTCGCCACGAAGCAACATCTCGTAACCGCTGGGATTGAATACTGACCACGCGGAGCTTTGTGGCGGCCGCTGTCCCATTGGGTAGTTGTATTCGGCCGGAAAAACGTCGATGAGTTTGACCACAAAGTCAGAGTCGGTGCCGGTGGACGATACGAAGAGCGAGGGCTTTATATCTCCTGCGACCGTAATGTCCTCTGTCAGTGGTGCTGTCTGAAAAACAAGCACGTCCGGACGGGTCGAGGCGAAACGCTGGTCTTCAGTCATAAAGTCACGGGGATAATTCGAAGTGATCTTTTGCGTGTAAGGCACCGGATTCCATGGGTCTGAAACGTATTCACTGAAGCTGCCGCTGCTCGCGGGCAGTTCGAATCTGGCGGACCCGTTGGCAGTTAGAAAAAGACGGGTGTCCTTACCGTTTGCCGGCCCGTAATTCGCAAATGAACGCCATTCGTTGGCCCCGGTGTCAAAGAGATTGACCTCTTTTATCGATGAGATATCTCCCTTGTCCTTAAGGAAATAATTAAAGAACGGCACCTCCATATTTTGGCGGAAATACTCGCCTGTCTTTTGACCAAAGTAGGCGGTGCCGAGCCAGTCACCGTCGGATCTTGACCAGCCGCCGTGATCCCAGGGGCCGACGACAAGAACATTGAAGATCCCGGGATTTTGTTTCTCGATATGACGATAGGTATTCAGCGCACCGTAAAGATCTTCGTTGTCATACCAACCGCCGACCGTCATGGTCGAACACTTGATATTTTTTAGTTTCGTTAGGATGTTTCGATCTTTCCAAAACTGGTCATAGTTGGGATGCTCCATCATCTCATCCCAAAACTTAATGCGAACGCCGAGATTCTTTTCATACTCGTCGGCGATCTCCTTGAGCCCGCCAGCGTTCAGGAAGTAGTTATAGCCGTCCGCCGGCCGAAACCCCTTCCAGTCCTTCATGTATTTGAAGTCGCTGTTCGGCGTTGGCCGGTATTGTCCAAAGCCGGTAAAGAACCAGAAATTCTGGGCAAGAAACAACGCTCCGTTATGATGCATATCGTCGCCGCGGTACCAGTCGCTGACGGGGGCCTGCGGGGAGCACGCTTTCAGTGCCGGATGAGAATCTATCGATCCCGCCGATGTGTAAAACCCGGGATACGAGATCCCATAAATGCCGACGCGGCCGTTGTTATTCGCAACATTCTTGATCAGCCAATCGATAGTGTCGTAAGTGTCAGTCGATTCGTCTATCTTGGTATTAGCTGTGTTCGCAATGTCGGGCCGAACATCGACGAACTCGCCTTCGCTCATTGTCTTACCGCGGACATCCTGATACACAAAAATGTAGCCTTCTTTGGCAAAAAGCGGATCGGGCCCCAGACTCGGTTTCATCGTACTTCCATAGGGTGCGACCGTATACGGGGTTCGATTAAGCAAGATCGGATATCGCTCGGATGTGCTTTTAGGCTCGTAGATCGAGGTGAACAGCTTGATACCGTCACGCATAGGTATCATGACCTCGCGTTTTGTGTAGTTGTCAACAATGTACTTTGCCAACTCCTGTTGTGGGTTCCCTGCGGGAGGCTGCGAAATGCCCCCAACGACTGCGGCTGCAAATAGAATGACAACAATAAAGGCAGATCTAAGACGCATATGTTCCTCCAACTTTGTCCGCAGCTTCCCGGTAAGGACGAAGGGACGTTTTGTCGACTATCAGTTCTAATCTACGCCCAGGCAATTAAAAAGCAAAGAGCCTCGATGTCATAGATCCGCTTCCGGATGCTTTACAAGTTCTGTCATTTTGACATCAAGTTTGTGCCGAAAACTGTCAATTGTGCAGAAGTCCCCGATCATGTAAGTTCCTAATGAGCCGGTAAATATCTCAAAAACAACAGATTGCAGGCCGTAGGTCTGTGGATTCAGTTTGGCACGAGGATTGAATGGTTAGTTTAGGACGCGTCCGCGCGTCGACATGAGATATTCAGGCAGGAATTTGGAGATGAGTAAGAGTAGCGGCTTTTCACTGATAGAGCTTCTAATAGTCGTCGCGATCATTGCAGTAATTTCGGCAATCGCAATACCGAACCTCATGGCAAGTCGCCGATCGGCAAACGAGGCATCCGCGATCGCGGCACTTCGAACTATTCACGGTGCACAATTCACGTATGCGACAACCTATGGGTCAGGAAATTACGCCGGAACGGTAGCCGGCCTCGATGGCGTCGGACTGACCGTGCTCGCTAATCTGGGTTTGGTAGACAATGTCCTGGGATCGGGAACCAAGAGCGGATACGCATACACTACGGGTACCAACAATTTGACCGCTTCTCGAAATGCGAGCTTTTGTACACGAGCGATTCCAACTGTTAACTCCGGTGTTACCATGACCGGATCAAGGTGCTTTGGGGTCGCGACCGACGGTGCCATTATGACGAATAGCGCGGCAAGCACGGCCAACTGCGGATGTTCCATTGACGCCGCGGGATACGAATTCGTCGATCGATCATCACCGCTCGCGGATTAGCCCACTCAAATTAAAAACATGTTCAAGGCTGGGGTTAGTCCGCTGCCTTTGATCTATTTCCTTCGCATCTCCTCGATCATATTAGATATGGTCTGCTTCAGATGTTCGGTGATGGCTGCATAATCCTCGTCGGTGGCATTCGTCACTGCATGACCAAGTGCGTCTTTGGCATAGAATGGTTTGCCGATCATGATCTTGACCTTGGCGGGGCGGATCTTCCACGACTTGCGTGCCCAGACGTTCTGAAGCCCGTCGAGTGCAACTGGAATGATCGGGAGGTCGAGTTCTGTGGCGAGGATCGCGGCTCCCTTCTTAAATGTGTGAAGTTCGCCGTCGAATGCCCGTTCGCCTTCAGGATAGATATTAAGCACCTTGCCGTTCTTAAGTCCGATCGCACCAGCCTTCATCGCTCTCATCAACTCGGTGTCAGGGTTGACTGGTACAACATTCAGCATCCTTGCGACCGATTGCATCAAACGATTCGTGAAGAATTCGCTTGCCCCAACATGGAATATATTCCTGAACAGGCGATGAGGATACGTTGAGCACACCACGAACGGGTCGAGAAAGCTCTGATGATTAGGACAGATCAGGAACGGCGTGACCGAAGATCGCGTACGCTCACCTTCGCGATCTGCGTATTCAGGACGATCCATCGCCGAAATAAGATTCTCGCGTCCGGTTACCTCCAGCCGCATAAAGACCCTGCAAAAGGCGTTGAAGCACTTATAGACGACCCATGCAAATGAAGCGAACCCCGGCCGGTCACGCAGGACGGCCCGCACCTCCGGAAAGTCATCATCTGCCTCGCGAACGATCTTGCCCCAGTTCAGGTCGATCGATACGTTTTCGAGTTCGGAGCCGCCATGTTTATTGACTAGGTCGATGACGTTGGCAACAGTTAGTGCAGTAGCGGCCTCATCTGCCTCGAATTCAGTACCGAACGCCTGCTCTAGAGCGGCAAAGGTCTCTGCACGTGCAAGGCTATCGAGTCCGAGATCGATCTCGAGATTCATCGACGGATGCACTGTATCTATATCCTTCGAATTCTGCTTGATAGCGGCGACGACCGCTTTGCCGGTGCCTTTTTCGAGCAACGCATGATCAGCCGGCGAGAAGGTCCAAGCCTTAGCTTCCTTAGCTTCGGCCGCGATCACCCCTGATTCGACCTCCTTTTTAAGCTGGAAGCGTTTGATCTTACGTGTCGCGGTGCGAGGAAGCGGCTCGGCGCGAATGATATAGTCTCGTACACGCTGATATTCGGGCAATTCACGGCCAAGATTATCCAGGGCGTGACGGATCGCTTCCTTTGAATTGGCGATCTTCTCTACTCTGAGGTAGTCAAAGTCGGGGACGACTACAGCCGCCAGTTTCTCGGCACCGGCCCTCGACTCACTTTCGTCGACGATGCCGATGATCGCTAATTCGGCGACCAACGGACACTTGAGATAATGGACCTCGAGGTCCTCAGGGTGAACGTTCTTACCGGACGGCAGGACGATCACATCCTTTCCGCGACCGACGATATAGAGATGGCCGTCGACAAGCTTGCCAAGGTCGCCCGAGCGAAACCAGCCATCGTCCGTAAAGGACTCTGCGGTCGCTGCAGGGTTTTGATAATAGCCCGAGAATACCATCGGGCCCTTTATCATGACCTCACCCACGCCCATACTGTCGGGGTTGTCGATCTTGATCTCGGCCCCGTGCATCGGTTTACCGACCGAGCCTACGCGATTATCGTTTTCATAGGTCGCGGTTGCGGCACCGCTTGTTTCGGTCAAGCCGTAGCCCTGAAGGATGGTGAAGCCGAGTTTATGAAAGTCGATCGCCACATCCTCGTCAAATCTGGAGCCGGCCGAGATCGCTACACGCAGCCTTCCGCCAAATGATTCGTGCACCTGGCCAAAAAACTTAGGCCCGAGATTGACGCCGATGAAATTCCTGATCAATCCGTTGGTTGCAAGCATGGTCCGAAAGAGGCGTTGGACCATCTTTGGCTTTGCCGCGACCGCGTCGAAGATCTTCTTATGAAACAGATACCAGAGGCGAGGCACAGTCGTCAGGATCGTCGGCTTAAAGGTCTTCATCGCCTTGCTCAGCTCGTCCGGGGTCAGTTCCTTGAGGTAGCCGACCTCGCAGCCGTAAGTGGTCGCGATCCAAAGATTGACGATCTGAAGATAGGCATGGAAAAGCGGCAGCAGCGAAAGTATCTTTTCCTTATCCGATAGTTTAAGGACGTAATTCACGCCTTCGAGTTCAGCCAGGATATTAGCGTGTGTCAGAGGAACCCCCTTGGGTGTGCCGGTAGTCCCGCTGGTGTACATCAGCACCGCCATGTCGTCGCCGCTGGCAGGCGGGGATGCCGCAGCAAAGCTCTCAGGGAAGTCAGTCGCGGCCCAGTCTTCGAAATTCTGAAACCCGTTCGACGAGGTTTCAAGATTCCAAACGACAGCCGGAATATGACGGCCCAGCTTTTCTTCGATCTGCTGAAAGCGTTCGATCTGGTCGGGAGACAGGAAGGCGACCTTTGCCTCGGAATTTTCGAGAAAATTGGTGATCGTCTCGACCTCGCCGTGCGGGTCAAGCGGTACCATGACCGCCCCGCGATAAAGCGTACCGAGGTAGGCAACGGCCCATTTCGGGTGATTCTCACCGATCAGGGCGACTCGGTCGCCAAACTCAACTCCTTCTTGTGTGAGCCGGTACGCTATGGATCGGGTTTGGCGAAGCAATTCGCCAAAGGTGAACGTCGCATCATCGGTGCCGACGATCCGCATTGCGGTCGCATCCGTACGCGATCCAAATGACTCGACCAGACGTTCGCAAAATGATTGCGCCATAGGCATTTAGGGGATTTGGTTTAGCTTAGTCCTCAAGCAGTTTTAGTGCAAGTTGACGAGCCTGCGTTCGGATCTCTGGGATAGCGGTCGTTTCCCACAAGGTCCCCTTTAGAGCTGTGCCGAGAGTATAGACCGACCTCGACGGTTCACCATTCTTGTCTATGACACGACCGTCTGGCGATGCCGAAATGCCCATCGCCAGATCATCGACGCGAATATGGCCACGGCCGATCAAATTCTTTATAAAGGGCTTATCGATCTTACCAAAATTGCTCTCAGAGCCAATACAGTTGACAAGTGCGTCGGCCGTGACGGTTCGAGACGAATTCGAAATGCAGAAAGTTACGCGAAACTTGCCCTCCCCATGCCGAATATCATTTAGTCGCCCTTTGAGTATCTCCAGCCTACCATCTTGCTGCATTTTCTCGATCACATCTGCTGCCTCGCCGGGCATCCTGTGTCTGGCGACATTCCAATAACGACTGAGGTGCTGCTTAAAGTATCTCTTTTCTGAGATCGGCAGGCCTATCCAAAGTTGCTGCGTAAACGGACGCAGGCTGTCGATGACCGCTCTCCAATTGCTGCCGGTCGCCTCCGCCTGTGCGATATGACGGCGAACGGCTTTTAACATATCGGTGATCCGATCCATCGGCTTTAACTCATGATAGAAAGACGGATACGTGTGGCCAAGTTCATGGCGAGCCGGAAGCAAGCCTCTGGTGGAAATGGCGAAGATCTTGCCTCGATGGCCGTGCTTGTCAAAATGCAAGGCCACATCCACCATCGACAGCCCAGTTCCTACGATGAAGATCGAATCATCGGGTAGGATCTCGTCGTAGACACGAGAATTCCAGGGATCGAGAAAATATTTTTCGGAGGAGGTGAAAGCCTGATCCGGAACACTTGGATGCGGCGGAACAAAGTTTCCAAACGCAAGTACGACGGCATCCGATCTAAGGATCTCGCCCGAACGCAGTATCACGTCGACAAAGTCTCTTTCTACCGACATATCTACAGCCTCGTCGTCGACTAGATTGAGCGTCGTTTCCTCAGTGATGCCCTCTGCTACGTTTGTGAATACAGATCTCAGGTATTGGCCGAATATCTTTCTCGGAACAAAGTCGTTAGCCCCGTATGAGTGGCCATTCGCGATAAGCCAGCGGTGAAAATGCTCAACATTGTCGGGAAACGCTCCCATTCGTCCTGCAGGGACATTCAGTAGGTGTGAGTCATGGTCGGTGCCGAACGCCACTCCGCGCCCGACACGTGATCGAGCCTCTACCAAACTGACCGTGGCCCGGCGAGAGCCCGAGTGCATCAAGAGATTTGTGGTCAGCAAAGTGCCGCTTGCACCGCCGCCAATTATCGTGATCCGTTTCATGAGCCTTCTCCACGATGCGGCTCTGCGGCCCCGAGATACAGAAAGAGGCTGCGAAGCACATCTTCACAGCCTCTTGGCTGAATTCTGTCCTTCTTCGATCGGCCTACGAGGTTAGCTGACGGGCTGGAAGCGAAGAAGTCTTCTCCTACATAGCAGATTCGCCCCTGTCTGGTCATTGACCAAGCGCTTGGTTCCCCCGCGTTGTTCACACAACTTCGGCGATATATTTTAGGGGATTTTACAGGAGTGATCACGGATAAATCAAGACATTTATTTCATCGGTGAGCGCACCCTCAGCGCGTCGGGTACGACCTCGTAGACAGCCGGAAGCTTGCCCGGTAGTTCGCCGTCAGTCTCGAGAAATACTTGGCGTTCGGAGTCGGCGCTTTTGATCTCGATCCTGGCAGCTTTCTTTGTTTTGACCTCCGCGAGTTCCTTATGCGAGCCTCGATATATCGAATAAGCGTTTAAGAGTATCTTCGCCGTTCCGAGGTCGCCGATATTGATCACATCCAGCAGGCCGTCGTTGATCGAGGCGTCGGGCGCGATCATCATGCCGCCACCGAAGTAGCGCGAATTGGCAATGCAGAAAGCGATCGTCTGCACGCTGTGCTCTTCACCGTCGTCAAAACGAACGCGGACCAGCGCAGGATCGAGGTCGAATACCTCCTGAAGCGTCGATACCGCAAAGTTCGCACGGCCCCGAAGCGATTCGACGGGGAGCCAGTCAAAAACCTTTGCCGATTTGACGCGTTGCACGATGTCGGCGGCGAGTCCGACGGACGAGACATTTACAAAATAACGGCTCACCTCGTTGCCGTCGTGATCATGAAAAGTAACCTTGCCGACGTCCATCCGCCGCGTAACGCCGTCTCGGAGTGCGGCCGCAGCCTCTCGGTTGGTATGCGGCAGCCCGAGCGTGCGTCTGAAGTCGCCGCCCGTGCCTGAGGGCAGAACGCCAAGTTCGACATCCGAGCCTGACAGCAAAATACCGTTCGCAACCTCATTGATCGTGCCGTCACCGCCGCACGCGATCACGAACTGACGCCCGGCTTCTGCCGCCCTCCGGG
This sequence comes from uncultured Chloracidobacterium sp., assembly GCA_964545145.1. Lineage (GTDB taxonomy): Bacteria > Acidobacteriota > Blastocatellia > Pyrinomonadales > Pyrinomonadaceae > OLB17. The sequence continues at coordinate 4,618 of CAZJFB010000083.1, read as the reverse complement.
CGATATTGATGCCGTCGCCCTGCGACTTGGTAAATGCGACCGCGAACGGCCCGAAATGTGCGCGCAGGTCGCTTGCGGTCGAGGCCCAGTTCTCGCGGGTCGAGCCCGATGCCGATCTGGGATTGACGATCACTAGCGGGAGCGAGGGGTCGCCTTGAATGTCATAGGTCTTTGCCAAAATAGTTCCGAATAAGATATTGCAGTTCAGCGGCAGTGATAGTCAAAAGCACGAAAGACAGCGGCCGGCCGGGACCGCTATCTTCGAAAGGGAAGAAAAAGATGCCGACAGATCTAACGCATAGCGTAAGTATAAGCAAACAAGGATCTTGCCGGATTTGATCTTACGCGTTCGCTCAACGTTACCTGCTTCGGCCCGACTGCCATGAATGCCTCGATATCCTCGATCGAACGCGGCAGTTTGCCGCTCATCCATTCGACGCCGGTCTCGGTCACCAGCATGTCGTCCTCGATGCGGACGCCGATGTTCTTGTACTTCTCAAACACCGGACGAACCTTTTCCTTGAACGCCCGGTTCTCAGGCGTATCGGGCAAATTATCGAGAGCGTCCTCGCGAATGTAGATACCGGGCTCGTTGGTGTAAACCATGCCGGGTTTCAACGGTGAGGCATAGCCGCCGACATCGTGCACATTCATACCGATCCAGTGGCCAAGACCGTGAATGAACCAGTAACCCACCTGCCGTGAGTTCTTGTCAGTTACGAGACCGAGTTTGAAGAGACCCTCATTAATAGTGTTTCGGGCGATCTGGCCGAGCTGCTGAAAGGTGACTCCGGGCTTTGTCGCTTTTGCAACCGCCTCCTGAGCGTCGTAAACGATCTGATAGATCTCGGCCTGTTCTTTGGTGAATTTGCCGTTGACCGGGTACGTTCGCGTGATGTCCGCCGTGTAATGGTCATACTCGGCAGCGGCGTCGATCAGGAGCAGTTCGCCCTTTTTCACCGGGCTCTGCGATTCGACATAATGAAGGGTTGTCGCGTTTGGCCCGCAGCCGACGATTGACGGGTAACCCCAGAAATCAGCGTTCCTGCGTCGAAATGTATACTCGAGCTCGGCATGAACCTCATATTCCCAACTCGCACGGCCGACGGTCGCCATCGCACGCATATGAGCCTCGTTCGAGATATCAACAGCGTGCTGGAGCAGCTTCAGTTCGTATGGCGATTTGATCAGTCGAAGCTCGCCGAAGATCCGCTGTGCGTTCTCGATCTTGTAGCCGGCAAGGCCTTTGACGAATTCATTCTCGACGCGAAATTCGCGAAGCCCGTTCTCGTCGCCTTCGCCCATCGGCAGTAGCATATAGAGGTTGTCTGCACCGCCTGTGATCGAGACCGAACTATCCTTTGAGGCGAACGCTTTCTTCTCCTTCAGCGCCTGAAGGAATGCGTCACGCTCGGACGCGTCCACAATGGTCTTGAGGCCTGAGACCGCCATTGCCTGTTCGCGAGAGTACATCTTGCCCTCCCACGCCTCGCGGAGAGGTACGCGCTTCGGTAGGAAAAGCGTCTCGGTCACCGTGCCGCCGTTTTTGGTCATGACGAATGTTGCTCCGTCCTGCTTGAGCGCGGTCAGATAATAAAGGTTGTTCTCCTGGCGATAGACGTAATCGACATCGTTCGTATAAAGCCTCGGTTCTGCCGAAAAGAGAATGAGCACACTCTTGTCTGCCATCTTTGCCGCAACGGCGGCACGGCGGCGAGCGAGTTCGGCGTGGCGCTCGGCATCGGCGATCTTCGGTGCAGGCGGTGCGACAAGTATCGACGTCGGACCCGTCTTTTTGTCCATCGGCATGGCCGTGAACGCCAAGATAAATAGCAGTGAAAGAGCTGTGATAGTTTTCATTTTAATACCTCAATTTCGATGTCTTTTGATGACGTATTGCCAAAATAGTCTGCCGCTAAAGCTCGCAATGTGTAATTACCGCTTAGTCCTGTAATGTCCAGAAATGCCTCGCGATGATCGTCGCCGCTGACATGATTCGAAGCGATGTAATTAAAGATCGTCTCGCCGGTCGCTCCGGAATGGCTCTTGATGCCATATGCGAATCTGACAGCGTCGTTCGACGGCATGCGGTCGAAAACGATCGTCCATTTGGCATCGCCAACCGGTTCTCCGTTCCTCACGAACTGATATCCGATCTTGTACACGCCTAGCCGCCGCCTTTCGGCATTTCCATCCATTTGATCGAATGCCCGGACGACCAATCGCGACTTTTCAGTGACCTTAATACGGGATTCGGGCGAAACGGTTTCGACCAAATTCCAATTTTGGTCATAAATCTTCACATTTTCGATCACTGGGGGCCTGGCGTCGCTTATCCCCGGCAGTACGAGAGCGTCAAGTGCGTTCATCTCTGAGCCGCTGCGGCCGGCGATCAAATGGACATGATTCATCGGATTTAACGTGCCGATCGGCTCGCCCGCCTTAAACTTGCCTCCTCGCGGCACTCGAATGCCGATAAGTTTGTCGCCGTCCTTCTGAAACTGGAATCGAGCGTCGCCAAACGAACCGCCATCCGCATTGCGGCCAAGTTTGATGTGAATGTAGCCAATTGTGGGCATACGTATCAGCTCACGGAGCGTACCAAAATTCTCGGCGGCGACGAGGCGTAGGACCTTTTCGTCGCGGATGAATCTTGCCGTCTCGCCATAAGAGCCGGCGATGTCGAGCCCGTTGTGAAACCAGACATTATCCGCCTTTTCCGTCATCTCGCCGCGGATCTCGCCAAGCGTGCCGGCGACATCCCGCTTTGCCGACGGCGGATCGTACGGCCATCGAGCCGGTGCCGCCAGGCGAAACTCCTCGGGCTTGTCGCGTAGAGCGGCGATCTGCTCGTCGGTGACCGGTGTGCCTTTGTCCGAGGCTGAAAATCGTCTGACTAGCCGATTTTCGCTGTCGGCGACGATCAGGCGGCCATTTGCGTCGATCGCGAGGCCCGATGGCCGATTGAACCGTGCTCGCGGCGCAGATCCGTCCGCGAGGCCTCGCCACGGGCTCGAGACGGTCGTCACGAAGGGCATCACATTGCCGCCGATACGTCGGATGGCATTGCCGTCCGCTATGAAGATCATCCCGTTAGCATCGATCGAGATCGCTGCGGGCTGCACGAACGACGCCTCATTGACGAGCCCGTCTTTCGCATCGCCGTCGCCGGTGCCGGCGAGCGTCCAGACCTCGCCGTGCGGCTCGATGACCCGAATCCGGCGGTTGCCTGTGTCGGCGACGAGAACCTTGTCATGCCATATGGCTATACCGGTCGGTGTGTCGAACTTTGCCGCCACTCCGATGCCGTCAGCGTATCCGATCGCCGTACCGGCAAGCGTGGTAGCCTGTCCCTTTTCGATCACGCAGAGCCGGTCGTTGTACGTGTCCGAAAAGTAGACCCTGCCGTCGGGCCCGGCTGCGACGCCAACCGGGCCGTTCAGCGGGGTCTCGTCAAGCTGACCGGTCTCGAGAGCCTGATGTTTGCTAACGCCGCAGGCCCTTGCAAGAACGCTGACCTCGCCCTTTGTGCTGACCGACTTGATCATGTTCGACCCGGTGTCGGCGACGATAAGGTTGCCGTTTTTATCAAACGCGATACCGGACGGCGTGTCGAACCCCTTGGCAAACACCGTCGCCCGGCCACCGTCTATCCGCCAGATCTTGTCATTCTGTCCGTCGGATACGAAAATAACGCCATCTCTCACGGCCACCCCAAATGGCTCGCCGATCTCTTTGCCAGTGCCCGCAATCGTCGAAACATACTTGTACGACGGAAGGGAACTTGCCGGCCAGAGCCACCAAACAAGCACCATCAACGGAACGACCAACACCGCGCAGGCCGCCGCGGCGGGTAAGGAGTTTTTGAGTGTGATCTGCTTTCTAGATCGCGGGGACTTCATTTAGATGTGAAACAAGCTACAATGTTAATATACGCAAACTCAGGAATACCAAGGAACAGGGAGAATAAATATGTTTTCACTTCAAGACCTTCTCGGCCAGGAGCAGGGCGAACAGGCTGTCAACGAGATCAGCCAGAACGTCGGTGCGGACAGTTCGCTCGTGAATTCAGCGATACAAATGGCACTGCCGGCCCTGATCAATGGCCTTGCCAACAACGCCGCAACGCCTGAGGGTGCCGAGAGCCTGAATACCGCTCTCGAGCAAGACCACAGCGACGGCGGCGTCCTCAATAACCTCGGCGGACTCGCCGGGATGATCTTTGGCGGCGAGCAAGCGGCTCCGCCGCCGCGTCAGGCAGATGCCGGCGGCATTCTCGGTCACATTCTCGGCAACAGTCAGGGCCAAGTCGCACAGCAGGTCAGCGAAAAGACGGGCCTCGGCATGGGCCAGGTCGCCCAGATCCTGATGATGCTCGCCCCGATCGTGATGAGCTATCTCGGTCAGCAAAAACAGCAGCAGGGCGTCGGAGCAGACGGCCTCGGCGGCTTGCTCGGCGGGCTTCTCGGCGGCGCCCAGCCGCAGCAGCAGTCGTCCGGCAATGCGATGATCGACATGGCGTCGAATATGCTCGACAGCGACCGCGACGGTAGTGCCTTAGACGACATCGCGTCGATGGCGTTCAAGTGCATCACCAACAAATAAATTGTCAAAGATC
>CAZJFB010000082.1:1208-16789 GCA_964545145.1 uncultured Chloracidobacterium sp. | reverse complement strand
CCGCAGGAAATGCAGCAGCACACATACGCCATCATGGACGAGGTCGAGGGCTCGCATTGGTGGTTCGTCGGCCGGCGCGCAATTCTAGAGAGCTTTCTTGCGCCGATCTGCTCGAGACTCAAGACTCAAGACTCCGGACTCAAGATCCTGGACGTCGGCTGCGGCACCGGTGCCAATATCGAGATGCTCTCGCAATTTGGAGAGGCCGAGGGCGTCGACGTTTCGGACGATGCGCTCGAGTTTTGCCGTCGCAAAGGCCTCAACGTCCAAAAAGGCCTTGCCGAATCGCTGCCGTACGCCGATGAGACTTTCGAGCTCACAACCGCTCTCGACGTTGTCGAACATCTGGACGACGACATCGCCGGTCTCAAGGAGATGTATCGCGTAACGAAACGCGGCGGCTATTCGCTGATCTTTGTGCCCGCGTTCATGTGGCTGTGGGGCGTGCAGGACGACATCTCAAATCACCGCATCCGCTACACAAAACAGCAGATCGTCGAACGTCTCAAAGCCGCCGGCTACGAGATCGAACGTGCGACGTACGCCAATTGGACTTTCTTCGCACCGATCCTCGGCGGCCGCGTCCTGATGAAGCTTACTGGCATCAAACCAGAATCCGAAAATAACATCAACGTCTCGGCGCTCAACGGCATATTCGGCAAGCTCTTTTCCGCCGAGCGGTTTTGGCTCAAGAATTTCAATTTTCCGTTCGGCGTGTCGATCGTCGTTGTTGCGAGGAAGCCTGAGTGAGAAATATCACGGTCGAGATTTGCGTCGATTCCGTCGAGTCCGCCGTCGCGGCTCAGGCCGGCGGCGCGGATCGCGTTGAGCTTTGCGACAATCTGATGGAGGGCGGTACGACGCCAAGTGCGGGTGCGATCGAGGTCGCGAGAAAGCTGCTCGATATCAAACTCCATGTGATCATTCGCCCTCGCGGCGGTGATTTTCTTTACTCAGACACTGAATTCGAGATCATGAAACGCGATATCGCGGCGGCGAAAACTCTCGGAGTAGATGGCGTTGTGATCGGCATACTCGAAGCGAACGGTGACATCGATACAAAACGAACAGCCGAGCTTATCGAGCTTGCAAGGCCGATGTCGGTGACATTTCACCGTGCGTTCGACGTGTGCCGCGATCCGTTCAAGGCCGTCGACGAACTCGCGGCGATCGGCGTCGATCGCATTCTGACCTCGGGCCAGGAAGCGACCGCCATCGAAGGCATTGACACGCTCGCGGACCTCATAAAACACGCCGGCGAACGCATTACCATCATGGCGTGCGGCAATCTCAACGAACGAAATATCAAAAAGGTCATCGACGCGGCGGGCGTGAGCGAGGTGCATTTCACCGCATTCGGCGAGGTCGCAAGTGAAATGCAGTTTCGAAACGACCGCGTATTCATGGGCGGAACGCTCCGACCCGCGGAGTACTCTCGCTCGGTAACAGACGCCGATGTGGTGCGAAAGACCGTCTCTCAAGTTTGATCTGGCCAATATCTCGCGATGCGCAACTGCGCTTTTTCCGCGAAAAGTGTAAATTAGTAAGTTTGTTGCTTCTGTATGGAACTTACTGACACAAATCAGAAAACACCTGAGCTATCGCTTTTTCTCCCGGTACTCGACGAAGAAGAAAACCTGCGTCCGATGCATGCCAAGATACAGGCGGCACTCGACGCTCTTGGAAAGACTGCTGAGGTGATCTATGTCGATGACGGTTCGACCGATAAGAGCCTTGAGATATTGAAGGAGCTCGCGGCGGCGGATGAGCGCGTTCGCGTGATCTCGCTTCGCCGCAACTACGGCCAGACGGCCGCGATGTCCGCCGGCATCGACGCCGCGAAAGGCGACATTCTTATTCCGATGGATGCCGACCTTCAGAATGATCCGGCCGATATCAAACGCCTGCTCGACAAGCTTGACGAGGGCTACGACGTCGTCTCGGGCTGGAGAAAGAACCGACAGGACAAGCTGATCTCACGCAAGATACCGTCGCAGATCGCCAACCGAATCATCTCATGGATCGGCGGCGTTCACCTGCACGATTATGGATGCAGCTTAAAGGCGTATCGCCGCGATGTGATCCAGGACGTTCGGCTATATGGCGAGATGCACCGATTTATCCCGATCTACGCATCGTGGGCCGGGGCACGTGTTGCCGAGATCCCGGTCGACCACCATGCCCGAACGATGGGCAAGTCGAAATACGGCATTTCGCGCACGATCAAGGTCGTTTTCGACCTGATGACGATCAAGTTCATGGCGTCGTACCAGACCAAGCCTATTTACGTATTCGGTACGTTTGGGATGCTGGCATTTCTGGCGTCGCTTTTTGCGGGCCTTTACGCGGTATTCCTCAAGCTTGCGAACTGGGTCGGCCTGCCGCAGTTTCATGCGGATTTTGTCGAGACGCCGCTGCCAGTGCTCTGCATCGTGATGTTCGCGATCTCGGTGCAGTTCTTCCTGATGGGCCTGCTCGCCGAACTGCTCGTTCGCACATACCACGAATCACAGGACAAGGCGATCTACGCCGTTCGTGAACGGATCGGTTTCGAGGATCTTTTTTGAATACTAGCTGATAGCTGTTAGCTAATAGCTATCAGCTAATTTCTTAATGTGCGGCATCACAGGTTGGATAAACCTGGAACAACCTAACGCAAAAGACCACATCGAGGCCGTGCTGCACTCGATGTGCGCTTCGATAGTACATCGGGGGCCCGACAGCGAAGGCATCTGGATGGACGACACGGTCGCGCTCGGCATGCGGCGGCTATCGATCATCGATCTCCACACCGGCGACCAGCCCGTTTTCAGCGAAGACAAGTCGATCGTCGTCATGATGAATGGCGAACTATACAACTACCGCGAGGTCCGCGATAGCCTCGAGAAACGCGGCCACAAATTCGTCACGCAGACCGATACCGAGATCGTCCCGCATCTTTATCAGGAATACGGCGAGGATTTTGTCGACCACATCAACGGCATGTTCGCGATCGCGTTGTGGGACACGCGGAAGAAAAAGCTCGTCATAGCCCGCGACCGTTTCGGCGAAAAGCCCCTGTATTACGGCGTCTTCGACGGCAAGCTGCTGTATGCGTCCGAGCCGAAGGCCCTGCTCGCACATCCTTCGGTCAAGGCTGAGCTTGATCTCGACGCGCTCCGGCATTATCTGAGTTACGACTACGTCCCGGCTCCGCACTCGATCTACAAGGGCATTTCAAAGCTTCCCGCAGCTCACGTTATGACCGTCGAGAACGGCGAGGTGAAAACGCGCCGTTACTGGAACCTGACGTGGAACAAGAACGGCCACAAACCTACGCTAAAACAGGCCGCGGGCGAGCTTCGGGGGCTGCTCTCGGACGCGGTCGGGATGCGACTCGTCGCTGACGTACCGCTCGGAATATTGCTCTCGGGCGGCGTCGATTCGTCGGCGGTCGCGGCATTCGCCGTCCAGCACGCTACGGAAAAGGTAAAGACGTTCTCTATCGGATTCGAAGAAGATTCCTTCGACGAATCGAAATATGCCCGCCAGGTCGCGCATTACCTAGGCACCGAGCATTACGAGGCGACGCTGAGCGTCGAAACGGCCGCCGATCTAATAAGCGAGATCGGGACATGGCTGGACGAACCGCTCTCGGACGGTTCGCTGATACCGACGCTTATGCTTGCGAGATTTGTTCGGCACCACGTGACTGTCGCACTCGGCGGCGATGGCGGTGACGAGCTTTTCGCCGGTTACCCGATGTATTACGGTCACAAGGTGGCCAACTGGTATTCGGCTGTTCCTCGTTTCGTCCGTTCCGGTATGATCGAGCCGGTCGTCAAACGCCTGCCGGTCTCGACCAAAAACCTCTCATTCGAGTACCGAGCCAAGCGCTTTGTCCGCTCGTCGAATTACGACAGCATCACGCGGCATCATTCGTGGTTCGGTTCGTTCACGATCGACGAACAGGAGTCACTGTTGACGGCGGATGTCCGCCAACGCTCATCGGTCGACATCTATCGCGGGGCTCGCGAGCTACTTTCGATATGCGATGCCAGGAATGAGATCGAGCAGATGCAGTATCTCGACATCAATTTCTATATGGCCGAGGACATCCTGACAAAGGTCGATCGTGCGGCGATGGCCGTAAGCTTAGAGACACGAGCACCGTTCCTCGACCCTCGTATCGGGCAATTTGCAGCGACGGTCCCGCTCGAATACAAACTCCACGGCAGCAAGGGCAAGTATATTCTTAAAAAGTCGCTCGAAGGGCTGCTGCCAAATGAGATCCTCCATCGGAGCAAGAAAGGCTTTGGCATCCCGATCGCCGATTGGCTCAAGGGCCGGCTCAATCCATTGATGCACGACCTGCTCGCACCGCAGCGGCTCAAAGAACAGGGAATTTTCGAGCCGGCGTACGTCTCTACACTGATCCGGGAACACGAAAAGGGCGTTGCCAGCCATCATAAACAGCTCTGGACGCTGCTTGTTTTTCAGCTTTGGTACGATAACTTTCTCATGTAGCCGGATTCGCGTATCATCAACTTATGGCAACCCTTTACCCAGAGATCGAACCCTTTGACAGCGGAATGCTCGCCGTTTCGGACCTGCACACGATCTATTACGAACGCGTCGGCAATCCTGACGGCATTCCGGTGGTCTTTCTGCACGGCGGGCCGGGCGGCGGACTTATTCCGATGTACCGGCAGTTTTTTGACCCTGCGGCTTATCACGTGATTTTGTTCGACCAACGCGGATCGGGCCAGTCAACGCCGCACGCCGAGGTGACGGAAAACACGACCTGGGACCTGATAAACGACATTGAGGCCCTGAGGACAAAATTCGGGATAGATAAATGGTATGTTTTCGGCGGTTCGTGGGGCAGCACGCTGAGCCTCGCGTATGGCGTCAACCATCCCGACCGTTGTCTGGGACTGATCCTTCGCGGCATCTTTCTTACGCGAAAGAAAGAGCTTGACTGGTTCTATCAATACGGAGCGTCCGAGATCTTTCCTGATTATTGGGAACGCTACCGCGACGCGATCCCCGAGGATGAACGCGGCGATTTCATCGCGGCGTATCACAAACGGCTCTTTAGCGATGATGAGAATGTCCGCCTCGCGGCCGCGCGTGCCTGGAGCGTTTGGGAAGGTTCAACCTCGAAATTATATCCGGACAAAGACCTGATGGAACACTGGGAAGGTGAGCACGAGGCTTTGTCTTTGGCGCGTATAGAGTGCCACTATTTCGTTAACGGCTCGTTCTTCCCTAACGACAATTACCTGCTCGACAATGTCGGCAAGATCCGCCACATCCCGACCGTGATCGTTCAGGGACGCTACGACGTCGTGTGCCCGATCACGTCGGCGTGGGACCTGCATAAGGCATTTCCTGAGGCCGAGTTCATTGTTGTGCCAGACTCGGGCCACTCCGTTTCAGAGAAAGGCATCACCGCCGCTCTCGTCGACGCGATGGACCGGTTCAAGCAAAACCATTGAGCCGACTCGAATTTAAGTGAAATGTTGTTGATTTATATGTATCATTAGCCTAATTTGGGTTGTTATACATCTAAATACACGGAAGTGATCATATGAACTTTGGAACCACAGAAATTATCCTGATCGTCGCGGTACTTTTCCTCCTCTTTGGAGCAAGCCGTCTGCCGCAGTTGGCTAAATCGCTGGGCCAGTCACGAAAAGCTTTTAAGGAGGGCATGCGTGAAGCTGAGGAAGAGGAAAAGGCCGAACAGGCAAAGCTCGCCAGCCCCGCTGCTCCGCAGATCAATCAGATGAGCGATGAGGCATTGGCAGAAGAGCTGCGGCGACGTTCCGAAGCAAAGTCGATCTAGCGTTCAATCAACGGTTTGTTGGCGTCGTCCCCGCAGATAGACGAACCAGTAAACGATCCCCACCAAAACCGCTCCGCCGACAATATTGCCGAGGGTTACGGGAAGCAGGTTTCCAAAGAGGAAACTCCCGATATCGATCTGTGCGAAATCAGCCGGCGTGTGCCCGATCTCAGACCAGAAACTTTCAGGTGCCCCCCATTTGATCAAAAGAGCGATGGGAACAAAGTACATATTCGCGATGCTGTGCTCGAATCCGCTCGCGACGAACGCCGAGACCGGCGGCACGACCGCAAGAACCTTATCCGCCGTCGTTCGGCCGCTGTAGCTCATCCAGACAGCCAGACAAACAAGTACATTGCAGAGAATACCGAGAGCCACGGCCTCTGAAATTCCTATCCCAGTCTTCGCCTTCGCTATCGACAGAGCCGCGGCACCTACCGCCCCTTTTCCGAATGAGTACTGCCCACTGAAATAGACCAACAGGGCGGCTCCAAAAGCGCCTACGAAATTTCCAACATAGACGATCAGCCAATTTCGGAGCACCTGAACCGTGCTTATTCTGCGGTTTGCCCAGGCCATGACGATCAGGTTGTTACCTGTAAAAAGTTCAGCCCCTCCGATAACCACCAGCACAAGGCCCAGCGAAAAGGCAAAACCGCTGATCAGTCTGGTTAGGCCGTAGGGCAGATGCCCCTCGGCACCGGCCGTCACGGTGGTCGAAAGTACCGCACCGAAAGCAATAAATGCTCCGGCAAGCACCGAAAGGGCAAAAAGCGGCCTGATCGCCATCGCCGCTTTCCGAGCACCGATCTCCTCTGCCCGGACTGCCATTTCCGGAGGCAGAAGCGAGTCGATATATCGGGTTTCCTTAGTGTTCATCAAGCCTTCTCGCCGGTCAGCAGAGTCGCTTTAACGGAAAATCTGAACGATAGATCCGCATCCTCGAGATCTATTAGCTGAGCGAGCTTCTCCGAGACTCGCTCTTTTTCGTCTTCGTCGAGCGACTCGAGCCACGCCGGGAGCAGAAAATCCGCAACCAGTGGGGCAGCGACGAAATCGGCGCCATTTTCAAAATCAAACAGTTCAAGGACGGTTTCGGTATGGACATTCGCAAGGCCTGCACGTTCGGCGATCGCCTCAAGTTGGGTAACCGTCGGAAGGTCGCTCACAAGCTTTTCTACCGTTGTACCATCGTCGCCCAGGTTCTCATTAAAAAGCACTTCCCAGAGTACAGAGAACACTTCTCCAAAGCTGCCGCTTGACGGCAGAAACACCGCGACATCGCCGCCGGTGCGGGCAACCCTGATCGCATCCTGTATTGCCGCCTCAACCTTGTCCGGGGGAATAAATGTGGCATCCGCCAAAACGGCGTCAAATGAATCGTCCTCAAAGCGGAGCTGCGAAAAATCAACCCCAGCCTTGAGGGCGATACCCTTGTCGCTCGCTATTGATAAGAGATGCTCGTCCTCACATGAGGCGAAGATATCTACCTTTTCGCCGTACTTTTCGTCCAGTATCAGGGCATGCGTGCCGGTGCCTGCATTCAAGTACAGCAGATTCTCCGAGTCTGACAGGTCGATGTGCTTATCAACGATTTCCGTGAAGCGTCGGGTCCAGTCATCCTGAACGTAAAGGTCTCGTAGAAAGGCGATCTCTTTCTGGGTCTTGGCCATGATTAAATTAAACGCCACGGCCGTGACCTTGTGCAAGGCACGCGTGCCGGCTGGCCGGGCCGTGTTATCCTATTGAGCAAAATATGAGCAAGAATGTCAGAGAATTGTTTGATCTTACGGGCAAAACCGCGATCGTTACGGGCGGATCGCGAGGCCTGGGAAAAGAGATCGCGGAAGGCCTCGCAGAAGCCGGTGCCAATTTGATGTTGTGCGCGCGGCGAAAAGAGTGGCTGGACGATACGGTCGAGGAGTTTTCATCGAGAGGATTCTCAGTGGACGGACGAACCTGCGATGTCTCAAAAGCCGATGAGGTGCAGACGATCGTCGATGAGACTATTGCCAGATTTGGAACGGTCGATATTCTCATCAATAATGCGGGCACGTCGTGGGGAGCGATGCCCGAGGATATGCCGATCGAACAATGGCAGAAGGTTATCGACGTCAATCTGACCGGATGTTTTCTCTTTGCTCAGATCGTAGGACGCGAAATGCTCAAGCATGGCAGCGGATCGATCATTAACATAGCGTCGATAGCCGGAATGACGTCATCTGCAAACGGCCCGTTTTATGCCGGATATGTCGCCAGCAAAGCCGGCCTGATCGGATTGACCCGCGAGTTGGCCGCAAGTTGGGGACGACGCGGGATCCGCGTCAATGCGATCGCACCGGGATTTTTCCATTCACGTCTTGCCGACGCGGTGATCGATATCTACGAGCGGTCTATACAGGAGAACAATGTCATCCCGCGCGTTGGTAACGAGGGCGAGTTAAAAGGCACGGCAGTATTCCTCGCGTCTGAGGCATCCAGTTACATTACCGGGCAGACGATAGTCGTCGATGGCGGAATGACCGTCTAATAAACGCTGGCGCGCGCATTTCACAACCGGGAACAGTAGCGACTGGTTTCTTTACGCTGACGATCGAGAGGCGCTCTATCTGGTGAAGTGAAACTCACCAAACTTCTCCGGGACGTGAAAATTCGGCTTCGCGGTCTTTGTCGGCTGCCATGCGAGATAGCCGCGGTCGGGATCTCGGCCAACGCAGCGAAATAGATTGCCCAGCCAGACATCTCCGGCTTTGGGACGCTCACCGAATGCTTCCCACGGGATCTTGATCGCCGACACGACACGGCCCGCCTCTATCTTTGCTGCCGACGCCATGCCCGATCTGTAATTAAGATCGGTCTTTCTTTTCCGGGACACATACTCGATCGCGAGATCGATCCACTCACCGGTCGGCGCAATTTCGAATTCAAAGTACTTACCCTTGAGCGACCTATCGGGTGCAACAAAGATCTCGCAGACATCGCGGTCCCAGAGCCCTACGGTCTTTTTTGCGAGATCCGGATCCTCGCTAACCACTAGCGGTTCACTTTGGAACGCGACAAATCTTACGTATAATGCCGTGTCCGACCACAATAGCCGAGCCTCGAACGTACGCCCCTGCGGAGCCTTCTTCCCAGACCAATAATGTGTGATCAAAACCTTGGAGGCGATTTTCCAGGCCACACCGTTTAGATCGCTTATCTCGATCTCGGCTTTTATGTGATGCACTTTCAGCGATCGGTCTTGAGATTCGTTCATAATGGTCGGTGTTCCGTGCACGACTAAGACCGTCAGCATGGTCACTATTATTACCTGCAACGTGGACCTCATTACATTATTGTCGCCAGCCTGTTCAATTTCATGCGCAGCGTTCTAAATTCCGCCTCGACGGCCTTTGCCAAGCCGCGTGTGAGCACCGAATACGGCCGGTTTTGTGTGAAGGCCAGAGCTATCGAATACAGTGTGCCGCGCGAGAACGCCTTTTCATTTGAGATCGCGAATACCGGCTCCCAATATTCAGGCGTCATCTTTGATTTGAACGCGTCGAGCCCGTCGAAATTATAGAATCTCTGGCCGTGTTTTCGCATCCATGCGAGTAGAACACGCAGCCAGACGGGATTGTCGAACGGCTCGATCTTCGCCCGCCGGGATAGCGGTGACAGGCCAAGCGTGATGTATTCGAACCCTTCGCCGGCGAGCTTGTGGATCGCGGTGTCCATCATCAACTCGACTGTTCCATTTGGAGCGTTCGGGATGTGCGGAAATTGTTCAGTGAGCCATCCGCTTCGGCCGGGAATTGGCGATAGCACGAGGAATGCCGCGACGCGATCCCGGTACTCGGCGACAAATATCCGACGGCCGTCGAGCCGCTGGAGCGTTTCCGGTTCAACGACAAAATGCAGCGGGGGAAGTCCTTTTAAGGTAAACCATGCGTCGAGGCAGTCATGGAGTTCGGCGTTGCCCGTGGCCCGATCGATGCTCCATTCGCTGATGACGACGCCCTTGTTTCGCGCCCGGTTGAACTGTGCTCGCAGCGAAGAACGGCCTGCAACGATCGCGGCCCAATTTTCCGGATGCCAGACCGGTTGGGCCCCGAGGAGCACCATGGAATGATGGTCAGAACCGCGAAGTACGCCTTCGAGCCGTGCCTCGGCACCGAAATAGCAGACTCCGAGGCCGGCTTTGCGCGAATCTGCCTCAAAACCGGCTACAACGTCTTTGAGAATTTCCTCTGGACAGACCGGAGCACCGGCAACGACCCGGGAACGACCCGAGGTCACATACCCGACGACGGACCGGCCGTCAGGCCCGAACCAATATTCGATACCGGGATTTACGATCTGAAAACAGGTAGTATTCCAGCCGTATTTGAGGACCAGGTCACGGGCATCGACAAAACGCGGATGTTCGGTCAGCCCGTATTCAGAACTGTCTTGATCGCCATTTTCGCAAGTTTCCATGTACGGTCCCAGTCGATCTTGCCGCCTTCGTCGCGGCCCATGAGCTTGTCGACGAACACCTTGCGGAAGTCGTTGCCCTCGCGGCGGAGCATGAATTCCTTGGCGTACGGCTTTGCCGTCTCAAAGAAATTGAACTCAGGGTCAGTGATGATACCTATACCCTCGAGTGTCATCAGTGCGCGCATGATGTACGTAAAATTCGACGGCAGGCGAAACGGATAATCGTACATGACATCCGCGAGGTCGTATGTCAGCTCTTTGAAATTGACGTCCTTGAGCTTCAGGTTGAAGTGAAACTCGAACATACGTTCTACCACCGGTTTGATGGACGCATGCGAGGTCCCGGGCTTAAGAAAATCAAGATCGATCAGGTCCTGGGCGATGCCCGCAGGATCTTTTCCGACGACGTGAAAGAAAGCGTCGATCATCTTAGCCTGAAGCTGCGGCGAGATACGGCCAACCATCCCAAAGTCGAAGAATGCGAGCCGTCCGTCAGGCATAACGAGCAGATTGCCAGGATGCGGATCAGCGTGGAAAAAGCCATCCTCGAGCAGCTGCTTAAGATAGGTCTTAATGAGCAGACGGTTCACCTTTGCCGGGTCGACCTGGCGACGGTCCTGCTCTTCGAGATCGGTGACCTTGGTGCCGTGGATGAACTCCATCGTAAGCACCTTTGACGTCGTAAAGTGCCAGTGAATAGTGGGAACGTGGACGTTTGCCCAGTTCTTGAAATTTTCGCGAAAACGCTCAGCATTGCGGCCCTCAGCGGCGTAATCCATCTCTTCGTGGATCGTAACGTCAAACTCGCGGAGCATGCCCGGCCAGTCGGCATTCTCATTGAGCTGGGGGAACCTCTCGGCAAAACTGGCGACTTTCTTCAGGATGACGATATCGCCCTTGATGGTCGCTTCGAGATTTGGCCGCTGGACCTTAACGGCGACCTCTTCGCCGGCATGCAGGCGTGCGCGATAGACCTGGCCGAGCGATGCCGCAGCGACAGGC
Source organism: uncultured Chloracidobacterium sp. (assembly GCA_964545145.1). Lineage (GTDB taxonomy): Bacteria > Acidobacteriota > Blastocatellia > Pyrinomonadales > Pyrinomonadaceae > OLB17. The sequence goes on along the minus strand of CAZJFB010000082.1, from coordinate 5,499 downwards.
TCGAGTTCGAATTCGGCAAAGGCCTCGTTGATCTTACGCCCGAGCTCGTGCTCGATGATCGAAAACGCGACGTCATTCGGGAACGGTGGCACCTGATCGACCAGAGTTCCAAGCTCTTTGACAAAGGGCAGCGGGAGAAGATCGGCACGCGTGCCCATCGACTGGCCGATCTTGATGAATGTCGGCCCGAGCTTGATCAACTTGTCCTTGAGCCAGACGGCCTGCTTCTGCTGAGCGGCCTCGCGGTTTACGTTCGAACCGAGAAAGAAGCGGCGCATCAACCTAAGAAATGCCTGAACCATCCACAGGCGGACCGCATAGAGCTTTTCACCGTAAACGGCGGCCCGCGTCAGGTCGTAGGCCCGCTTTAGGCGCTCGCGTTTTTTCCTGTTCTGGTGCTTGATGTGTACATCGAGCTGGTCGAGATAGAGGTACAGCGAGAGCATCGCGATAACACGCGATATCTGGAGCAGCCGCCAGTAGCCGCGAATACCGTGGTACCGGCCCTCGACCAAGCTTTCGACCTTTTGAAGCTCTCGTTCCTCGTCTATGAGCTGCTCGTTGGATGTCCGTTTGGCGATCGACAATTCTCCGGTCGAGACCAGCGGGCCCTCGACGCGGTGTCCTGATAATTGATCTTTGATGGCGATCTCGTTCATCTATTGCTTACCGATCTCCTGTCCGAACTGCAGCAGGTACCCATTGTTGTCGTAGATGGCAAACTCACGCATGCCCCAATCGAATTCTTCGATGCCGTAGCAAATACGGGCTTTGTCCTTGACCTTTTCCCACATCGCATCGACATCGTCCGTTGTGAAATAAAACGTGCCGGTAAAGCCGATCCTGTCGTACGGTGTGTGCTCATTGGGCTTGGCGAGCATTATCCATACATCGTCCAGATACAGCGAGGCCCAACCCCAATCGTCATTACGTTCACGGCATGTAAAGCCCAGAACATCCGCATAGAAATCGATCGTCGCATCGAGTTCCTCGGTCCACATCATCGGCCGCAGTGCAGTTACTCTCATAGCAGTGCAAGCATGTTCTTTACGCCGCGACGGCTGAAATAGTTCCTTGCACGCTCCGTGTCCCGCATGATCTGGGCCTTTAATTCATCGATGCCGTTGAATTTTCGTTCGTCCCGTATCCGGTGCAGGAAGCGGACCCTGAGGACATCGCCATATAGGTCACCCTCAAAGTCGAACACATAAGTTTCGATAGAAGGGTCCGAGTCGGATTCAAATGTCGGCCTGACGCCGATGTTGGTGATGCTTTTTCGCCAATGGCCGTCGATCAGAGTAGCGGTCGCGTAAACGCCGAAGCGTGGAATGACGCGATTTCGCGGCTTTAGGTTCGCGGTCGGGAAGCCTATGGTGTGGCCGCGGCGGTTCCCGCGAATAACTGTGCCCTCGAGGCCGTATGGACGCCCGAGCATGCTCCGGGCAGCATTAACGCGGCCGTCTGCAAGCAGCCTCCTGATCGCGGACGAGCTTATGCGGGTGCCCCTGAGTTGTACCTCATCGACCTCGTCGGCGGTGAAGCCGAGTTCGCCGCTCATTTTGCGTAGAAGCTCGATATTTCCGCCGCGGCCCTTGCCAAATGCAAAGCCCTCGCCCAAATACACCTCGCGTGCCTGGAGGCGTTCGTGAACGATATTTCTCAGAAAGTCCTCGGCCGGCTGCGATGCGAATTCGTGATCAAATGCGACGACGATCGCCTGCTCGATACCGAGTACCTCAAAATTCGCGAGCCTTTGGTCAAGCGTCTGCAGCATCGGCGGGGCGGATTCCGGATGAAGTACGGAGCGCGGATGCGGGTCGAAAGTGATCGCGGTCGGTACGGCACCGACGATCTTTGCCCGCTCGACGACGGTTTGCATTATCCGCTGGTGGCCGAGATGCAGCCCGTCAAAGACACCGAGCGTAAGAACCGTCGGTTTGGTGATATTTGCGTTCTCTGTGCCGTGAAATATCTTCATAGCGCGAAAAGAATAATGTAACTTGCATGCATCGACAGTACAACGCGCACCATCAGGAAGGTATCAGCCTTTGGGCCTGCTCGCGAGTGATAATGCGGTATGCCGGACGATGAGATCTGTTGTAGGTCTCGCTATGATGTATCGCCGGATAGCCTTTCTTTTTCATCTCGGCATCGAGCCTTAGCCATTCTTTGTAAGTGACGGCGCCAAATCCGCCTGCTTTCAGGTGTTTACCAAGCTCGGCCCAAGCGTCGGTGAACGCCTTCGGCTCCGCCCGGTACTCTCGGGCACTCGCAATGAAAGCATCTACAAGAGCGTCCGCGCTACCGCCGCGTTCCTTGTACGGGCGAAGATTCAATCGCCCGATCTCGCCGCCCGGACATAGCGGGACCCATTCGTTTTCGCCCTTTGGCTCACCGCCCATGGCCCTCCATTCGTTGTCGAGCCATGACTTTACGGCGTCGCGGCTCGGGGCCGCGTGCTCGCCGCCGCGTGTGGCCTGATACGTCCACTTATAGGCATCCTCGATGCGGACGCTCGGGTCGGACTTCCACCGCGGTATTGCGAAATCGAGCAAGGCGGACGGTGTGCAAAGGAGTAGGAGAGCGGCGGCTAGAAATGACATCGCTTAATATTGTAACTCACGTGTGGCGAAGGCCGGCTATTTCGACTGCTGGGAAACACCGCGAAACTCCATCGTTCCGTCGTCGAGGCGGCCGCGTCGGAGCATCCTTAGATCTTTGATGTAATTCTGGTACAAACGCCAGGGCGGTTTTGAGCCCTGGCTCGGAAGTTCCTTGAGAGCACGCAGGACGTAGCCGGAATTGAAATCGAGCACCGGTTCGGGTTTGACCGTCGGGTCCGAAACGCGAGGGGCACAGCTCGAATAGCTGTGCTCGTCCATGTACTTTATCAGGCGACAGACGTATTCGCTCGTCAGGTCGCACTTTAGCGTCCACGAGGCGTTAGTATAGCCGAAAGCCTGAGCAAGATTTGGCACGTCGTTGTACATCATGCCCTTGTAGGCAAGCTTTTTTGACAGGTCAACCCTTTCGCCGTCAACGTCAAGTGCAAGGTCGGCCATGATCTTCAGGACGAGCCCGGTCGCGGTTACTATAATGTCGGCATTGAGTTCGTCGCCATTCGTAAGCCGAACGCCGGTCTCCGTAAATGTCTCGATCTCGCCGTTGACGATCGACGCCTTGCCATCTCGGATCGATCTGAAAAGGTCAGAGTCGGGCACGATGCAGAGCCTCTGGTCCCACGGCTCATACTTCGGCTCGAAATGCTCGTGGGGGTATTCTTCGCCAAGCTCGGCCCGAATACCCTTTGCGATGAGCCGCTTCATAAAGGTAGGCCGCCTTCGCGAGAGCTCGTAGAAGAACTGTTGGCGAAGAATGTTCTTCCAACGAGAGAGCATATACGCCGCCTTTTCGGGGAGAAGTTTTCGGAAGAAATCAGCGATGCGGTCCTGAGACGGCATTGTGATAATGTACGTCGGTGAACGCTGAAGCATCGTCACGTGGCCCGCGGACTCGGCCATTGCGGGCACAAGCGTGACGGCCGTTGCACCACTGCCGATCACGAGCACATTCTTTCCTGCGTAGTCGAGTTCCTCTGGCCATTTCTGCGGATGAACGAGAGTTCCCTTGTAATCCTGAAACCCCGGCCAGTCAGGAGTGTAGCCGCTCTCGTAACTGTAATAACCGGTGCAGAGGTAGAGGAAATTGCAGGTGAAGGTCGTCGTCGCACCTTGCGGTTTCCCTGCGTCTTTACCTCTAACATTGGTACCGGCTGCGTAAGCGGTCGGCCCGTTCGCCAAAGTCTTCTCATTTTCGGACGGCACACTCCCTACCGGTCGTGTTTCCGCCTCTGCGGCTTTGCGGCTTTGCGGGAATGCTGTTTCGACTAGGACCGTCCACTTAGCCATTTTCGAATCCCACTCAGCCCGCCGCACGCGGTGGCCGTAAAGGATGTGTTTATCGAGATCGTATTCTCTCGCTGTGTCTCGTATGTAGTTGAGTATTGCCGGGCCGTCGGCGATCGCCTTGCCATCTCGCCAAGGCTTGAATCGGTACCCGAGCGTGAACATATCCGAATCTGACCGGATCCCCGGATATCGGAAAAGGTCCCACGTCCCGCCCGACGCCTCGCGCCCTTCGAGTATTGCGAAAGTCTTATCCGGACAATCCATCCGCAACCTAGCACCGGCACCGATACCGGAAAGCCCTGCTCCGATAATTAAGACGTCAAAGTGTTCCACTATTACCAACCAAGGATATAAGCAAACATTAGCGGTGCGACGATCGAGGC
>CAZJFB010000082.1:0-1108 GCA_964545145.1 uncultured Chloracidobacterium sp. | reverse complement strand
AGATTGGCACCGGTGCACGAAATGATCTGCACCTTATCCTGCCGGATCATCTCCGCCAAGCTCAATCCAAGCTCCGCCGTGCTCATCGCGCCTGCGAGCGTGATCATCATCTTGCCGCCGTTGTCGAGATGCTTGACATATGCCGCCGACGCGTCGATAAGCGCGGCTGCATTGAAATGGCGGTAGTGGTGCTTTATGAAATCCGTAATTTGTCCGTTCATGTTTAATAAATGACAGCGAAACGCGCAAAACGACGCGAAAAAGAAATAATATCTTATTCGCGTCCTTTAGCGTATTTCGCGGTCAATTGTCTTTAGAAGGCCTCGGAGAAACTTACTTCACCCGCGACCGCGACCTGATAGGCCGATACGCGGCGCTCGAAGAAGTTTGCGAGTTCCTGCACGTCCTGAAGGTCCATGAAAGAGAACGGATTCTTTGCTCCATAGATCTTGTTCATTCCGAGCATAACAAGACGTTGGTCGGCGATGAACTCGAGATACTGCCGCATGTCGGCGACCGAAAGGCCCGCGACGCCGCCCGACAGGATGTCCTGGGCGAACTGCATCTCACATTCGACGGCTTCGTCGAGCATCGTCGCGACCGAGCGTTCAAGCTCGGCATCGAATAACAATGGCTCCTCTTTGCGAACGGTCTTGACGACATCGAACGCAAATTTCATATGGGCCGACTCGTCACGAAAGACCCAGTTAGTACCCGCTGCGAGCCCGTGCAAAAGGCCTTTCGACCGCAGGAAATAGACGTACGCAAATGCCGCAAAAAAGAATAGCCCCTCGATACACGCCGCAAAGCAAATGAGGTTGAGCAGGAACATCTTGCGGTCGCCCGGGGTTTTGAGTGATTCGAGGTCGTTGATGGTATCGATCCATTTCAGGCAGAAATCGGCCTTTTTCTTGATCGACGGTATGTTCTCTACGGCAGCAAATGCAGCCTCACGCTCGTGGTGATCGGGAATGTACGTGTCGAGCAGCGTGAGGTAAAACTGAACGTGGACCGCCTCTTCGAAGAGCTGCCGCGACAGATACATTCTCGCCTCGGGCGAATTGATGTGCTTGTAAAGGTTGAGAACGAGGTTGTTCGACACGATCGA
>CAZJFB010000081.1:0-16820 GCA_964545145.1 uncultured Chloracidobacterium sp. | reverse complement strand
GCCCAGATCGATGTTTGAAGATGAGATTGTGCGGGTCTGGTGAAATGGCTAACGCACAGACACGCGGAAGCGGAAGCTTCCACGCCATGGGTCGGCTTTCTGGCATTCGGTGACCCGGATGCGGTAGTCGCCCGCGGCGGTCGGCGAGATCTCGTGGCGGTCGTGGCAGTCGGCGGCAAGGTCGGGTTCGTAGGTTGATCCTGGCGGGGCGGTTATTTCGAGCGTGACCGGGTTTTTGCCTGTCGATCTGGTTGTTAGTGTCTGGCCGCGTCGAACACGAATGACGTAGGTCTTGCTCGAACCGTAGCCGGACAGAGTGCCGGTGACCTCTGCGCTTGTCGCACCTCGCTTGAAGGTGATACGCGTCGGCTTTTGGGCGTTTACGGTGAGAACGAACATCGCGGCCATAACGGCCGCGATGCTAAATCGGGTCAGTCGCTTCATTTCTTTCCTTCAAAGGGAAGCGGCGGCGGTTCCTCACCTTCTTTCGGGTACGATTTGCCCATGCCGTCATAGATCATCACGATCTTATCGATCCAATCTTTTGCCTGAGCGTTGGACGGGTCGTATTTGACTGCTCTGCGATAATCGCCGAGGGCAGACGCGTACTGGCGGGCATCGGTAAGGGCGACACCGCGCTCGAAGTATGCCGTTGCCAATGCTTTTTTGGCGGCAGCGTCGGCGGGCTTGCCGGCGAGGGCCTTTTCCGCGGATGCGATGGCCGCGTCATACTTTTTCGTGTCTATCGGATCGCCGCTTTGTGACCATTTGGTCTTTTCACCGTTGTTCGTTGCAGGCGGCATCTGCGGCTTCTGGTTCTCGGTCGTATGAGCGATGGCGGTCTGCGGCCGTTCGCCGTTTGCAGCTGCGGAATTCGTATTTTGCACCGGCTGCGGAGCATTGCCGCAAGCGACGGCAAATGCCGATGCTGAAAGAAGTAGAGTAAGTCGTTTCATAATTCGTTATTTGTCGATGTATGGCCGGGCCTGGACGATGTAGAGTTTTCCGCCCAGGATCCCCCATTCAATATCCTGCTCTTTTTTCCCGCCGAATGCACGCCGGATGTCGATCGCGGTCTTTGCCAGGCTGCGTGCCTGCAGGTCGGTCAGCACTCGTTTTTTTGCCCCGGCGCATTTGTCGACCGTTTCCTTGAGGTCGCCATTCTCGTCAAAGGCGAGTGCGTTCTCCTGCTGCGAGAGTGTCATTACGACAACGGAGTTTGACCTCGGGTTGAACAGGATCTGCTCGGGAATGCCGTTGTTATTTACGACTCGCGAGTTGTGTCCGCAGACGGCGCTGATATAGACCGAATTCTTGCTTTTCGCATCGAATGGGTCTTTTGTGATCATGACGCCGCCTTTTTCCATATCGATCCCGACCTGGATAAGCGCCGACATATAGACGTCAGTCTGGCTCACGTAATTTCTCACTCGGGCCTCGTAGGCCTCGAACCTCCAGAGAGACGCCCAGACCTTCTTGACCGCCTCGATCAGTTTGTCCTCGGCGATCACGTTCGGGACGCTGGAGTATAGGCCGGCACCGCTAAAATTCGGCAGGTCCTCGCTGTTTGACGAGCTACGAACGAAAACAGGTTTGCCCCCGAGCTGGGTCTTCCATTTGGCGATGATCTCGGCCCGAAGCGACTCGTCGAATTTGCCGTTTTGGATCGATGTCCGAAATTCCTCGAGCTTTTGCCGCCGGACGCGCGGATTGTGAACGAACGTGAGGTCGTCCATCAGGTCGTGGATCACGTCATCCAGCCCGTTCTCGGACATGAATTTGTCGTACCAATAGAACGGGACGGAAAAGCCGTCGGGGACGACGACGCCGGGGATATTCGAGTTGAGCATCTCGCCCAGGTTAGCTGCCTTTGAGCCGTAAGCGATGCTGTCCTTTTTCTTCATCTCGCGGAGTCCGGCGATCTTTCTGGTCTTGAGATCCACGGGCGGTATCTGCTGGTCGGGCGAAACGAAGGAAGTTCTCAGGTCGTCCTGAGATGCGCGGTCGAGGCGATAGTCTGTCAGGTTGGCTTCGAGCTTGAATACAAACGTATCGAACTCGCGAAACAGACGGTCGGCGTCCTTGATATATACATTCGGGATATTCCATCCCTTGGCGAGAATGTTGATGTGCGAAAGCGGCGACGAAGGCCTGGCGAGAATGATGCCGCGAACGGGCGGCAGTGAAATGGGAAGCTCTTTCAGGACGACGATCTCGTTGTCGCCGATCTCTACGGTGTCGTCGAGTTTATCGATAATGTGAAGCCGTCCGACGGCGGTGCCGGTATTCAGGGCAAGATATGCCTGATTGCGATTCAACTCATCCTGCAGCACGCGGTCGATGCCTGCGTTAGCGGTCGCGTCCTCCTGACGGATCGAGTTCGGCTTGTAGTAAACCTTTCGGAAGAAGGCCTTGTTGATCGCCTCGTCAGCCGCCTTGATGATCGCTGTTGGAGCCAGATCTCCTTCCCAAAGTTCCCAGGTAAATTTCTCTACCGTCTTTTGCCATGCAATTGTACCGACGATGAACCGGCGGTCCGGATCGACGTAAATTGGTTTGAAAACGTCCGCCCCGCGGGGTACGAGATAGGTCGCAAGAAGGAAGTCCTTGTGAAAGCGGTACTTCTGAGAGTTTACGAAATAGACCTTGTTGCCCGCCCGGCGGTCGATGACGAACATCGCGTGCGGCAGGGCGTAAGGCGTGCCCTGATGGTAGGTACGAGCGATCAGGTCAAAGTCGGCTTGCGACGAGACCTTCGGCAGCGAGTTCTTATTCGACTCAGGGCGCGTGTCCATCGCACCCGCGGGTTCGCGGGTCGGCGACGGCTTGCGGGACATCTGGCCGAACGCCACTGTGACGGTAACGGAAAGGATAAACGCAGTCGATACGATCTTAGCGATCGATTTTGAGAGCACCATATTGAGACTAATTCGATGCACCGCCCGAACCGAGGCGTTTGTCGGAAAATATGAATTTGTCCCGAAGTCCGTTAAGCTCCTCGGGCCTGTCAACGGATATGCCAAGGTCTCGGATCAGGCCGTCCTTGAGCCCGTAGATCCAACCGTGGATCGCAAGCTGCTGCCCGCGATTCCAAGCGTCGAGCACGATCGTGGTCTCGCCGACGTTGATCACCTGCTCGACCACATTGAGCTGGCACAGCTTGTCAAGTTTTTCCTGCGGGTCAGTGAGCGGGTCGAGAAGTTCCCCGTGGCGATTCGCCGTGTCCTGAATGTGCCGCAGCCAGTTGTCGATCAGCCCGTGGCGTTTCGTTTCCATGGCCGCCTGGACGCCGCCGCACCCGAAATGGCCGCAAACGATTATGTGCTCGACCTGCAGTACCTCGACCGCGAACTGGATCACCGAAAGGCAGTTCATGTCGGTATGGTTAACAAGATTGGCGACGTTACGATGTACGAAGACCTCACCCGGGGCAAGATCGACGATCACATTTGCGGAGACACGGCTGTCGGAGCATCCGATCCAAAGGTAATCCGGATTCTGCTGATCAGCAAGATCTGCAAAAAACCTCGGGTTTTCTGCGACAGACTTTTGCGACCAACGTTTGTTATTGTCCAGCAACTGATCGATACCGCTCATAAACGAATATCTTAGCGACTATGAGGCCATGCGCAAAACATCTTCGATCGCATCGCATGCAGTTGCAGTGCCATTTTCGGTCTCGACGATCGTCTTGAGGGCGATTGCGTTTGACCGATACTTTTCGTTGCCGAGAATTCCTTTCAGAGCGGCGGCCGATGTTGCCGCGGTGTATTGGCCGCGTTCGATGATCTCAGCCACGCCGGCACGTTGGCACCGGGCGGCGTTGTCCGGTTGATCGTGGCTGAAGGGCATGATCAAGTGCGGGACACCGGCCCTGAGCACCTGTCCCGTCGTGCCGACACCGGCTTGGTGGACCACACAGACAGCCTTTGGGAAAACCAGCGAATAAGGGGCATATTCGAACGCAACAATATCTTCGTTCGGGCCAGCGGGGCATTTTTGGTCACGCCCGTAAAGCAGTAACGCCCGGCGTCCGAGGAGCTTCGCGGCTTTTACGCTTTCGTCGAAAAAGTCGCCCGCGTCCATGACTGCTGCGGATCCGAGCGTGAACACTATAGGGGGCTCGCCATTTTCGAGAAATGAAGCCATTTCGGGCGGCAAGCATGTCGATTCACTTTCATCATAAAAGCAAAATCCCGCCTGGACGGTGTTCGCCGGCCAGTCGGGCTGATGCTCGCCCAACGCACGGGAGAACAATACTAGATGAAGGAGTGGCGAGAACTTGCCCGTAAATGCCGGATCGTGTTCGGGATCGAGTCCGAGTTCGCGACGAAGATCACGATACGGCACAAACCAATTGCTGATAGTCCGCCTTGCTAAGGCCAGCATCAACTTATGAAAAAAAGCCGGCAACGGCCTGAAATGTTTGAGCCAGATCGCTTGCGGATAAACCGGCGGATCGTACGATGAAAACATCGTCAGCGGAGCGAGGCTCGTTGAGACCCATTTTATGCCGGAGATCTCTGAGACCGATCTGGCGACATAGACTATCTCACCGGAGATGAGCAGGTCTGCACCTTTGCATGCCGCCAAAAGGTCCTCATACATATTTCGAATATTTGGCAGGACCAGTTCACGCAGTATGAATTCTGAACCGCTTCGAGCATCCATTGCGCGACGATGAACTTCGGGATCATCAACATCGACATCCGGCCGCAGCGATGCGAACTCAAGTCCGTTCGACATGACCTTGTCGCGGTAACCTTCCCATGTGCTTAGGACAACCTCGTGTCCGCGACGGCGAAGTTCACGGCCGAGGGCGATCTTTGGGTGTAGATCGCCGAGGCTGCCCATGGTCGATAAAATAATGCGAGACATATCTGCTTGAATTCACGAGGCGGAGTTTTCGTGGGCTTCGCTTTCGGCCTCGCGCTGTTTCAAGCGGCCCTTGACCTGAGATCGGACGCTCAAAAAGAAGCAAACGGCGCCGCCAACAGCGCCAAGGAAAAGGCCGTCGGTGTCGCCCTGCCACAAAAAATACGCGGCGACCACCGCGAGGATGACCGCCGCGATCTGAAAGACGCGTTCCATCGCTTAACCCGCCTTGCGGGCGACATCCTCGAAACTCCCGCCCCTGAAAAATGCCCCAACCGCGGCAAACAGCCTTCGGATCGCCCGAAATACCTTAGGAAATATCCATAGGAAGATAAGCACGAAAACTATCAGGATCCCCGCGATCACCATCGGAGCAAAAACCGCCAGGACGGTTCCGATCAGGGCCACGCCATCCTCAACAAATGAAAGTGCCCAGTTTGAGACCGGTTCGGGCGAAAAATTGGCACCGATCCGTGCCGCGGCCTTGGTGCCATGCGAGGCGAATGCAAGTCCGCCGCCAACGAGTGCCGCCGGGATCGTTATACTTGAGTCAAGTTGATTGGTCGCCGCATACGCAACGATCGCTCCGGCCGGCACGCGAATGAAAGTGTGCACGACATCCCAAACGCTGTCGACGTATGGAATCTTGTCGGCGAAGAACTCGACAATATAGAGTCCGCCGGCAAAGCCTATGATCCACCAATTATCGAGAGCGTCGAGCCCGCCCGGAAGCTTGGTCGCCCCGAATTTCTGCAGAAGGCCGAGAACCGTGACCGTTGCGTAGAGATTGATGCCCGACGTCCATGCAGAGCCCAGAGCCAGGCTGAGTGTTGAGAACCATTCCATCGCCTTTCCTCCCGGAAAAGATTACGAATCGTCAATTTCCTCGGTTCCGTCTCCGTCCTTTTTGAAACCGAATTTCTCTAATCGATATTGTAACGTTCTAAACGTCAATCCTAACAATTTAGCCGACTTAGTGATGTTATTGTCGGTTCGCTCCATCGCCTGCATGATCAGGCTTCGTTCGACGTCCTCAAAATTGACGCCCTCGGGCGGGAGCTTTATCAGGTCGCCATTCGACGACGGTGCAGGTCTGCTTCCTCCATTGGTCATTTCGGGCGGCAGATCGTCCGCCGTAACCTTGTCATCCTCACAAAGCAGAATGGCGCGCTCGAGTGCCGATTCGAGTTGCCGCACGTTGCCCGGATAGGAATAATCCTCAAGCAGCCGGCGAGCCTCGGCAGTGAACGTGATCTTTCGGCTCGTTCCACGCGTGTGCTTCTTGACAAAATAATCGATCAGGACCGGAATATCGGTTCGGCGTTCTCGCAAAGCGGGCAACTCGATCGAGAGAACATTCAGCCTGTAATAAAGGTCTTCGCGAAAACGCTTTTCTTCAACCATATGGAGCAGGTCGCGATTAGTGGCGGTGACAACGCGAACATCCACATTTAGTTCGCGGGTACCGCCGACGCGTCGGATCTGCTTTTCCTGCAAGGCACGCAGGATCTTCGCCTGAAGCGAAATGTCCAGTTCGCCGATCTCGTCCAAGAAGAGCGTGCCGCCGTCGGCGATCTCAAAAAGGCCTTTCTTGTCCGAAACCGCGCCGGTGAAAGAGCCTTTTTCGTGGCCGAAAAGCTCCGATTCGAGAAGGTTCTCGTTTATAGCGGCACAGTTCACCGCCTGAAAGACCTCGTTGGAACGCAAGCTGTTCTTATGGATCGACCGTGCGATCAACTCTTTGCCGGTCCCGCTTTCGCCGCGGATCAATACGGTAGAGTTTGATTTTGCTATCTTGAGGATGAGCTTCTTGACCTTGTCCATCTCTGGCGAGACGGAGACGATCTCGGCGTCGAGTGTGGTGAGTTTTTTGAGTGCCCGCGATACGGTTTCGAGCAGCTTTTCGCTGTCATAAGGTTTTTGTAGATACTCGAAGGCACCAAGTCTAAGGGCATCTACCGCGGAATCGATCGTGCCATGTGCCGTTAGCAGGATCACGATGATGGACTTGTCAAAATCGGTCAGGGCCTTGAGCAGTTCGAGCCCGTTCATTCCGGTCATTTTCAGATCAGTCAGAACGAGATCGAAATGCCGGTCGGCTACGAACTTCATCGCCGCCTCGCCCGAACTTGCCGTAGTTACGTCATAGCCCTCACCGGAGAGAATGGTCTCTAAAATTTCGCGTTGATTCTTTTCGTCATCGACGACGAGTATCGATTTTCTTGCCATAAGATCTATTGCCGAAAATTACACAGATCGCTCGTATAGGGTATATGCCGATCCGTGTCATTCGCGTAAACAGAGGTCAGCTTCCCGCTCTCGGTAATTTTACAGTAAATCGCGTTCCTTCACCCTCGCGGGATTCGACGTCGATTGTCCCGTGATGGATGTCGATTATTTTGAAGACGATCGCCAGCCCGAGGCCCGTGCCCGTTTCCTTGGTTGAAAAATAAGGCTCGAATATCTTTGAAATATTCTCTTCAGGGATGCCGCCGCCGGTGTCGGCGACTTCGAAGACAACAAACTTGCCGTCGTCCGACGGTGAGATCTTGACGCCGAGATGCCCTCCGGTCTTTTCCATTGCCTGCAAGGAATTAATGAATAGGTTGGAAAATACCGAGCGAAGAAACTCGGCATCGGCCATTACCTGAGGCACATCCTCGTGCTCTACGACACTGATAGTAATGCCCTTTTCGGCAGCTTCAGGTTCTATCAGGCGAAGCGACGACTCGATCACCGTGCGGGCGGCTGTCGGCCGCAGGTCGGCTTTTGCCGGCCGTGAGTAGTTCAAAAAGTCTGAGATCTGCTGGTTGATCCTGGCGACCTCGGCCTTGAGCTGAGAGGTGAGCTTTTCGAAGGTCTCCTTTTTTGCGGCGTCCTCGGGTGCAAACTTGGACCGCAGATGATCGAGTGTCAGATTGATATAGTTCAGCGGATTCCGTATCTCGTGAGCGATCGCCGAACCGAGGCGGCCAACAACCGCACTTTTTTCGGCCTGTCGAAGTTGAGCCTCGAGTTCCTGCTTCTTCTCCAGTTCGGCAGCCATTTCGTTGAAGTTCTGTGCGAGCCGGCCCATTTCATCTTTCCGCGAGGCATCTGGAACACGGATCTTCAGATCACCTTCGGCCACTTGTCTCGCTGCCCGGGAAAGGTCGGCGATCGGCCTCGTAAATCGCCAAACAAGAAGCAACGTAACGAGCGACGAGGCAAGTAAAACGCCAAGAGTGAAAACAAGGGGGCGAGCCGCTCGCCAGACGGCGGCATTGCGGTCACTCTTTAGGATGACGATCACGTACCAACGCCCCTGGCTTGTTTCGACTGGAATGGCATGTACCTCGTCGTCGCCTTTTGTGTCCTCGTGTACCTTATTCGGGAATTGCTCCAGATCCTTGCCTAGTCTCGCGGCACCGCTTGGGGCCGGAAGATTCGTTAGATCTTTGAGCAGTTTGTAATTGAGTTCGTTACCGGAACCAGTCGACGGAAGGTTCTGCTCTGAAAGGCTATCAGAGATACGCCACTTGTCATCGATGATCAGGATGTCCCTAATGCGGTCACGAGCCTCGTCATCAAAGAAGGTTTGGCCCGAAGCCGAAACGAGGTCTTGGATACGGAAATCGGTGCTAGTGAGACCGCTAATTCCTATAGCTATGCCAGCGGCGATCGTCTGTTCTTGCTTTTCACGGATCTCATTGTTCTCTCTTTGTACAACGAGATTCAAATAATACTGAAACCCCAGCGTTGCGATCAAAAGCAGAGCCAGGATCAGCAGCAATCGGCCTCGAAATGTGTGAAGAAAGGTCATTGAGCGTTAAGCACGTGTTAAATTACGCTTGCCTCGCCGAAGCTTGAATGTTATAGTCATCGGTAGTTTTTACGCAAACGCCTGAGGCGGCTTAGGTTTCTGTTATTCCGGTTGTACCGGCCGACTCAATTAATCTCGTTCACAATCTTTCCGACCCGAGGTAAAGCATGAAGTTAATGTTCCCGAAGATATCTTTTGTCGGCGTGTCCTTTTTACTGCTGGCGCTTGTTTTTGCGTTTAGCGGCACGTCAGTTGCTCAATCGAAAAAAGGAGCACCGGCAAAGAAGACCGCTGCTAAGAAGAACGAAAAGAGCGCAAAGGATGCCAAGAAAGATCGGGACAAGGGTAAGGCCAGCGCCAAGAATGCGAAAGACAGCAAGTCAAAGAAGAACGACAAGCAGGCGACCGCCAAAAATGCCAAGACTGCGAAGAGCAAGGTAGCGGATGCCAAGAGTAAGAACGACAAAGGCTCAAAAAAGGAATCGAAGAAAGAGGCCGCTGAACGTAAGAGAAAGGAGGCCGAACGCCGTGCGGCGATCCTTGCAGAACAGCGCCGCCGCGAGCAGGCGCGACGCGAGGCAATAGCTCGTGCTATCGCTTTTCAGCGCGGCCTTCGTACCGAGACTGTAGCCAATATATCAAAAGACAACACTGAGGGTGAGGACCTCGCGATCCGTTCGGCAGCGGTCAGTGCCCTGGGTGAAAAGGCCGGTTCTGTCGTGGTGATGGAGGCCCAGACCGGAAAGGTCCTGACGATAGTAAATCAGGATTGGGCTGTCCGCAGCGGTATCAAGCCGTGCTCGACGATCAAATTGGTGACCGGCGTCGCAGGCCTGAACGAAAAAGCTATCGACAAGCAGAATGGGGCTCTCACCACGAGCACGCATCAGATGGGCCTCGACGATGCCCTTGCATTTTCGAAGAATCCCTACTTTCAGTACGCCGGCTCGGCGTTCGGCAATCAAAAGATGGTCGAGTATGCCAAAAAGCTTGGTTTAGGCGAGCCGACCGGGCTGAACGTAGAAGGCGAATACGCCGGGAAACTGCCGGTCAACAATAGTAACCCGCGTATCTACTCGCACGGAGATGATTTTGAGGTAACGGGCCTGCAACTTGCGGTAATGGTCTCGGCGATCGCCAACGGCGGCCATCGCGTGCTCCCCCGAGTGCCGCGAAACGAGATCGAAAAGGCAAAATTCCAAACGTTCTACAAGGCGAATGTGGACATTCCCCGTGAGAGCGTTCGCCGCGTGATCCCCGGAATGATGGGAGCTGCCGAGTACGGCACAGCACGCCGCGGGATGGACCAGAACATCGGCGTCGCCGGTAAGACGGGCTCCTGCATCAGCAAAGGGACTTGGGTCGGCCTTTTCGCATCGGTCGCCCCGATCGAACAGCCAAAATACGCCGTCGTCGTGATCACACGCGGCCAGAACGAGCGCGGCCGTGCTGCCGCGGCGATCGCTGCCCAGATCTACAAGACGCTCGCTCCGACCATTGTCCGTACGGACCGGAATCTTGCTCAGACTGAGTTTAATCTCGCGCCCAGGAATTCGGCGGCCCTCAGCAATACCGCAGTTGCAGCCGGTGACGATGAGGATGACGATGCCGATGCGGCAGAGGGTGGCGATATGGGCGATGTTATGGTGGTGCCGAGTGCGGTGCGTGACGCAAATGTCCAGCCGCCCGCGGCGAAAAAGATGGTCACAAAAACAGGAAGTTCCAAGCCGGTCTTCCCGCCCGTGGTCATTACGTATGACAAGGACGGAAAGGAGATCAAACCGGCTCCGAAAAAACCTGAATAATTCACGGTTTTTTCGGGAAAAGCTGAGACATCGGGCGTGTACCTATTGGGAGACGCGAGATGTCTTTTTTCTTAATTCATAAGGAGTTTCGCTTGACACGGCGGCGGCCGTTGACAGATTATTTATCTTCTCAAAAGAATTCTTTTGATCGAGGCTACGAACAATTTCGGTAAATGCATCGTGTGAAGAATTGCAACTTTTCCGCCAAGCTATACATCTGATTTGGCGCGAAACCGGGGAGCCGAATTAACGGCGAAGCGGCAAGTAAGTTAGAGATCTTTGTTAGGGTTCACCCGGAGGAAGGATTAAATGAAAACGATTTTTAGATATACAAACCTCGGCCTTTTGATGGCCCTGGTCCTGGCATTGGGAGCTGTGGCCGTTTCGGCACAAAACCCGTGCGAAGATGCCGATGGCCTCACCAAACTCGGTGATACGGTTCGCGAAAAGTACGCGGTCAAGACCATCGACGGCCGCAAGGCATTCCTTGAGGTCGCGAAACAGTTCTCGGAAAAGTATGCCGCGTGTGATCCTGGTAAAGAACTTGGTGACTGGCTCAAGACGATGATCCCGCGTGTCGAGAAGCTGCTTGCTGATCAGATCGTCGCAGAAGAGAAAGGCAAATTGACCAGCCGCTTTGACGGCGCGATGAAGGCCAAGAACTGGGACGAGGTCTATGCCTCGGGTAAAGAGATCCTCAGTAAGTACCCTGACGATTTCCGTGCGGTCGAGCTTGTGCTTGGATCGATCGGATATGATGAACTCCTTGACCGCCAGATCGGAAAGTACAACGACGAAACTCTGCGTTTTGCGAAGCAGTCGTTGGCAGACCTCGAGGCCGGGAAGGAGTTCAAGCCGGGTTTCGGTGTCGCTCCGTTCTCCTATAAGGGTAAGGACGATGCGATCGCGTGGATGAATCTGACGATCGGTTCGATCTACCAGATCGGTCTTAAGAACAAGTCCGCTGCTCTGCCGTATCTCTACAAGGCCACACAGGCTCCGTCGACATCTGATGTCGCCGGGAACCCTAATCCGTACGAATTTATAGGTAGCTTCTACTTTGACGAGCTCAACAAACTCGTTGAGCAGATCCAAAACAAGGCAAAGGACCAGAAGGACACTGACCCACCCGAGGTTGCTCAGCAGAAGGTCGATGAGATCAAGAAGCTCGTCGCCATGTCGAACGGAACCGCCGAGCGTGCAATGGATGCATTCTCGAGAGCGTTCACCCTCGGCAAGAATGCTGCCTACAAGGCGAAAATGAAGAAGAATGTACAGGATGCATACAAACTTCGCTTCGCTAAAGAAGATGGTGTTGAGGCATGGATCACGTCTGCTGTGACGAAGCCCTTCCCGAATCCGGCCACGCCGATCCAGCCGATCACTGATCCGGAACCGGTCAAGACTGACGCGACGTCCACAGGTGACGGTGCAGCGGCCGTCGCTCCTGCGGGGCCGAGTGCCGCAACCGGAAATGGCTCGGGAGCTGCTGCCAAGCCGGCGACGACGCCTGCAAAGCCGGCGGCTGCCCCTGCAACCACTCCGGTCAAGAATGCGACCAAGCCTGCAAAGCCCCAGAGCTCTATTAAGAAGGCTGTTGCGAAGAAAGTAGCTTAACTGGGACCAAATATATCTAAAGATCGGTCGGACGCCTATTCGTGTGGGCGTCCGACTTTCATTTTTGCCCCTTTCCTCATAAAATTAGCGACGATGACGCCACGGCTAGCCAAGCTGGAAAACCTGATCGGGCATAAATTCAAGGACTTGGATCTACTTGAACGCGCATTGACCCATCGCTCGTGGGCCTATGAGAACTTGCCGGGTGAATCCGACGAGAGGGTCCGTGAAGCAGAGAATGAGTCGATGGAATTCCTTGGCGACTCAGTACTCGGCCTGGCGATAGCCGAACAGCTTTACATTTCGCATCCCGGGGATACCGAGGGCGACCTCACCTTGATGAAGCATCACCTCGTCAGTACGGCGACCCTTGCCAGGATGGCTGAATCTATGGGTCTCGGCGAATACATACGTGTCGGGCGAGGTGAGGAAAAGACCGGGGGGCGTAAAAAGCAAGCGTTACTTGCCAATACTCTCGAAGCGGTCATCGCCGCCGTATTTCTCGACGCGGGTTATATTCCGGCCCGGGCATTTGTAGCCAGGGTATTTGCTCAGGAGATCAAGTCAGCGACGCCCCGCAGCTCGGTTGACCACAAAACCATGCTGCAAGAGTTTCTCCAAGCTGAAAAACTCACTGCGCCAAGTTACAATGTAGTGAGAACTGAAGGGCCGCCGCACGCTAGGATATTCTCAGTCGAGGCTACCTGGGCAACCGGAAAAGCCCGGGGCCAGGGAAATTCGATCAAAGCTGCCGAAATGATGGCCGCCCGTGAGGCACTTCAGATGTTGGGGGCAGCAGATGCCGCGGTGGCGAAACGCTAGCGTTGTCCTGAACGTGCCAGTCAGTCGATCTATATGAGTGAAGAAGCAAAAGAGCCGGAGGTTCCGACAGTCAGGTCCTCAGGGCCGCCAAAATCTACGGTCCGTGAATATTTTGAGTCGTTTGTCGTGACATTGATCATGGCGATCTTTGGAATGACGTTCATCCTGCAGGCGGTCACTGTCCCGACCGGCTCGATGCAGAATACGATCCTTGTCGGCGATTATTTGCTGGTCAATAAGTTTATCTTCACTCCCGGCGGCGGCAGTCTCTCATTTCTTCCCCAACGGGAAATAGACCGGGGAGACATTATTGTCTTCAAATATCCTGGAAATAAGGTCCATCCGGAGATGGACAGCAGCCGGAGGCCGCCGATCATTCCGTACCAGATCAATTACGTCAAGCGAGTGATCGGACTACCGGGCGAGTCGATCGAATTTCGCGATAACCAGGTTTTTGTTAATGGCCAACTACTGCCCGAACATCGCATTATCGGTGATGCTGACGATGCGATCTCAGCCCTTGATACCCAAGAGTTTGAAGAGCGACGCGAAGGCGAGAGATGGAATGTCTATTACTCCAAAGAGACAATGGATGCCGTTAAGGCCGGACAAAAGCTAACCCGCCGAGGTTATGAGTTTGGCGTCGCTGGTAAGACGATGGTGGTGCCGCCTAACAGCTTTTTTGTGATGGGTGACAGCCGCGATAACAGCGAGGACAGCCGATATTGGGGCTTCGTACCGCGTGAACTGATAATTGGCCGGGCAATGTTCGTTTACTGGTCCTGCGACCGCGGAGCTTCGAACGGAGATATGTTCGGATGTATCACGCACCCAAGACTTAACCGCATCGGCAAATTTGTGAAATAGAATTATCTATAAAGGCGAGCAGCACCGGCGGTCAATGGCCGCCGTTTTACTTAAATGAACATCAATCTCAGCCGTGAGGTCGCGGAGGCCATCGAACAAGGAAATCCCGTAGTCGCCCTGGAATCAACGGTCATAGCTCACGGGCTCCCATATCCGCAGAATATTGAAACAGCCTTGAGGTGCGAGGCCGCAGTTCGCGAGAACGGGGCGATACCGGCGACGATCGCTGTCTTCGGCGGGGAATTTTGCATCGGGCTCGACCGCGGGCAATTAGAATACCTTGCCCTCGGGAATGGGATCAGAAAGATATCGCGGCGAGACCTGCCGATCGCCATTGCAAACAAACTTGAATGTGCGACAACGGTTGCCACGACTGCGTTCGTTGCCCACCGTGCGGGGATCAAAGTGTTCGCTACGGGAGGGATAGGCGGCGTACATCGCGGTTTTGATGCGGACGTGTCGGCGGATCTGCCCGAGCTTGCTCAGACTCCGGTCACGGTCGTCTGCTCGGGAGCCAAGATAGTACTTGACCTTCCGCGAACTCGTGAGTGGCTTGAGACCCACGGCGTGACCGTCCTTGGCTGGCGATGTGACCAGCTACCAGCGTTTTACAGCCGTTCGAGCGGGCTGGATGTCGATGAACGGATCGAGGATGCCGACTCAGCCGCCCGGATCATACGGGCACGTGATAACCTTGATCTAAAGAGTGCGATCCTGGTAACCGTTCCTGTCCCTGAAGATAATGAGATCGGGCTTTCCGAAATTGAGTCTATTCTCGCAGAGGCTCTCACCCGTGCCGAGGCGGAAAACATCGCTGGAAAGGCGATCACCCCGTTCCTGCTTTCACAAATGTCCCGGTTAAGCGAAGGAAGAACACTTTCCGCAAATATCTCGCTACTAGAGAACAACGCCCGTGTCGCTGCCTCGATCGCGAGTGCTCTTGCGAGCTGATCTGTAGATCGCGTCGTTCAGGCGTGCTACTTCGTAGAGGTTTGAGCTAGTTTTTCCTTAAGCGAGTCCAACCGTCGTCTCGCCTCGACAGCCTCGTCAGAGTCGGGGAACTTGTCGACGATCTCCTTCCACCTGGCGCCGTCATAGTGATACTGGCGAGTTGCCGGATTGAATAGAAAGATGATGCCAAGCTTTCGGTACCGATCGAGCATATTGAAATTGAGGTAGTAGCTATGAAGCGGGGCACGCGACGCGGCCATCTCCATCCGGCTCAGACGGGAAGCGGCATCCCGCGACAGTCTCGCTGCGACCTGTTCGATGACGTCGCCGAAATTTAGCAAAAGAGCGGCACGGACCTTTGAGTCCGGATATAGGTCGAAGAAATATGTCGCTATCTCGACCTTATCGAATCCGTCCGCGGCCTGAGTAAGCTCGGCCAGCCGCAGCTCGTCGCCCGCCCTGAATTTCCCAAACACCGCCTCCGCCTGAACCCAGCCGAAATTCTTCGGAGGAACTGTAACCTTGCAAAAACTAACGCCGTCAGCTTTCACCACTCCAAGTATCTGCACCTTTCGCCCACGCTGCATGCGATGGACGGACTCCGAGTAGAGGCTCGGCGATTTCCGTAGGACCGATAATGTTTCATCGATCACTATCGCAGTCTGGCCGATCTCGGGCGATCTCGTGGGTGTCTGCGTTGCGGGCTTGGAGGCGGTCGTCGATCGTTTGGGCTGAGCCGTGATCTGGACACTGATGAGTAAGAGAGCAATGACTAAGGTTGTAATGAAAGGGAGTTTCATAAGGTCCCCTCGGCCCGTTTCGTTATCCGGACCCGGCACGTTTTAGCCTTTCCGCGATGCCTGCGTGATGAAAGTGACAGATCGCGATAGCGAGAGCGTCGGCAGCGTCGTGTGGGGTCGGTACGGCCTTCATTCCTAATAAAACGCGAACCATCTCCTGTACCTGGTGCTTTTCGGCGTTGCCGTAACCGACCACCGTTTGTTTTACGAGCCGCGGGGCATATTCCGCGATCTCCAGGCCCCGCTGCTCGGCCAGCAGCAGCATTAGCCCGCGAACCTGGCCCAACTTCAAGGCGACGCCGACATTTACAGCGTAAAACGTATCCTCGACCGAAAGTACATCGGGCGAATGCAAAGCCATGATCTCGGCGACGCCCTCGTACATATTCAACAGCCGTTTCGAGAACGCCTGCTTTGTACTCGACTTGACGGTGCCGAAATCGACGAGCACGTATTTTGAACCGACTCCGTCGACGACGCCCCAACCGAGCGTTTCGCTGCCGGGATCGATTCCTAAAACGCGCATCAAATTACAAAGTAACTGCCTGAGTAAAGACAAGATACTCCAGAACGCGGTTCAACGCAAAGCCGTGAATGCCGAGGACGAAAAGTACTAGAAAAAACACGAGACCAGCATGTGGCGAACCTGAGGCCGGGAGTTCTTTTGCGGCTTGGCGTCTTTACCTTAAAAGTCTTATCATCAACTTTTGTGCCTCAGATGGATACTCAGCCCCGGGATCCCCATGTAAAAGACTCGGTAAGGGCCCTCTTGATGGGCGCGATCGACTACGCCGGGCTGTTTCCGCCATCGGCTGTTTCGATGCCCGAGGCGATCCTCAATTACGCAACCTATCGCAATAGCAATTACAACTGGATGCTTGGCCGCTTTGTTGTAACGTCTGCGAGATTGGGTGAATTCATCGAGGCGGCCCGTGATTTTATTTCACGCGACGGCGGCGACGCATGGCGACTCAGTGTCGTCGTGGGTGGAGGGGTGACCGAGGCTCTGAACCAGATCAAGGAATTTAATTCAGCTTACGGTCCGGGCGTGATCTGCGATGTGGTCGAGATCAGGGCGGACGATATGGGAACGATAGAAAATACGGTCGCATCGCTGCCATCGTACGCAACGGCGTATTTTGAATTATCCTTGGGAGACAGCCTGCCCGATATGGTCGCGAACCTTGCTTTGCACGGCCAGAGGGCCAAGATCCGTACCGGCGGTGTGACGGCCGACGCATTTCCCGCGGCTCGGGATATCGTTCGGTTTGTTCGGACCTG
>CAZJFB010000080.1:0-16930 GCA_964545145.1 uncultured Chloracidobacterium sp. | reverse complement strand
GGACGGATATTTATCGGCAAACTCGGCATTTTGCGACAAAGTCGGCAGTTTGGTATTCCATTTGAGCCTTCAATGTGTAATGATGCCCCTCCGTGCGGCACATTTAGCCGATCGGCAAAAATTCGAAGCGGACAAGAAGTAGTGAGGCCATCGCGTGAGACAGGTAGAACGACTTCTGCCGAAATGCGCTAGACAAGTAGCGGCACTGATCACTAAACTATCTCTTTTGCCTGCGGGTCGCAGGCGAAGCAGATAGGAGAAAAGAAAGTTTTTATGGCAATTTCAGCAAACGATATGAGGAAAGGCATGGTGATCCTGCACGAAGGCTCGCCCGTTAAGGTGATGGACTTTCACCATCACACGCCCGGCAACCTTCGCGCGATGGTCCAGGCACGGCTTCGCAACCTGCTTACGGGCAACTCGTTCGAATTCCGTTTTCGTTCGAACGACACGCTTGAGCGCATTGTGCTCGAACAGCACAAGATGGACTATCTCTACTCGGACGGCTCGCACCACCATTTCATGAACAACGAGACGTTCGAGCAGGTCGCTCTTACCGAAGAGGAACTCGGTGACGCGGCTCAGTGGCTGATGCCGGGCCTCACCATCGAGGTCGAATTCTACAATGGCACGCCTATCGGTGTGGCACTCCCCGCATCGATGGAACTGACGGTCGTCGAGACGGAGCCGGTAATGAAGGGAGCAACTGCCTCAAATTCCAACAAACCGGCCAAGCTCGAAAACGGCGTCACTTTGCAGGTACCGCCCTTTATCGTCGAGGGAGAAAAGATAAAGGTGAATCCCGCCGAAGCCCGTTACATGGAACGTGTAAAATAGGTTGGCGAGTCGACAAGGGGTACGGAGGCGGCACAGTTTGATGGAAACTGTGCAACTTCCCGACTTTCTTACACTTAGCTGCCTATGTACTTTCTTTACAGCATCGTATTGACGATCGGCTTTCTCGTGCTCTCGCCGAGATTCGTCTTCGATGCGCTTACAAAGGGAAAATACGCCGCGGGATTCAAACAGAGGCTCGGGTTTCTGCCGAAATTCGATGCTCGCGGCAAAAAGGTCGTCTGGCTTCACTGCGTCTCGGTCGGCGAGGCAAACGCCGCTAGGCCGCTTGCCGAACGCATCAAGCGCGATTTTCCCAACGTTTCTTTGATAGTCTCCACGACGACCCGCACTGGACAGGAACTCGCAAAAACGGCCTTTGCCGGCACTGCCGACCTCGTGTTTTATTTTCCTTACGATCTTCGCAGTACGGTCCGCCGCTCGCTGCGGCGGCTAAACCCGTCGGTCGTCCTGCTCATGGAGACTGAACTTTGGTTCAATTTCATTCGTGAGGCTTACCATCAAAAGGCTCGTATCTGCCTCGTCAACGGCCGCCTGTCGGAACGTTCGCTTAACCGCTACACGAAGATCAAGCGTTTTATGAAGCGCGTACTCGGCTACCTCGACCTGACGCTGATGCAGGACAAGGCCGACGCGACCCGCATCATGGAACTCGGGGCACGTGCGAGTAAGGTCAAGGTGACCGGCAATCTGAAGTTCGACCATGACCTCGACAACGCCGAAACTTCCCTGACCGCCGAGTTTCGCGAGCGTTTCGGGATCATGTCGGACGCACCTTTGATCATCGCGGCCAGTACTCACTCGCCCGAGGAGAAATGGATGATCGAGGCATTCAAAGAATCGTGGAAGGCCTCGGGCCAGAATCTGCCGCGGCTGATGATCGCCCCTCGGCATCCTGAGCGATTCGAGGAAGTAAAGGAGCTTGTCAAAAAGTCAGGTTTTACGTGGGTCCGCCGGACAGAAGCTCCGTCTGGCCGCGATAAGACCGCAGAGATAATCATCCTCGACAGCATCGGCGAGCTTCGGGCCGCCTATCCGCTGGCCGAGATCGTCTTTGTCGGCGGCAGCTTGATCCCGCACGGCGGCCAGAGCATTCTCGAACCTGCAGCCGCAGGAAAGGCTGTCGTCACCGGTGCGAACACGGCAAATTTTGACGCGGCGGTCCGGGAATTTCTCGTAAAGGACGCTCTCATCCAGCTTGAACCCGTGACGGAAAAGACCGCTGTAATGCGGCTAACGGTCGAACTTCTCGATCTCATTCGCGATCACCACCGTCGTGACGTGCTCGGCAGCAATGCCCGTGAGGTAATGGACACCAACCGCGGGGCGGTTGCCCATACCATCGAATATTTGACGCCGCTTTTATCGGGCCGCAAACGGCGATGATCTTTGTATTCTACTTTTTAGCAGCGGTGCTGGTTTGGCTGAGTTTCAAGTCATTCCGGGGCGGGTTTACCTACCTGAATTATTTTCGTGAGCAACTGGCGAGGCCGGCGACGGACTTCGCTCCTTTTGTATCGATCATCGCGCCGTGCCGCGGCTTCGACGAAGGGCTGGCCGAGAACCTTGCGGCACTCACAGCTCTCGACTATCCGGCATACGAGATCGTCTTTGTCATTGATAGTAAGGAAGATACGGCCGTTTCGGCGATCGAGGCCGTTCGCTCTGCCAACGATAGAGACACTGTCAAGACCAAGCTCGTGATCGCTCCAAAAGCAGACGGATGCGCGCAAAAGATAGCGAATCTTCGCGAGGCCGTGCTTCACATTGACGATCTTTCGCAGGCTCTCGTCTTTGTTGATTCCGACGTTCGGCCGTCGCCGGGCTGGCTTCGCTCGCTGGTCGCACCGCTCGAGGACGGATCGGCCGGTGCCGCGACAGGTTATCGCTGGTTCATATCGAATAGGCCCGACCTTGCATCTGAATTGAGGTCGGTTTGGAACGCGTCGATCGCCTCGGCTCTCGGGCCTAATACAGGGTCAAACTTCACGTGGGGCGGTTCGACGGCGATCCGCCGCGACGTATTTGAGCGAATTCAAATGCGGGAGAAATGGAAGGGCACGCTTTCCGACGATTTTGCCGTAACCCGCACTCTTCGGGTCGCCGGCCTTCCGATAGTGTTCGTTCCTCAGGCGCTGACGGCATCGGTGGAGAATTGCGGCTTTGGGGCACTAATCGAATTCACTACGCGGCAAATGAAGATCACTCGAGTCTATATGCCCCAACTTTGGTTAATGTCGTTTGTCGGCTCGTCGCTGTTTAGTGTCGTCTTGACCTCGGCACTGGTCGTTATGGTCTTTGGCGGGGCGGACACAACGGCCCGTCTGATCGCTTTCGCGGCATTTTTGTCGATCTGCACCTTCAGTATCGGGAAGGCATGGCTGCGCCTAAAGGCTGTACGGCTGGTGCTCTCGCAGTATGACAACGAGCTGAAGAGGCAGTTTCTGCCCCAGGT
The DNA here is from genome assembly GCA_964545145.1 of uncultured Chloracidobacterium sp. Taxonomy (GTDB): domain Bacteria; phylum Acidobacteriota; class Blastocatellia; order Pyrinomonadales; family Pyrinomonadaceae; genus OLB17. The sequence goes on along the minus strand of CAZJFB010000080.1, from coordinate 13,620 downwards.
AACACTCTGGGTGTTTTCACCTGCTCTATTTCTATACAACTCCCTCGCGACATTGGCATCCCGACGGATGACCTGGCGGGGCATAACGTACGAATTGAAATCACCGAGCGAAACTGTCATCATTTCCCCTTGGCAATGACGGACATCAGGAACGATAAAGATACGGAAAAGCACCAGGTAACGTGGCCCGGCGGCCCGCGTGAGATACAAGCACCGGCACAGCCGATGCCCGACGCGTCGGTTCCGCCGGACTATTTCGCCGGTTCGGACCTCGCCGAGAACGACCCGAATTGGACAGGCCTCTGGCCGAACGATACGGCGGAAAGGGCGTCAACTTTATTCGCACAAGATCAGCCGCCTGCTCCGATCGTCCCCGAACCAGGAGCACACATCCCTCATTCGCCCGCGAGCCCGTTCCTCGGCTCAGAATGGCCGCCAACGGGCGACGACCCGCAGCTTCCGCCTCGTGCGTGGCCGCCTGATCAGTTCGGCTCCCCGCCACCGGCATTTGTCCCCGAATCTTTCGTTCCTGAATCGACGGATGAGACCGCTCGACGCAGCGGGCTGGCGTATTCTGCCGGGATCGTGTTCTTCGTGTCGGTCGCTTTCATGCTTTTGCTAGGGTGGCTGGTTGACCTTCTTCTCGGCAGTTCGCCGTTCGGCCTGGTTGCCGGTATCGTGATCGGTTCGGCGATAGGATTTATCCAATTCTTCTACATCAGCAAACAGATCTACGAACCGTCGAACAAAAAGTCCGATATCCACACCCTGATGTCAGGGCCGGACGACGAAGACAACGGCGCCGGACTTTGAGATTCTGGGATTTATTAGTAAAATTTGAGGTTTGCGATGGCCGAGGATCTTGATCCTGTGACAACTACCGGTCCGGCGATCTCGCATCGCGGCATTTTGACAATTATGGCTGTGCTTGTGACGGCAAGCGCGATCGCGGGTTTCGTTTTTGGAGGGCCGCGGTTCGGTTCGGGCGTGATCTTTGGCGGCGTAATGTCGTACGCCAACTACTTCTGGCTCGAACGCTCGACACGGGCGATGTTCGAGCCGACGGCTATCGCGACGTCCGGCATCCTCGCAGCCAAGTATATTTTGCGTTACGTCGTTATCGGCGGCATTCTGCTCCTCGTGTATCTGACGGGAGCGTTGCCGATGACGGCAGTGATCCTGGGCCTGGCGGCGTTCGCGTTTGCCGTGGTTATTCAGGGTTTGAAGAATGTAGTTTCTAGTACTTTTTAGAAGGTCCTTAAAATGTTCTTATTTGCAGAGAGTGGTGGTCATCACCAGCCTTTGATCGTAGAGTTTATCAACCATTATCTCGGTGAACCCGTGCACCATTTTCAGGTGACCTACACCGAGCCGATGTGGAATAAGTACGTCTTTTCGAAATTCGGCACGACCGCGGCCAAGGCATTTGGCCCGTACACTGTCGAGAACGCCATTCCGTGGTACACGATAATGTTCGTGATCGCCTGCATTATTACGGTGATTCTCGTCAGCCTGCTCAAGGGAAAACTCTCCGAAGAAGATCCGAAGCCCGGTCAGCTCACGCTTGAGGCTGGTTACCTCGCCGTCAAGGACATGATCTCGAGCATTATCGGCGATCACGGCTCGCGCCACTTCCCGATCGTTGCAACGTTCGGCGTGCTGATCCTCGTATCGAATCTCATGGGACAGTTCCCGATGTTCATGTCGCCAACGGCGTCGGTGAATGTGACCTTCGCACTCGGTATTTCGTCATTTGTTTACTACAACTACGTTGGTATTTCTGAGAATGGCCTGCTCGGCCACATCAAGCATTTTGCGGGACCGAAGCTCCCGATGCTGATGCTGCCGATCACCGCTCTGATCTTCGTCATCGAGATCATAAGCAGTTCAATACGGCCGTTCACCCTTGGCGTTCGTCTCTTTGCCAATATGTTTTCGGACGAGCAGGTGTTTATGCAGATCACGAATCTGGCACCGCCTTTCACGCACTTCATCGTGCCGCTGGTGCTAACGCTTCTCGGTGTATTCGTGGCGTTCGTGCAAGCTTTCGTGTTCACGCTCCTCTCGATGATCTACATCGGCGAGGTCAGCCATCACGGGCATGACGAGCACGAACATCACGACGAAGAGACTCACAGCGAGGCTGCCGTCGCCCACGCGGTGTAAGCCGGGGATTGAATTGCTGTCGCCTTCAGGCAACGGCGATTGGCAACAAGATTTTCAGTCGGTTGGCAACGACCGCTGCAAATACGGAAAATCGTTTAATAGCAGCTATGCCCGCACGCTACAGGCGGCATGGACTCTTTGGGAGTATAAAATCCATGCAATACCGGAAGCGAGGCGAAATCATACAATGCAACGATCTTCCTTTAGTTAAATAGAAAGGAGAATAAAAATGAAAAAGTACAAATACGTTCTGTTCGCGACGTTGGCTATCGCTCTGATGGCGGTCGCCACGATGGCACAGGGTGCTGCTGACAACGAATCGACCGTCAACGGTTACAAGGCTCTCGGCGGCGGTATCGGTTTCGGCCTCGCAGCCGGTTTGGCCGGTATCGGCCAGGGCTTGGTTGGTTCGCGTGCTGCTGAGGGTGCCGCCCGCAATCCGGGTGCAGCGGGCACCGTGCAGACGATGATGATCATCGCACTGGCTCTGATCGAGTCACTCGTGCTCTTCGCTCTGCTGATCGTTTTCGTCAAGCTCTAATTTGACGACGGGTATTCAAAATGCGGATGCGGTCATTTGGCCTCATCCGCATTTTCTTTGTCCCCGCAGATTCCTCTTGTATCTGCCCGGAGAGGGATTTATCCTTTTAGTTGCAACCTGAACGATTTTCAGGCGTTCTAATAATAGATGGCTGATGAATTGAGCGGTAAATTGATCGCGGAAAAATATCGTGTTGAGTCCCTGATCGGCGAAAGTGACGCCGGCGACCTTTTTGCCGCGCGTAACGAGATAATGGATAAGCCGGTGACGCTCAAGGTCCTGCCGCAGGCACTAGCGATGGACCAGCGATGGTCGCGTCGATTCCTTGACGAAGCTCGTGCCGCGGCGACGGTCAATCATCCCAATATCCTGAATTTGAACGATTTTGGCAGTGACTCGCGAGGCGTGCCGTACGCGGTATTCGAGCACATTGCCGGCCTTCAATTATCAGATCTCATTTCGACATCGCTCGACGACAAGCGGGCGATAGAGATCGCGAGACAAATAGCCGGCGCAGTTTCTGCCGCTCACGAGAAAAAGCTAGTCCACGGACGCCTTAGCCCGCAGGCTATCTTTGTCAGCACTGACGATGCGGGTACCGATACGGTCAAGGTGTATGGATTCGGCGGCGACCCGCTGAATGTTAGCGGTGATGCCGACCCACGATATCTTGCTCCTGAACAGTCGAATTCATTCCCCGTCGCCGACGGGCGAACGGATATTTATGCTTTGGGCGTTATCGTATTTGAGATGCTCAGTGGCGTCGTGCCGTACCAGGGATCGACCGCGGCCGAGGTCCAGGCAAAGCTGGCCAGCGAGCCTCCACCGCCGCTCTCAGCGTTTAGAAAGGATCTCAATCCCGAGATAGAGCCGATCATTTTGACGGCTATGGCAGCGTCGCCAGACCGCCGTTACCAGTCGATGGCGGCGTTTGGCGAGGACCTGAGTCTCCTTTCGAGCCGCATTTCCCCGGCGAAAGCGGCCTCAGCTTCTGCGGAGCCTAAGAAAGAAATTTGGAAGACGGCGGCTATCGCATTCGTAGGGGTCGCCGCACTTGCCGGAGTGCTGATCTACGCGACGTCTGTGCGAAAGACCGACCCGACCGACAAGCTGCAGGCAGACGCGTCGAGCCTCCCTGTCCAGCCGATCGGCCCCGCGACCGGAGCTCAGGAAGAAAGCCTTGCAAAACTCCCCGCTCTGACTGACGCTGAGATCATGGCAAGTGCCGCACAGCCGCTATTGAACGACTTGCCGGGAGGTGACGGTTACAACGCATGGGCTAATGGCGGATCTCCGCCGCCCGGAGCTCCGCCGCTCGGTGCCGTTCCGCAAGCCGGAGCCCCCCTGAATCAAGGCGGGCCGCCGGTCGAGTACATTCAGCCCGGCGGACAGACCTACACCGTGCCGAGCGCTGGCAGCGGAAGCCAATTCATGCCTTCGGACAGCGGTGTGATCCTGGTACCTGTACCTGTAAATCCAGAAGCAAATACCGCCGCTAAGCCCGCGGCCACGCCTGCGAAGCCTGCCGTGAATTCTGCAGCACAGCCTTCGCCAACGCCCGCGGGACCGAAACCCCTCGCAACGCCGCCGCCGAAGACAAAGCCATCGACGGACACAAAGGGCAAGCCCGCAACGCCGGCTAAAAAGCCCGGCGACGAAGACCTTCAATTCTAAAAGCCGTTATCTTGGCACTTCGACCGTCTTGATGATATCGGATATCACGGCGTCCGTAGTGGCGCCGTCCAGCTCGGCCTCAGCACGCAGGGCGAGACGGTGACGGAGTACCGCGGGGGCAACGTCGCGCACGTCATCCGGCGTCGGGAACTCGCGGCCGCGAATGGCGGCGAGTGCCTTTGAACAGAGCAGTAGTGCGACCGACGCACGCGGACTGGCCCCGTATAGGATCGTGGGATGCGTCCGTGTGCGGCGGACGAGATCGACAATGTACTTCTGTACGCCGGGCTCCATTCTCATTTCACGCACTTCAAAACGACACCGCTGGATCGCATCGACCTCGGCAAGCGGGGAGATCTGGACTTGCTCCAACCGACGCGAATTGAATCCCGCATCCCAGCGGGCTACGATCTCAGCCTCTTCCTGCTCCGGCGGATAGTCGATCAAGATCTTCATCAAAAAACGGTCAAGCTGGGCTTCGGGCAGCGGATATGTACCCTCGTATTCGATCGGGTTTTCGGTCGCGAGCACGGTAAACATCGGCGAGAGCGGATAGCGTTCGCCGTCGATCGTGACCTGTCGCTCCTCCATCGCTTCGAGCAATGCGGCCTGAGTTTTCGGCGGCGTGCGATTGATCTCATCCGCAAGAAGAATATCGGTGAAGATCGGCCCGTGCCGCAGATTGAACTGCGACGTCTGCATATTAAAAACGTTGGTTCCCGTGATGTCCGACGGCATCAAGTCCGGTGTGAACTGAATGCGTGAAAAATGCGCACCGATGATCTGGGCGAGCGACTTCACGGTGAGCGTCTTTGCCGTACCCGGCACGCCCTCTATCAACGCGTGTCCCTCGGCCAGCAGGACGACAAGTATCTGCTCGATGACGTCGTCCTGTCCGACAATCGTTTTGCGGATCTCGTTGAGAATATGTGCAACTGTGGAGGTTGTGTGATTTAGCATTCTAAATAAAATCGTAGAGAGTTTTTATCGCCAAAAGGATGACCGTGGTCAGGAAGACCCGCCTCAACCAAACGTCATTAAGCTTTGTCGCGTAATGAGCTCCGACATAGGCGCCGACGAACATCGTGACGCCAATGATGAGCCCGAGTTTGTAATCTACTAAACCTTGCCACATAAAAATAACAGTGGCAATCGTCGAGGAAAATACGTTGATGAGCTTGGTCGAGGCGATCGCCTCGCCGTATCTCATCCCATAGATACCGACACAAACAGCGGTCAGTATCGTAACGTAACCGCCGCTGAACAGGCCGCCGTAAACGCCGAGCACAAAGGTCAGCAGGTATGTCAGCGGCACCGCGTATGCCGACGGCTGGATCTCATCCGAGACTCCTGCGTTCCTTCTGAAAAGTGTAAACAGCGCTACAAAGATCATCGCCCCCGACACGATCAGCTTTAATGCGCTGCCGCTCAATATTCCGACAAGCATCGCCCCAAGTGCCGAAGCGATCAGCGTAATGATGATGAAGGGCATCACCCTGCCCCGATCGATCTTGCCCTGCCGAAGGAAAGGTATCGTCCCGCCGACCGACATAAAAACCAGGCCAAACATATTAGTCGCTACCGCCACCTTTGGATCAATGCCCAGTTGGAACATTGCAGGCACTGCGATCAGCGAATTGCTGCCCGTAACCACACCGACCACGCTAGTCAAGAAGAAGACGGCGATGAGGATAATGGTCACGTACAGCGTCATCGGCCACCTCGCTCGCCGCGCGACATTCCGAGTAAGCGTTCAACACCGCGCAATTCTTCGGTCAGCCGTAAGACCTCACGACGACTAGTGCGTTCGCCCCGAATGATCTCTTCGCACTTGAAGAAACACACCTCGAGAGGCCCGCGGTCGAGTCCCGTTCTCTCCGAGACGCGTATCGCAAGCTCACGACTGGTCGCGACATGCACATCGATACCCAAGAGGCGTGCCGCACGGCGGCGAAACTCGGTGTAGATATTCTCTATAGCAAGATCGTATGCTTTGGCTCGTCGCTGAAGCTCGGACATCGCCGAAACGTATTCGAGCTTTGAGAGGCGATCGGGCTCAGGCTCGGGAACGGGCCGGGCGAAACGGCGGCTCTGCGACAAGAAAGCAAATCCTATCAATATCACGGCCTGCAGGAAGATCGCTACGACCGGTGTTCCCGAAAAGAATTGCAAGAATCGGTTGCTATCATTCCCGTAGCCCTGGTGATATTCGTCAAAGGCCACCAGGCCGCCATTGGCCGCGGCCGCCAGGTTGATGCCAAGCTGAGCGTTGTCGGCGACTGCGATACCAGCATTCGACACCAGATACGGGTCGGCCACGAGGATGATCTGCCCCGCCCCAAATGGCAGTCCGACCACGAAGTTCTTACTTGCGGCACCAAAATGTACGATTGGCCCCGTATCTGACGTCCCGTGCTCGACACTTAGGGGGCGTTCGGACACCTGTTTGTCCGTCATTCTTTCCAGGATGATCGAGGACGCCATCTTGGACGGCTGTATGGCATTGACGCTCGTTGTAAAAACCGACGGCTGTACCGCCTTTACCGCTGCTGTGCCCGCCGTCATCTGTTGCTGGTCGGAAGGGTCAATGCCAAGATACTTAAAGACAGCGTCGGCATCGAAGGCAACCTTCCAGTTGGCGGTGGTGACCGCTAGCTGCTCTGGCGGTTCGCGGTCGATCAAAACCAGCCGTCCACCATCGGAAACCCAACGTAAGAGATGTTCGGTCTCGGGATCCGTAAATTCACGCTTTATGTTTCCCGTAACGATAAACACCGCCGGCCGTTTTCGCGTGGTGAGCAAGGCTGCGGGTGGTTCCTGCCAGCGGACCACGTTTCGGCCCGTTTCGGCGAGTAGAGTAAAGTAAGCCTGTGTGCCGGTCGCACCGCTGTTGAACGTCGAGCGGTTTGGCGTCATCTCGTTGTCGGGCTGTTCCTCCTTCTGCGTATATGACGCGGCGTTGAGCCCGACCAGGATCGCGACCATCAGGATCAGAGCTCCTAAGATAAGCAACTTCTGCTTCATCTGGCCCTCCCGACCGACGCAATGGTGCTGCGGCACCGGTCACTGAATTCCTCCCAGTCCTCAGCCGCGGCCAATTTAAGCCCGTACCAACTCCGCTCGAAGTTCCCCGTCAGGCCGGTCATTGCCTGCAGCAATTCACCGCGATCGCGAACGTCACGCAGATAATCACGGTTCGTCTTGTGACGTGCCAGTCTAACGATCTTGCGGTCACCGAGTTCGCAGAGCAGTGCAATGTATCCCTTGCGGATAGCTCCGCGGTGATCGCCCAACTGGGCAAGCCTCTCAGCCTCGCCAAAGATATCGGCCGCCGATTCATCAGCCCCGACACGCTCGCCAAGAATGACCCTGTCCTGCTTCTCGCGTCTGTCACGCTTACGAAATCGCTGCGAAATATAGGGAGCAGATCGCCATAGCAGAAAGACGATGAGCCCGAGCACGAGGGCAAAGATCAGCACCTGCATTCCGATCTTGAGCGAGTCAAAATTGGTGCCCGACACCGGGCCGGGCGAAGTCCGAGGAAACACACGTGCGAGCCAGTCGATGAACTCGCGCCACCATTTTTGGAAAAGGCTTTCTTCCTTTGGCTGTGCCTTTTGATACTCGGGGCGTTGGAGTATCTCGGCGAGTCTCTGTTTGTCCTCGTCCTTTGACCGAGACGCCGCCTCGGCCCGAACAAGTTCGCCCACACTATCCGAAATCGCTCCCAGTCGCTCGTCGATCGCAGTCAGTAGCGATAGTCGGCTCGATGTATCTTTCTCAGCTGTGAGGTCGTCAAGGCTTGCGGCAAGCCATGCGTTGTCGACATCGATCGTACCGTTCGACGAAGTAACCTTTTCTGCGCGCGGTATGAGGCCTCGAATTTCGGCAACCTTTTCCTCTTCCATCTCGGCGTCTTCATTCGCAACGACATCGACGAGTTCCTTTGCGATCACATGAGCCGAGTCAACACGTCTCAAATATTCATCGAGCGTCGACGCAACTGCACCTCCCGCGGCAATGAGCAGCACGAGAATAAGTATGAGGGGTCTGTGTCGCTCTATTCTCATTTAAGGCCAAGGGTCGTGATCGACGGCCCGCTTGCGCTCGACGCTGTCGGCGCCGCCGATGTCGAAAGTGCCGGCTGCAGCGGGTTGACGTAACTGTCGGGCACGTTCGGTATATCACCGAGCCGCCGGGCCGCCATTAATTCAATGTCGTAGCCCTCGCTCCTGACACGTTCGTCGACATAAAGCAGGCACAGGCCGACCATCCAAACGGGCGAGAGTAGAATGAAGCTGATCTGCCAGATCAAGTTATACGCGATCTCGTACCATGCGGGTACGACATCCGAGTCGAACCTCATCATCTCGATCCCGTTAGCCGATGCGACCCACGCGAGAGGCACATAGAGGAGCATAAGTGCCGAGTACGTCGCTACCGTCGTAAAAAGGAACAACGCCGCGAGCCGCCTGACATTGCCGCTCGCGAGGCCGGCACTTCTTGCGATCGCCGAAAATACGCTTTGCCCCTCGACTAGCATTACTTGCGGAACATACGCGACGCGCGACGCGGCTAAAAAGAAGAGCCAAATACAGCCAAAAAAGACCGCTATCCCGATCACAACCGAAATTATGAAAGCGACAGCCGGAAGCGGTGCTAAAACCATCGCGACCAGCCCGATCAGAACGATGCCGACGACCAGTCCAAAATAGAAGATCGCCAGGCCTAATGCTCCAAGCACAACGGTTATTACCGTGGACGCAACGACTAGTCCTCCGAGCCTTCCCCAGATATTTCTATAGGTCTCTCCGAACGTGATCGGTTCGCCAAAAAGCAAATGTCGAACGAAGTTGCGCGATGCCCCGCCCATCACGACTAGCGTCGCGATCGTCTCGGTCAGCCAGATCAGAACGCTCCCAAACCAGAGGAAAACGTAGTAAAACCCCTCCTCGACATACGATCCGGGCTTGATCGCAAAGATCTCACGGGCCAGCATTGTCCATCCGACCGAAATAATAGTACCGACGATCACCGGCGGCGATGCGATCAAGATGAAAGTGCCGAAGAATCGTCGATAGAACCGTACGGCGCGGTCAATCAGATCTCCCGCACCAAGGGCTGAGATCGCCAGTCCGGCGTGTCCGTGATCGGTTGAATGCATCCGGGTCTCCAACCAAGATTATAACGGATTAGGAACTGCTTCCCAGAGATCTAAACGGGTTTAGTATTCGAGCCTGTCTGAGAGGATCATCTGGGACAGGTCGAACTTGGAGTTGAGCTTTACGACACCGCCGATCTCGGTCACAAATCTGACCGCACCCTCAGGAGCTGATAGAAATCGGTCGCCATCGACAAATCTGGGAAAAATGAACTTCGCTCCGATACCGTCGTCCTCGGGCGGGCGATAATCTATCAAATAAACGCGCTTTCCGTCTTTTCTTTCGAGGAATGTAGTATTTTTGATCGTCGAGGCAGTCGCACTGTTAAAAGCCTGGAGCGGCGGCCCGAGCATACGTCCGTCGTGCGACGCACACGTTACCGTAACGACAATATAAGGCCCAAAATCTCGGTCGACGAAGTCCTCCCACTCTTTACGCAACTTAGGATTCAGCTCAGGAGTGTTGAGCAGCACGATCCTTGCTATCGCTTCCCTTACGGGCCGGGCCGAAAAGAAACGGATATAATAATCTACCGAAAGAGCTTGATTCAGTGCCCCGCGATCGGCGCGATTGTTGTTTCGTTCTGCTTGTTCGCGCTGTGGACGGCCGGGAATGAGGGTATCCTGATTTATTGAACCGACTCCGGGCCGGGTCGGGCTAAAGAACATCTCTGAGGTATCGGTGTCGGTCTGAATGTGCGCCCAGGGCGAATCGTTTAGGACCTTCATCGCCGCCTGAGCAGTCATGCCCTTCCAATCCCGTGCCGTCTGTCCGAACGCGACCGCCGATGCCAGACATATTACAGCGATGACAAGTGAGTTCCTCATCGATCTTCCAAAATTCCGGGGTAGGTCATGCAGACGGGCTTTGATCTCCATATCACTATCCAATTTACTCCAGCGACGCACAATATCAATGAGATTCAACGCCGCGGACTAATATTCGAGCTTACCGTTGTAGGTCATATCGGAAAGCTTAAACTTCCAGTTCACATCTGCTACCTGGATACCTCGTTCCCCCAAGGTTGCCGCAATATCCGTCCCCTTCCTGCTCAGATCAAAACCCCTGCTGATCAGGGCGACAAATCGAAATACATCGTCGGAGCCCGTAATAAACGGCTTTCCACCTACCATCCGCGGAAACACGAATTTTGCCCCGGTGCCATCCGATGTCGGCGGGGCATATTCCTCAAGCCAAAGCCGCGTGCCGTCCTTGCGTTCGAGGTACACCTTATTCGCAAGTGTCGCCGTCGTAGCGGTAGCAAGGGCCTTTTCGACCGGTGCGGTGATCCTGCGATCGGTACCATCCAAAGTTATTGCGACCACGATGGACTCGCTATAATCGCCGTTGACAAAACCCTCAAGCTGTCCTTTGGTCAGTTTTGGATTTGCAAGAAGCACCATCCTAGCAAATGCTTCTCTTATTGGGCGGGCCGAAAACAGCCGAATTCTATAATTGTAAATTAGGGCTTGATTTGGCTCAGGGTTACCGATCCCCGCTTTTAATTGTTCGGCATAAGTCTCGTTTTGGGTCTGTCCCCAAGGAGAGGAATTCAACATCTTGTCGACGTCTTTCTTTTCCCATTCACTCCACGGTTTTTGCTGGGCCGCAGCTGTGCAACATAGAGCAAAAGCAAGAAGTGCAAGAAGCAAAATTCTCTTCATTACTCCTCTCCTTTGAACCTTTAGTATTCCAATGCCCCGTTGTACATCATGTCGGAAAGTTTGAATCGCCAGTTTACCTTCGTCCCCCCTTCAAAATCCGCAAAAAAACGCAGCGTGTCATTGTTTTTGACCCACGGCTTTCCATCAATAAGACGGGGAAAGACAAATTTGGCACCGGTCCCGTCAGTCGATGGACGAGCATACTCGTCAATGAAGACCTTCTTGCCCTCTGAATTTTCCAGATATGCGAGGTTCTTAAGAGTTTCGGTGGTAGCAGCGCTGAATTTCTGACCAACGGGACCGCTGTATCGCCGGTCGCTTGATTCAAATGTAACGGCGACCACGATCGATTCCGAGTAGTCTCCATTCACAAACCCGTTGAGTTGTTCGGCCTTAAGGTTCGGATTGGACATCAAAACCATTCTTGCAAATGCTTCGCGTATCGGCTTTGCGGAGAATAGGCGGATCCGGTACTTAAGGTCAACTGCCTGATTACGGGCTCCGTCGGTAGTCATAGCCGACTTGTCGGTCGTGGGCGTATAGGTCATCTGGGACGTGTCCGTCTCAGTCTGTGTCTGCCCCCACGCCGAGGAGTTCAGCATCTTCTCGACCTCTTTCTTGTCCCATTGACTCCATGGTTTTTGCTGGCCGAACGCAGTTGAACAGAACACCGCTGCCAAAAAGATACAAACCAAGATCCTTTTCATATCAAACTCCGCTCTCTAGTATTCCAGCTTACCGCCGTATGTCATTCCTGAAGCTTTGAATTTAACCGAGATCTTCGATCTCTCGTTCATTTCAAAATTGAACTTGAGTACGTCATCTCCGGCGCCCAGAAACGGCTGTCCGTCAAGAGTACGGGAAAACACGATCTTGGCTCCCATTCCGTCGCCGACCGGGGCTTTGTAATCAATAAATGTAGCCCGCTTGCCGTCCTTTCGCTCAAGATAGACTTTGTCCTTCAAAGCATCAGCCGTTAAGCGGGCGAGCATCATCTCAGAGCCTTTGGCCATTTGCGGGCTGCCGCCCTCTATGCTGAATGAAATGACAAGATAGTCGCCGAAATCACGATCGATAAAGCCCTGAAGCTGTGTTTTTAGATCTGCCGGGGCGTTCGGTTGTTGGAGCAATATGATCCGGGAAAACGCTTCGCGGACCGGTTTCGCCGTCAACAGGCGTGCCCTGTACTTCATCGGGGTCGGCGCCTTATTCTCACCGGACTCGCCGCGATTTTCGCCGGCAAATCCGCCGCTTGTTCGCGTGGTTGCGGCGGTACTGGTTGGTACTGAAATTTCCTGAGTGTAGCTCTGTCCCCACGCAGAGTCATTCAACACTTTCTCGGCATCTTTCTTGGACCAGTCGGTCCATGGTTTAGAAACATCCTGGCCCATGGCCGATACGGCGAATGCGCAAAAAACGAAAACAAGAAACAGCTTCTTCATTCTCTCAAACCTCAAAAATAAATTGATAGAGACAGTTGGAATAATAGCAATTTTCGACGCAGTGACAAAGAAAAAATAGGAGAGCTTCAAACATCGAAGCTCCCCTATCGGATCGGCTAACTTCGATTAGAAGTTGACCCTGAGTACCCACTGGACAAGACGGCCACCGGGATCGTTGGTGGTCGATGTGTCCTGATAGGCTGCGGTGTAGCGGCCAAAGGTCGTCGCACCCTGGCCACCAAGGCCGTTGACGTCGTTGGCTGCGGCTCCAACCAGGAAGTTGATGTTGTTGAACGCGTTAAGCAGTTCTCCACGCATCTCCATGTTGATACGCTCTGTGACGCGGAATTTCTTCACGATCGAAATATCCGAACGGAAGAACGCCGGGCCCTTAAGCACGAGGTTGTTGTAACCGCACTGCCCGGTATAGGCCTGGGCACAGTTGCCATAGCCTGCCGGAGCGATGAATTTGCCTGTCGGAGCACCCTGAGTATAGGTCGGGACACCGCTGACCAGGCCAACGTTAAATGCACGGTAGGTATTCTGACGGATCTCGAACGGCAGAATGTAAACGTCACGGCTTGCATTACCGGCGGCATCGGTCTGTCCGCGGTAGATGCCGATCATCTTCTGAAGTTCTTTGGCCGTCATGCCGACCAGCTGCACATTGCCCATGTTAAAGTTCGAACCGCTCTGGATACGGATGTTGCCGTTAAAGCCCCATCCGCCAATGATCTGGTTGACCCAGCCGGGGGCGTCGCCAAAGAAGCTCTGTCCCCTACCGAATGGCAGCTCATAGATGAAGTTCGTCTTAAAGGAATGGGTGATGTCGAACGGCGACAGGCCGCGTCGCGTATCCTTGCCAGCACGCAGCGATCCCGGCTGATCAGCCGCGACCGAGCTGCTCGCGTAGGTGTTAGCAAGCGACTTGCCAAACGTGTAGTTCGACTGGATCAACAAGCCCTTCGACA
>CAZJFB010000079.1:0-17007 GCA_964545145.1 uncultured Chloracidobacterium sp. | reverse complement strand
CTCAAGTTCCTTTGTATCTTTTCGACCAATCTCGACGAGTTCTTTATGATCCGCGTCTCGGGGCTCAAGGAGCAGATCGCGGAGGGCATCGGCGAGCTTTCGCCCGACGGCATGACTGCGTCGGAGCAGCTTCGGGAGATATACCAACGGCTGAGGCCGATGCTCAAACGACAGGTCACGTGCCTCAAAGAGACGATCCTGCCGACCCTGGCCAAAAACGGGATAACGATCGAGCCGTACGCCAAGCTGAATGCGAAAGAGAAAAAGAATCTTGATAAGTACTTTCGCAACAATCTTTTCCCGATATTGACGCCGCAATCGGTCGACTCGAGCCATCCTTTTCCATATATCTCGAACCTCAGCCTGAACCTGGGACTTTACATTGAGCCTGACCGTGCCTTTACCCAGCCGAATCTTAGGCACCTGTACCGGCAGAAGCGATTCACAAGGATCAAACTGCCACCGTCTGCACCGAGATTGATCGCTATTGACGAAAAGAAGGCAAGGTACACGCTGATCGAAGAGGTGATCGCCGCCAACGTGCATGACCTTTTCCCAAACATGAAGACGAGCGAGGCGTTTCTTTTCCGCGTGACACGCGATGCCGATATAGAGATCCGCGAGGACGAGGCGGGCGATCTGCTGAGGACGATGGAGCGTGAGCTTCAACGCAGGCGTGACCGGTTTCCCGTCCGCCTGGAGGTCGCCGGCACGATGCCTGACAAAATGGTCAAGCTGCTCGCGGCGGGGGTTGGACTGTCAAACGAAGAGATCGACCGGATCGACGGCTTTGTCGATATTCCCGACCTGATGCAGCTCTATTCGCTCGATAGGCCCCGGCTCAAGGACAAGTCCTTTGCGACCGTCTTGCCCGCACCGCTGCGAAAGAAGGAGAACATATTCGACGTGATCAGGAAGCAGGACATACTGCTGCATCACCCTTACAATTCCTTCAGCACGGTCGCCGACTTCATTGCCGAGGCAGCCGAGGACCCTAACGTACAGGCAATAAAGATCTGTCTTTATCGCACAGGCAAGGACTCGCCGGTCGTCGCGTCTCTCGGTCGGGCGAGCCGTTTGGGCAAGCAGGTGACCGCACTTGTCGAACTCAAGGCGAGGTTTGACGAGGAGAACAATATCGAGTGGGCAAGGCGTCTCGAAAATGAGGGCGTCCACGTGGTTTATGGCATCAGCACGCTGAAAACCCACTCAAAGGTGCTGCTCGTCGTAAGGCGGGAAAAAGACAAGCTTGTCCGATACGTGCATCTCGCGACCGGCAACTACAATCCGCTGACATCGAGAATTTACACCGACCTCGGCCTATTGACCGCCGACCCGGAGATCGGTGAAGACGCAACCAGTCTTTTTAATTTCCTGACCGGTTACTCGCAGCAGGAAAGATACAACCGGCTGCTCGTGGCTCCGCTTCATCTTCGCGAGCGGCTCCTGCAATTGATAGAGCGGGAAAAGAAGAACAAGCTTGCCGGCAAGCCGGCTCGTATTGTCATGAAAGCGAACAGCATTACCGACGATCAATTGACCCGAGAGCTTTATGCCGCTTCGCAGGCGGGGGTTGAGATCGACCTTATTATTCGCGGTATCTGTACGCTCAGGCCGGGCATCAAGGGGCTTTCGGAGAACATTCGCGTTCGCTCGGTCGTCGGGCGATTTCTAGAACACAGCCGCGTCTACTATTTCGCGAACGGCGGTGAAGAGGGCGAGGTCTATATCGGAAGTGCCGACCTGATGCACCGGAGCTTTGACCGCCGGGTCGAGGTGCTGACGCCGATCGTCGATGCGTCGATCAAAGGCTATCTACGCGCTGTGCTGCTCCCAACGTACTTAAAGGACCAGGCAAATGCCCGAATACTGTCGTCCGACGGAAGCTACAAGAAGATCGCTACCCGGGCAAAGGTCGCGTTTGACTCGCAGGCGTACTTTATCGGGAAAGATATGGCCGATCAGGCAGATGTCTTTTTGGGGAATCTCGATTCGTGAACCCCGTTGACGAGCTTGCCGTATTTTGCCGTGAGGCGAGGATAGCCGCGGGCTTCGGCCTGGAGGTCATGAATATCGAGCAGTTTTTCAGCGTCGAGGATGTCTTCGATCTGGCCCTCGATCTCCATGTAGTACCCGAAGGGGACTTCGTCGAGAACGACCTCGACATTGCCGAGGTGCCATGACTTGCGGTGCTTCTCGTAAACGATGTCGAGACGGTAGCCCAGCTTTTGAATGATCGCCTCGGTGGCCTCGACATCCGAAACGATGGTCTCGTGCTCGATCTGGTGTTTGAAATCACTATCTGTCGCGACCTTTTCTTTGTAGGTCAAGGTGGTCTTTCGATCGGTCTTTCGAAGACGGAGAACGGCGTTTCGCTCGTCGAGCACGCCGCCGCGATGAAGGTAATTCTCCTCGAATGTCTCGTATGAGAAGGTCGCCCCAAGTTTGCCGAGTTTGGCCGTCAATTCAACAAGCTTTTTCTTATCTATGCGGTATTTCTTTTCGATCTCGATCGCCATGGTTTGAAGCACGATTTTAATGAATCGCACTGCGGCGGGCAAACCTCATTTAGGATTTGATAACCCTCTTGACATACGGCCCCGCATTATCGATACTTGAAAAAAAGGTCAAGTATTGAGCTTGGCAGGGGAAATTGAGTTAAATTTAGGAAAACACTATGCCTTATCCAGAGATAATGATCCACGGAATGCGTCAGGAGCTTGCTCAGCTTGGTATTGAAGAGACCAAGACACCAGAAGCTGTCGAGGACGCAGTTAAGAACACTGACGGCACCCTTATGCTCGTCGTGAATTCGGTTTGCGGTTGTGCCGCGGGCGGCGTTCGCCCGGGCATCGCAATGGCGCTTCAGAATTCGGAGGCAAAGCCGGACCGATCGATCACCGTTTTCGCCGGTGCCGATATTGACGCCACCGACACTGCACGCGAATACTTTACGGGCTACGCTCCGTCGTCGCCCTCGATCGGCCTGCTTAGGAACGGCGAATTGGTCAAGCTCTTCGAACGCCGAGACCTCGAGGGCCGCCATCCAATGACGATCGCTCAGGATCTGATCGACGCCTTCGGCACATACTGCACAAAGACGGAAGCAGCCAATAACTAGTCTCGGCCAATGATCTTGCTGTCGGACCGCCTCGATCGGGGCGGTCTATCTATTAATAGGGGGCCGCGGCGAATTAATGCTTGTCATGCCGCCGGATCGGTAGGATAATAAAAAGAGTTTTACCAGATCTCGATCCGGAATACGCCGCCGATGTCAATTAACCAAAGACAGCACATAAGATTTTCGCTGGATATTCCTGCGATCATTCATGGCAGGTTTGGCGAAAAGCAGGAGACGCGGCTTCAGCAGATCAGCATTGGCGGGTGCTTTACCGGCTGGGAAGAGAATATTTACATCGGCGACGAGTTTCGCATGGAGATCGAGTTGCCGAACGGGAATTACCTTCCGCTTCAATGCCGTGCCCTTTACCGTTTTGACCACACGGGCATAGGAGTTAAGTTCTTAGACATCACTGAGTTCGAGCAGGAACTTATCTCCAAGATAATAGCTCATCGCCTGCAGATGGAGGGCGTCCCGCTGCAGATCGATCCGTTCATGCTGCCGCCGACATTTGTCAAAGACGATCCGGCCCCGCGGATCACTGAGATCAGGGAGAAGCGTGACAGCATCCTTGAGCGGATAATGTCGGTCGATTCGACCTATTGATCATTAGATCCCTTTTCAGGAAAGTGCACCCAGGTTCCCGAAAAGTCCTTTCGGGTATATGCTCCAGCATTTGGGTGGTGAAGCGGGCGTTGGGTATTGTCGGACCATGGGCCAATATAATACTCGCCAAGCGGCAGCCCGACGCCTGAGCCTATCAACCCCGGCGGTGTCCGGTCGAAATAGGTCTTCCAATATCGTTCCGACCAGAAGATCGAGCAATAATCGAGATCGACATATTCGTCGATAAAGATATAGCCTTTTTCGGTAAGGTTCGGCCAGAGGTAACGGACGCACGTCTCAAGGCTGAGTTCGAGATCGACATCCAGGAAAGCCAGCAGGACAGGTTCATTCAACTCCGGCAGAGTTTGGTCGAACCAACCCTTGGTAAACTCACAAACCTCGATCGCTCCAAATCGCTCAATATTTCGCTTTACCTGCTCCAAAGATCCGCAGTAGTCGCCGGTGTTGTAGACCGCTTGCCGATCCGCAACCTGTCCCTCGGGCAGGCCCTCGAAAGAATCAAATATCCTGAGCTTGCGGCCTGCGATCTTACAGACCAAAGAGAGATTAGCCGCGCTGCCGCCCTGCCATGTGCCGCACTCGACCACAAGGCCAGCAACGTCGGGCGGGGTCTCGAAGATCTTGAGGGCCATTGCCAGATGAGCCTTGTACGACGTGCCGGTCGGTATGCGCAGTTTGTTGAGGAACATCCTGAGACCAAGAATGTACTTTCGAAAGAATCCGAGCTTGTACGCAGGGTGGATCGAGGCCGAATTCAGGATAAAAAAGATCGCGACCGGAACCGTAAGGACGTAATAGATCTTTAGGATGAAACGATACATTTGTTGACTTTAGAATAGGGCGTCCATCGCCTGGTCGAGATTCCTTACGCCTATGACGCGAATGCCCAACAGTTTTTCGAGTCCTTTCTTATTTGATTCCGGGAGGATCAACTTCTTGAATCCAAGGGTTTGTGCCTCCCGGGCCCGGGCCTGTGCCTGCAGCACGCCGCGGACCTCTCCCGTAAGGCCGACCTCGCCAAAGACCGCAGTGTCGGGCGGAACTTGCAGATTGCGAAAGCTGGAAGCAATAGCCGCAATAACGCCGAGATCGGCAGCCGGTTCGTCTATCTCCATACCGCCAGCAACATTAACGAATACGTCATCTCCGGCGAGTTGAAAACCCAATCGCTTTTCAAGCACCGCGATCAGCAGGCTCGCACGATTGTGATCGAAGCCCTGCGTCATTCGACGGCCGGTGCCGAACTTCGTGCCTGAGACCAGAGCCTGGATCTCTACCAGCATCGGGCGAGTGCCCTCCATACAAACGGTGACGACGGATCCGGTGGCGTTCTCGGGCCGCTCCTGCAAAAACAACTCCGACGGGTTGCCAACGGGAACGAGGCCCGAATTGGTCATTTCGAAGACGCCGATCTCATTTGCCGCCCCGAAACGGTTCTTTGTCGCCCGAATGATGCGGTGGTTATGATGACGGTCGCCCTCAAAATATAAAACGGTGTCGACGATATGCTCCAGCGTCTTTGGCCCGGCGATCGAGCCCTCTTTTGTTACATGACCGGTCAAGAAGACGGGCGTGGCGGTTTGCTTTGCAAGGGCCATGAACTGTGCAGCGACCTCTCGCACCTGGGAAACGCTGCCCGGCGCGGACTCGATGGCCGAACTGAATACGGTCTGTATCGAGTCGATGATCACAAAATCTGGCCTTAGGCTGGACGTTTCGGCGAGAATGCTCTGAAGATTGGTCTCCGGCAAAAGGAATAGGTTCTCTGCCGCGACTCCCAGGCGCTCGCCCCGCATCTTGATCTGCCGCTCAGACTCTTCGCCCGAAACGTAGAGGACCTTAGCTCTGTCGCGTCCGAGCTTGTCGGCCATTTGCATTACGATCGTCGATTTCCCGATCCCTGGAGCGCCTCCTATCAGGACGATCGAGCCGGCGACGATCCCGCCGCCGAGGACGCGATCAAGCTCGTCGATCCCTGACGCCGTGCGATCGTCATCCTGGGCCTCGATCGATCTGTAAGCCATCGGCGAGACCTGTCTGTAGGCATTGCCGCCGGCAACGGCCGACGTCACTGGTGTCGGCTTGAAGCGCTCTTCGACGAGAGTATTCCATTCGCCGCAATCCGGGCACTGGCCGAGCCATTTGCGAGACTGAGAACCGCAGCTTTGGCAAACAAATATTGTCGACGGTGACTTTGCCATTTATAGTGAATTCACAGGATACAACAGCCGTCGAGATTTCGCTCTACGGAAATGTTCGTTTGCTCACACCCGTCCCTTCCAAGCGGCAGTTACGAGGCTCGCCGAGTGCTGGATACCTTATCGCTGCGACGATCGTGTTCGGGAAATGCAGTGCAAATAGTCGTTTCTTCGAACCAACGTGACCCAAGCAGGAAAGCCCGAAACTACCGATGTCACGAATACGTTAAAATTCGGTCGAATTTGTGATAGACTTTTGCGAGTTATGAAGTTAGATGTTCTCATCCTGAGGATCGCATTTGTCGGCATGTTGATCTTGCTCGGCTACATGCTTAATCCATTCGAGCGGACGCAGAGGCTTGGGTTGAGTAACATTGGAGACGAGACCACCAGGCATATGCTGTCTGCCGGACTCGGTGCTGTAGTCGGATTAATGATCATCGGCTTTGAGATGCGCGTCAGGCGAGCTTCGCTTAAGACACTCATTGGGGCCGCGGTCGGTTCGATCCTGGGGATAATGGGGGCATTTCTTATTGGCGTGCTCATCTCGATCCAAAAGGAATCAGCCGTTTCTGCAGAAATGCAGACCTTCCTGACCATTTCCCTGGCGTTCTTCATGGGCTATGTCGGCCTCATGGTTGGTGCCGCTAAGGGCGACTACCTTGACCTGTCCGCACTCGGCGGAATTTTCAGTGACAAGAACGTAAAGCGCGACTACAAGGTGCTAGACACGTCGGTCATCATCGACGGAAGGATCGCCGACGTCGCTGAAACGGGGTTTCTTGGCGGATCGCTCATCATTCCAAATTTCATTCTCGCCGAGCTTCAACAAGTTGCCGATTCGGCGGACTCTTCAAAGCGGCAGCGCGGACGCCGCGGCCTTGACATGCTTCAGAGGCTCCGGAACAACAGCAAACTCGATATCCAGATCGTCGAAACCGACTTCCCGAATGTTAAGGAAGTTGACCTTAAGCTCATCGAACTCGGGCAGCAGCTGGATGCGGTCATAGTTACCAACGATTTCAATCTCAATAAGGTTTCCCAACTCCGCGGCGTTGAGGTCCTGAATATCAACGAACTCGCCAATGCTCTAAAACCTGTCGTATTGCCGGGCGAGGCAATGCGGGTCTTCATCCTGAAGGAGGGTAAGGAATACAATCAGGGCGTCGCGTATCTTGACGACGGCACCATGGTCGTGGTCGATAATGCTCGCCGCCTTATCGGAAAAACGGCGGATATTGCTGTTACCAGCGTATTGCAGACAACCGCCGGCAAGATGATCTTTGGCCGCTTGTGGGAGGAGAAGGAAGAAGCCCACGGCAATGCGGACCACGCATCGACATCTTTCAGTATCCACGATTCGCGCTCGCTTGGCTTTCGTAAGGCAACACGCGAACTCAGGCAGACCACGATCATTGAGGAGATCGACTAGCCGGTGAATTCCGCTATTATTGTTGCCGCCGGCATCGGACAGCGATTTGGCTCCGATATCCCCAAACAATTCACCTTACTTCGCGGAAAACCGCTGATAATCCATACGATTGAGAAATTCGAATCTTGTCCCTTAGTAGATGAGATAGTGATTGTCCTTTCGGACGCCGGTAGGGCGGAATTTGAAGAGCTTCAGGGTATTAGTGACTTCTCTAAGCTTAGAAATACCGTTATCGGTGGGCAGATCAGAGCCGAATCTGTGCTCAATGGTCTCGCGGCTGTTTCGCATGACTGTACTGTTGTCGCGGTTCACGACGGAGCAAGGCCCCTCGTGAGTAACGACGAAATATCAGCCACGATCAGAAAAGCGGGCGAGACGGGGGCTGCATGTCTGGTCGCGCGAGTCACGGATACCATTAAGACGATCCGTGGAGACGAGATATCAGGCACGCTTGACCGTGATAAACTTAGACGTGCGTTGACTCCGCAGGCATTTCGGCTCGATGTGCTTCGTCGAGCATATGAGATGTGCGAAGTGGGCGATGCGGTCACTGACGAGTGCTACGTGGTTGAGAAACTTGGCCATCCGATCGCCTTCGTCGAGGGCAGCTCCAGGAACATTAAGGTCACACTTCCCGAAGACCTTGTGATCGCCGAGGCGCTTTTGGCAGTTGAAGGTTAGAAGGATGCAAAGGATCGGATTCGGAACCGACATTCACAGGCTTGTGGCGGGACGTCCGCTGACCATTGGCGGCGTCACCATCGATTCTGACCTTGGTGCAGAGGGCCACTCGGATGCTGACGTGCTGATGCATGCGGCAGCGGATGCCGTGCTGGGTGCTCTTGCACTCGGAGATATCGGCACACATTTCCCGAATGACGACGAGCGTTGGCGAAACGCGGAGAGCTCACAGTTCCTGAAGCATGCCGTCGGCCTGGTCTCTGAAAGAGGATACGCCATTGTAAATCTCGATTGCGTAGTAGATCTCGAACGGCCGAAGCTTCGCCCTCACATCGATGCAATGAGAGCTAATCTAGCTGCCGCTCTTGGGATCGACGTTGAATTCGTCTCGGTCAAGGCTAAGACAGGCGAAGCAGTCGACTCGGTGGGTGAGCGGCGATCTGTCAGAGCTCAAGCGGTCGTACTCCTTATGGGCCGTAACGTTTGAAACTGTCGGTTTCTGTGCGAAACTTGGTTTATCTCTATGCGTCCTCAAGCAATCATCGCAACAAAACGAGACGGCAAGGCCCTTTCGGACGAACAGATCTCCGAGTTTATCGACGGTGTCTGCGACGGAAGTTGGGCAGACTATCAGATCACTGCCCTCGTAATGGCGATCTTCATTCGCGGGCTCAATCGACGCGAGCAATACTCGATCACGGGTGCAATGCTTAATTCGGGAACGATAATGGACTTTTCCGATATCGATGCCCCGAAGGCCGACAAGCACTCCACGGGCGGGGTCGGGGATAAGACGTCGCTGATCATTGCTCCTATCGCGGCCGCGTGCGGAGTCGCCGTTCCCATGATCTCCGGCCGCGGACTGGGTCATACCGGCGGTACTCTGGACAAACTCGAATCGATTCCCGGCTATGATGTAAATCTGCCCTTCGCAAAGCTGAAGAAGGTGATGAAGGCGTGCGGTTTCGGCTTGATCGGGCAAACCGAGCAGATCGCACCGGCCGACAAGAAGTTATACGCGTTGCGAGACGCGACCGCGACCGTACCTTACATCCCTATGATCGTTGCTTCGATCATGTCCAAGAAACTTGCCGAGGGGCTCGATGCTTTGGTTCTTGACGTGAAAACCGGTTCCGGAGCGTTTATTCAGAAATACGCTGACTCTGTGAAACTCGCTCAGGCGCTCTGTGAGACCGGCCGTACCTTTGGCGTCAAAACTCAAGCTCTCATCACCGATATGAGTCAGCCGCTCGGTCTCTACGTGGGTAATGCTCTCGAGGTTTTTGAGTGCGTAAAGATACTTCGTGACGAGGCTCATGACGCTATGCTGCCGACACTAGACCTCTCGATCGAATTGACCGCCGCTATGCTCGTTCAGACGCGAACGGCCCCGTCACTGGAAGGTGCGAAGGCTCGGATCCGAAAGGTGCTGGCGTCGGGTGAGGCACTGGAGCGATTCCGTAAGAATATCGAACTCCAAAGCGGCGACCCGAACGTATGTGACCGGCCGGAGACCCTTATTGCAAAAGGATTGAAAAAGATCCCGGTCGTGTCTGATGGAAACGGTTATGTCGCAGATATAGATACTTTTGCTGTCGGCCGGGCAGTGTGCGATATTGGCGGCGGCCGTGTGAAAGCGGAGGACGGCGTCGATCACGCTGTCGGGTATGCTTCGCTGAGGAAGATCGGTGACAGGGTCCGAAAGGGCGAAGAACTCGGCATTATTTATTGCCGCAAGCCCGCTCAGGCGGATTCGGTTAGCCAAAAGCTCTCGAGTGCGTATAGAATATCGAAAGATCTACCCAGGACAACCGGTTTGGTAAGAGCGACCGTCTAGACTCTTATGATCATTTCCAGGATTGCGCTTAGTATTGCCGTCGCTGTCATGTTTGTCTTCTCGATCTCGTGTGGCCGTCAGGTCGAGGCGAGACGCGGAGACTGCAAGATAAAGGTCGGTATCGTGTTTGATATCGGTGGAAAGAACGACCGTTCATTTAATGCCGCGGCCTGGGAGGGCGTCCAGCGTGCCGAGCGTGACCTGCCGATCTGTCTTTACGATGTCGAACCTGGCAATCCGACCTCTATTGAGCCCGCAATGCGGGCATTTGCCGAGAAGGGATTTGACCTTATCATCGGCGTGGGCTTCGCTCAGGGGCCGATCATGCAGAAAGTTGCCATCGATTACCCGAACATCAGATTTGCCATTGTCGATGGTGTCATATTCGAAACCGACGGCAAGACCCCGAAACAAAATGTCGCCTCTCTCGTCTTTCGCGAACACGAAGGCTCGTACCTCGTGGGAATGATCGCCGCTTCAAAATCGAAGACCGGGATACTTGGCTTTGTGGGTGGAATGGACATTCCGCTGATCCATAAGTTTGAAACGGGCTACGAAGAAGGTGCCCGCTCGGTAAATCCAAACATTCGCATTATTGACAACTATGTCGGAGTCACCGACGGGGCCTGGAATAATCCCGGAAAGGGGAAGGAGCTTTCTTTGGCCCAGATCGAGAAGGGAGCGGATGTGATATTTACGGCAGCAGGGAATTCGGGGCTTGGAGCGTTTGATGCGGTCGAACAGTATGGCCGCAATGCTCAGGGTGAGGCAAACAAGTTCGTGATCGGTGTCGACTCTAATCAAAACGGGGTCAAGCCGGGTTTCGTGCTTACCTCTATGGTGAAACGAGTTGACAATGCCGTCTACGACGTTGTGAAAGAGGTGCTTGAGAATAGATTTAAGGGCGGGTTTCACGTCTTTGGGCTGGACAAGGATGGCGTTACGTACGCCATGGACGAGAATAACAAGGGGATCATCCCACCCGACGTGATCCAAAAGGTCGAGGCGGCCAAGCAGAAGATCGTCGCGGGCGAGATCAAGGTGACCGATGCGATGGCAAACTAGCAAATGCTCGAATTAAAGAACATTAAAAAGGCCTTTGGCGATTGCGTTGCTAACGACGACGTTTCACTCACAGTGCATAAGGGGACGATCCATGCGGTCGTCGGGGAGAACGGCGCCGGTAAATCCACCGCGATGAAGATCGTCTATGGATTTTACAATGCCGACAGCGGTGAGATCATTCTCGACGGCCGGCCCGCGGCAATCCGAAATCCTCACGACGCTATTGCACTAGGTATCGGCATGGTCCATCAGCATTTCATGCTTGTCGATACTATGTCGGTAGCGGAGAACATTATTCTCGGAGCCGAGACCGGATCGGCCACGAATCTTGATCTGGAAAAGGCTAACGCAGAGATCAAGGCACTCTCAGACGAGCTGAAGTTGGAGATTGACCCGCGGGCCACGATCGAAGATCTATCGGTCGGGCAGCAGCAGCGGGTTGAACTGCTCAAGGCACTTTATCGAAAGGCCGACCTGCTGATCCTGGACGAACCGACCGCGGTCCTCTCACCGCAGGAAGTGGAGGAGTTTTTTGCGATCCTTCGTCGAATGAAACAGCAAGGCAAGACCATCGTTATAATCACGCACAAACTCGATGAGGTGCTGGCCATTTCGGACGAAGTCACTGTGATGCGTGACGGCCGAACGGTCGGGTATGTGAAGACAAGTGAGACAAACGCCAAGGACCTTGCGCGGATGATCGTGGGGCGGGACGTTTTGCTTCGCGTTGAAAAATCGGACGCGAATCCCTCAGGGACTGTCCTTGAGGTCAAAGGACTGCGTATCGGCGGCAAGCACGGATCGGCAGTGGACGGCGTCTCGTTTAACGTCCGGGCTGGTGAGATAGTCGGCATCGCCGGTATCGAGGGCAATGGCCAGACGGAACTCGTTGAGGCGCTTTCAGGATTGGCCAGGTCTAGTGGCGGGACGATCGAGTTCAATGGAAAGGACGTCACCTCTTATTCTGCCCGCGAGCTCAAGGAGTTGGGGATCGCTCACATCCCCGAGGATCGACACAAGCGGGGACTGCTGCTTAATTCAGACCTTTCAGAAAATTCGATCCTCGGGGTACATTACCGGCCGCCTGTGGCTGCCGCGGCCGGATTTATGGATTCCGCGGCTATAGGAAAACGCGTGGGCGAGATCATTGAGAATTTTGACGTTCGCCCCGCAAATCCCAGCCTCGCTGCAAAATCGTTGTCAGGCGGCAATCAGCAGAAGCTGATCATCGGCCGCGAGTTCGAATTGAACCCAAAGCTCCTGCTGGTCTCACAGCCGACTCGTGGGGTGGATATTGGGGCTATTGAATTTATACACCGTAAATTGATAGGCCTGCGTGACGCGGGTTCCGCTGTACTGTTGATCTCGGCGGAACTCGAAGAGGTCACGGCACTCGCCGACCGTCTGCTTGTTATACGAGAGGGCAAGATCGTCGGCGAGGTTGATCCTAAGGGTACGTCTGTTGAGGAGATCGGCCTGATGATGACCGGCGGCAACTGATCATGAGCAAAGTTGCCCAGTTCAGCGGCCTCGCTCCACAGTTCGTGGTGCATGACCCGAAGAGGACGGCTGAATGGTATCAGGTCAAACTAGGCTTTGAACTGCTCGGGTATTTTCTCGATCCACCGGTTTATGCGATGGTCCGGCGCGGCAATGCCGAGATCCATTTTGGTAAAGCAGACGGCGAGCTAATTCAGGTTAATGACGACGTCAGGAGAGGACTCGGAACGGACGCGTATATCTTTGTCGATGATATTGCGGCCCTTCACCAGGAACTGATCGAGAATGGCGTCGAGGTCGTCGAAGGGCCGACAAAACGACCGTACAACTGTATTGAGATAACGATCCGTGACTGCAACGGATTTCGGCTCGTCTTTGGCGAATGATCAGGCGGCAGCGGCCTTTTCACCGAACATCGATTTCATTGCCGCGATCGCCCTTTCGAGATTTTCCATCGACGTCGCGTACGAGAATCTGATGAATCCATCGGCACCAAATCCGGCACCGTCGGTCGCAACGATAAATGCCTCTCGAAGCAGGGTATCTGCTACAGCGGCGGAATTTTCAAACTGATCGCCCAACATCTCTCTAACATCAACAAATGCGTAAAATGCCCCCTCGGGCATCGAGCATTTGAAGCCGTTGATCTCGTTGAGTGCCGGAACGAACCAGTTCTTACGCCGTTCATATTCCCCGGTCATCGAGTTGACCGCCGCGATCGTGTCATCGACGTCCTGAAGGGCCTTCGCACATGCATACTGTACGAATGACGTAGGGTGTGTCGCCGAATGACTTTGCAGCTTGACCATCGCTTTGGTCCAGGTCTCGTTTGCGATCGTGTATCCGATCCGCCAGCCGGTCATCGCATAGGTCTTCGAAAAGCTGCCGGCGACGCAAACGAATTCACGTAATTCCTTGGCTAAAGACGCCGACGTGAAAGGCTCCGCCGGCGGATATGCGAAGAATAAGTAGCACTCATCGGTCAAAACGTACACGCCATGTTCCGCACAGGTCTCAACGATCCGCAGCATCTCGGCGGGTGGAATTACACGGCCGGTCGGATTGTTCGGCGAGTTAATGATCAATAAACGTGTCTTTTCCGTGATCGATCCCGCGACCTGGTCGGCCGTCAGAACAAAATCGGTTTCTTCTGTCTCGATGAATACGCTGTTTGAGCGGCAGAATGTGGCTATTTCCGGAAAGGTAACCCAATACGGCCTCGGGATCAGAACGTCGTCACCGGGATCGAGCAGCGAACACGCTGCATTGAATAAAGCCTGTTTACCGCCACACGCAGCTGCGATCTCAGGCGGCGTGATCGAGGCTCCGAATCGCGAGGAGTAGAAGGACGCGATCGCTGATCGAAATTCAGCAAGGCCGGCGGTCGCAGTGTATTTTGTCAGGCCACGGCCAAGCCCTTCGACCGCATACTCCTTGATGAATGCAGGCGTGTCAAAATCCGGTTCACCGACTGACAGGTCAATAACGTCAATGCCCTGGGCACGCATCTCCGACGCCATCTGGGCTGCGATCAGCGTAGACGAGCCTTTCATGGCGGCGACGTGTTTAGAAACAGGGAATATTTCCATACAAAGATTTAATCACAGTTACCCGCCGTTATTCACGGGCTGGACGGCATAATCTGCCTGGATCCAATCTGCCGACGTTAACCTGCCTTCTGTCGCATGCGGCTCTCGACGAGTTCGGGGATCAAGCCCTCTACCCGTCCGCCCAGCAAGAAGACCTGCTTCATCAGGGTCGACGAAACATAGCTGTATTCTTCGCCTGCCATAAGAAAGACGGTCTCTATTTGCGGTTCAAGGCGCCGGTTCATCAGCGCCATTCGAAGCTCGTATTCGTAATCGCTAACCGCCCGTATGCCGCGGACAATAGCAGTCGCGTTCTTTTGGCGGGCGAAATCAGCGGTCAGTCCGGAAAAGCTCTCGACGACCATGCGGCAATCATCGGTCTCAACGCCAGGTAATATATCGCGGATCATCTCACACCGCTCGTCGACGGAAAACATCGGTTGTTTGTCCGGATTATTGAGGACTGCGACTATCATCTCGTCAAAAAGCGGGGCAGAACGACGAATAATATCGAGGTGTCCGTTGGTGAGGGGGTCAAATGAGCCCGGAAAGATCGCTCGACGCATATTTCGTAGATACAATGTAATTACAAAATGTAATTATTTTGTCACTTGACCGCGCAATTGCTACCAATGCGCTCCAAACAATGCTAAAATCCCAGTTCATACGAACGATAATTAGTCGTCGAATGGCGAGATTACGATAACACACGCGCGACATGAACAAAAACGGACAAGCCGCGGCATTTTACGACCTCGAAGGAACGCTGGTGAGCACGAATCTGGTGCACACGCTGGCATTCTATGCCAAACGGCAGCAGGGCCTTTGGCAGACGGCGAAAAAATCCGTAGGAACACTGGCAAAGCTGCCGTTCTTCGGCATTACTGACCTTTATTCCCGTAACGTCTTCAACGAGGTCTTTTTCCGAAGTTATGAAGGCTTTTCTCAGGACAGGCTTCGGTACTTTTCCGACGAGCTTTTTGAAGAGGTGCTAAAGCCGGCGATATTTCCCGGCACGCCGGAATTGATCGCCCAGGGCAAGAAGATCGGCCAACGGCAGGTGGTACTCACCGGAGCACTGGATTTCACGATCGCGAAGTTGATGGACCATCTCGGAATTGATGATTACGTTGCGAACCGGCTCGAGTTCGTCAACGGCTACGCGACGGGCCGGGTTCTGCCGCCGGTAATGGCTTCGGCGACAAAGGCTCAATGGATCCGCGAATATGCCGAACGCGAGGACATCAACTTGTCTGATTCCTATGCATACTCAGATTCGATATCTGATCTTCCGATGCTCTCGATAGTCGGGCATCCGGTTGCTATTTGTCCCGATTTCAGACTCAAACAGACAGCCCTTCAGCACGACTGGGCAATTCTCGATCTTAAATAGTTATGGCTTTACAGCTTAGACGCAAAACGCACGAATCGATCGTGTACATCGACAAGGACTCGGCTCCGCGGATCATGCCGTTCGGCGAGGATTTCATTCTCGAGGACATTCCGATCGGGACGCGGGTAATTTATCCGAACCCCTCGATCAAGGGCCTTCCGAATCGCGAGGCGGCAATTCGATATGCCGTAAATCACCCGCTCGAAATGGAGCCGCTTTATGCCCTGCTCGAGCCGGGAATGCGTGTGACTATCGCGATGGACGATATTTCGCTGCCACTGCCGCCAATGGCGACACCGGATCTGCGTCAGACGATGCTCGAGGTCGTGCTCGACATGTGTGCGGCGAATGGCGTCGACGACATTCACCTGATCATCGCGAATTCGCTCCACCGGAAGATGACCGAGTGGGAAATGAAGCGGATGGTCGGCACGGCGATATTCAATGAGTTCTATCCGGATCGATATTACAATCACGATGCCGAGGCCGACGACGAACTCGTCACGCTTGGCCATACTCGGCATAATGAGCCGCTAAGGGTCAATAAGCGGGCGATCGAGAGTGACCTGCTGATCTACGTAAATATCAATCTCGTTCCGATGGACGGCGGGCACAAATCGGTCGCTGTCGGGCTCTGCGATTACGAATCTCTTCGAGCACACCACGAACCGCAGACCATACGCGATTCGGATTCGTACATGGATCCGCCAAAATCTGCCCTTAATCACAAGGTCATTCGGCTGGGCAAGCTCGTTGATGAGAACTGCAAGGTCTTTCATATCGAGACGGCACTCAACAACCGTATGTTCCCTGAGGGCTACGACATTCTGACGAGAAATGAGGATGAATTCTCGTTTTCAGATCGCTTGAAGTGGGAAGCGATGAAACGGACATTCTCCCCTTTGCCGCGTGTTGCCCGCCGCAAGATGCTGCATGCTATTCCGGCTGCTTACGAATTGATCGGCTGTTTCGCCGGCAGGACCGAGCCGGTCCACGAGAAGATACTCGAACTCAACTACCGACAATACGAAATTCCGGTAAAGGGCCAGTGCGATATCCTGATCTCGGGCATTCCTGATATTTCGCCGTATAACGTTTATTCGGCACTCAACCCGATCCTGGTTCAGGTGATGGCGCTCGGCTATCACTTCAATATGTACCGCAACAAGCCGCTGCTTCGGAAAGGCGGTGTGATGATCATTACGCATCCGTGCTTTGACGAATTCGATCACAAGTTCCATCCGAGCTACATCGAGTTCTTCCATCGTCTGTTGCCCGAATCACGCGATGCGTTCTATCTGCGTGAGAAATACGAGCGTGAATTCGCGACCAATCCGGCGTACATCGAGATGTACCGACGCGGCAACGCGTATCATGGTGCCCACGCGTTCTTCATGTGGTACTGGGGCGAAAACGGCCGCCAACACATTGGCAAGGTCATCGTAGCGGGTGCCGAGAACGCTCACGTCCCTGAGATGCTCGGATGGGAACGTGCCGACAACCTGACCGAGGCGATCGCTATGGCCCGCAGCTACATGGGCCGCAATGCTGAGATCACGATGCT
>CAZJFB010000078.1:0-17024 GCA_964545145.1 uncultured Chloracidobacterium sp. | reverse complement strand
GTGCGTTCGTACGGCTGGCCGGCGACCTTGCCGCGAAGCTTGATCGCACCGCTCGCGGCGGCTGTGTATCGTCCATGAAGTATGACGGGTTTCGCCGAGAAGAGGTCGGTCAGCTTGCCGGGATAAACGTCGGCAACCGGCAGGCCGTTCCAGTCGATCGAAAGATCGGTGAGAAGCGGCGAGCGAACCCGCTCGTAAAATTTCCTCGCGGCCTTTGAGCCGTCATCTCGAGGGCTACGTACTCTACCTCGCCCTTGCCCTCCTCAGCCATTTTGTCCAGTAGGTGACGATTTACCGAACTGCCGATGCCGAAGCTGAAGACGCGCGCATTCGGGTGACGCTGTATCTCACCGATGATCTCATTCTCGTTTCCGACATAGCCGTCGGTCATAAAACAAACGATACGAAGGTGGCTTTGCGAGTCAGTCGGGTCGAGCGCCGCCTTGATGGCTTTCATCATTTCGGTACCGCCGCCGCCCGAACGTCCGGCGAGGAATGCCTGGGCCTTTTCGAGATTTGCCTGTGTCGCCGGCACCGGGCCATCAAAAAGGACCTCGGTCTCGCCGGCAAAGGTGATCAGGTTGAACGTGTCCTCAGGATATAGCCCGTCGAGCGAGAGCCGCATCGCCTCTTTTGCTTTTTCGATCGGAAATCCGCCCATCGAACCCGATGTGTCGAGAACGAACACGATTTCCTTCGGCGTGCGGTCCTCGGCCGCGATCTTGTCAGGCGGCTGAAGGATCATGGTGAAGAAACCGCCTCGCGGATCGCGGTGCGTCATGAACGCGTCCTCGATACGGCGGCCGGTCACATCATAGCGAAGTATGAAATCCTTGTTCGGGATGGCCCTGCCCCCGCGCAGCGTGACCCTTGACTCGCTCGGCGTGCGGTTGACCTGCTCGATCTGATGCGATGACGAGCGCACTTCTTCCACGGGCACACCGGCATTCACATTTACCTCGATCGAGATGTCGCTGCCGTTTCTGAGAGCGGCTACCGGCGGCTTGATCCTCGCCGCGTCTGGAACACCGCCAGGAATGTAGCGAGGGCCGACGGTCATCGGGAAGACAAATTCGTAAGCCCCGTCCTCGTACTTGAGCGTCTCAACATACGAGATCTCGATGAAAATGCTATCGCCGGGCATTATGTTCGCCACGGATTGCGTAAAGATATTGGGCCGCTCCTGGTCGAGCAGTGCCGCGGCCTTTCCTTCGCTCTTGGCGGCCACATAGGTTTGGCGGGCCTCTTCGCGACGCATTATCTTGCCGCGGGTCACGCGCGAGCCGACGGTCATCGTCATTTGGTCCACAGCTCCTTTTTGCGACAGCGGAAAAACGTATATGGCCTCAATGGGCGTGTTGAACTTATTCTCAAACTCCTGCCGCACGTTCACGCGGGCGAGAAAGCCGCTGATATCGGCCTTGACGGCGGTCGTTTTGAGCGGGCAGGTACCAAGCTCTCTTCCATTCCTGTCGCTGGCGAACAGGCTTCCCTCGGTCACGTCCTGAGCGGCTGCCGACACCGCAAGGCACACGAATACTACAAGCAAAAGCGATATTTTGCGCATACGATCACTCCAAAAAAGGTCAGATTTTCGGGAAGAGAAAAGCCGTGGCTTATCAGGTTAGACACACGAAGTCGGGAAAAGGTTCCCTTGCGGCAAAAAAAGTTTGCGTTCGAGCCGGAACTGACTTTTGCGAAGGCTAATTGTCGAAAAAGAGATGCGTCAGTGTATAATCCCGGCATTCATTTCGGAATAATTTAACGCAGAATTAGAGGAGGCAACTGTAAAATGCGTACCTTTTCGTCGATCTTCAGATGGATAATGTTCCTATCGGGCCTGCTGACGTGCTCAATGTTCCTCGCGACGATATCGCCGCAGTCGTCGCTCCAGTCTAACTTCGGAACGACATTATCCGGGCCTGCCGCAGAGGTGGTGGTCCGCAATTGGGGAGCCCTGATCGGGCTGAGCGGTGTGATGCTGATCTACGGTTCGTTCGTCGCATCGGTAAGGAGATTTGTTCTGGTGATCACGGGTGCGAGCAAGGCGATCTTCATCGCCCTTGTGTTCACTTACATACCCGGCTTTATGCAGCATGGTGCCGGGATCGCAGTAGTTGCCGATTCGATAATGATCGTGTTGTTCCTGGTTTACCTTTTTGGATCTCCGCGGGATTAAAGGCGCTTAAAGCTCGCTGCGTGCACTTGCGACCGACGGGGAAATGCCATCAGTACACCGACGATCCCGACAACGATGAACGCCAGAAAATACCTGTAACCGAATGCGAACGCCAGCATAACGCCCAGCAGCGAGCTTACCTCGGCCAAAGCACTCGCGACTATCGTCGCCGTTTGTACGAGGCCGACATTCTGCTCCGCTACCGAGCGTTCGAGGACACGGCCCTTGAGGATCTGGCCGAGGATGAGGCTCAGGACCCCGACCGAGGCGAATACCACTACGATCGCCGGCTGGTCGCCGAGCAGCGGAGCGGAAAGGTCAAGCTGTCGAAGCTCGGGTTTCACGAAATAAACCAGCACCGCAAAGATGAACTGCGAGAAAAGCAGTGCCGCCCAGACGATGAATATCGTTTGGTAACTGCTCTCGGGCGATGCCTTTTGATCTGCCATAGAGTCTCCTATTCTGTCGCGTCGAGTTCCTCTTCGAGGCGTTGACGTTCGTAAAGGTCGGCGTAGTCGCCGTCGAGGCGGACGAGTTCGTCGTGGGTGCCGCGTTCGATGATGCTGCCGTCGTGCAGGACGCAGATCAGGTCGGCGTCGCGGATGGTCGAGACCCGGTGCGAGACGATCAGCGTAGTGCGGCCGGAGCGTACGTCGCGAAGGTTGTGCAGGATCTTTTCCTCGGTGTAGGTGTCGACCGCGCTCAGCGAGTCATCGAGGATCAAGATCCGCGGATCGCGCATGACGGCACGGGCGATAGCGGTTCTTTGCTTCTGGCCGCCCGAAAGAGTGATCCCGCGTTCGCCGACGAGTTG
This sequence comes from uncultured Chloracidobacterium sp., assembly GCA_964545145.1. GTDB lineage: Bacteria > Acidobacteriota > Blastocatellia > Pyrinomonadales > Pyrinomonadaceae > OLB17. The sequence continues at coordinate 14,031 of CAZJFB010000078.1, read as the reverse complement.
CTCGTAGCCTCCCGGAAAGTCTGCGATGTCGTCCGCGAGCCCGGCGACCCGAGCTGCGGACTCGACGGTCATCAGGCTCCCTTCCTTGGGAGGAGAGCCGTTAGTCTCCACCCCAAATGCGATATTTGCCGCGAGCGTGTCGCTGAATAGAAACGTCTCTTGCGGTACAAAGCCGATCGCCCTACGCAATTGCGCGAGCGGATACTCGCGGACCGGGCGACCGTCGATCAGGACAGTGCCCTCAGGGGCATCGAGGAGCCGCGGCACGAGGCTCACGAGCGTCGATTTGCCGCTGCCCGTCTTGCCGACGAAGGCGACCGTCTGGCCGGGCTCGATGGTGAGGTTGATGTCGCGAAGAACGAGGTTAGCCACAGAGTTCACAGAGGAAGAGCCGTTTTTATTCTCGGTGTTCTCTGTGGCTGATCCGTAATAGCTGAAATTCAGATCGCGGAATTCGATGCGGCCCTCGATCGGCGGCTGTTCGACAGTGCCGTCGGCGTCCTTGATCGCGGGCTCGGCCTCGAGGATGACGTTGAACCGTTTCAGCGAGGCAGTGCCGCGTTGGTAGAGATTGACAACGTAGCCGAGCGCGATCAGGTACCAGATCATTCGCTGTAGATACAAAATGAACGCGGCAAAATCGCCCGCCGTTATCTCGCCGCGAACCGCCATCGGCACGCCGACCGCGACGATAATGACGAACCCCAGTCCGATAAAGAAGAAAAGCAGAGGCCGCATAGCGGCGGAATATTTTACGAGGCGCAGATTTTGAGCGGCGTATTCGCGATTGAGTACCTGAAACCGCTCGATCTCGGCATCCTCCTGTGCGTATGCACGGACGACGCGAACTCCGGTGAGATTTTCCTGAGCGCGTGCGGTAATGTCTGAGAAAAATTCCTGTATCTTCTCAAACCTTTTGTGTATCCGCGCTCCGAGGAATTTCACGGTTATAGTCACCAGCGGCATCGGGATCAGCAATAGCAGCGTCAGCTTTACCGAGATGTTGAGCATTATCGGCAACGCGATGCACAGCGCAAAGATCGCCTGACAACTGTAAAGGATCATCGGCCCGACGATCTGGCGAATGGCGGCAAGATCGTTGGTCGCACGGGCCATCAGGTCGCCGACGCGGTTCGACTGGAAATACTCGATCGGCTGCTCGACGAGAGCGGCGTAAAAATCCTGCCGCATGTCAAACTCGATATGCCGCGACGTATTTATCAGCAGCCTTCTCTGCAGAAACAGGAAAATGCCGCTCATGGCATTAATGCCCAGGATGACGAGCGGGTAGTAGATTATCTTGTTCCAGGTGATCTCTTTGTTGAGGTCGTCGACTGCCTGGCCGACCATGTACGGAACGAATAGCCCAAACGCCATCGAGACCGCGATGCACGATATCCCGATGAAGATCGTGCCCTTGTACGGCTTGAAATAGCGTGCGAATTTTCGTAGCTGTTCCACTTATGGTTCAGACTTTGGTGTACGTCGATATACCCGTTGCGATCAGTTTGCCCTCGGCACCGACGACGTCTGCCGATACCGTAAAGATCCGTTTGCCGGCCCGGACCACCTTTGCCGTACATGTTAATGTGCCCGAAATATGCGGCCGCAGGTAATGGATGGTCAGGTCGATGGTCGCCGTCGCGGCATCGACCGGCAGGCGCGTCCTGACCGCGAAAGCCATCGCCGTATCGATAAGCGTCGCCGTCACGCCGCCATGCAGCACACCGCTCGGCTGACGAAGGTCGTCGCGCATCTCAATGCTGATCACGGCGGTGTCGATCTGCAAATCGACGAGTTTCATGCCGATGAGTTTGGAGAACGGTAGGCCGTGCAGGGCGTTGGCAGCATATTCGCGGTGCACATCGTCGATCTCGTGTCGTTCGTGCTGTTCGCTCATTTTACTTGATCCCGCTGAGCGTCTTTTTCATTTCCTCGATCGACGCCTGTTTCAGGCCCTTGGGCATCTCCAGCAAGCCCTTGTCGATAGTCGTCGTAAATCCCGAGAGTTCGACCTTACGGTCGAGAACACGCTGGCCGCCGTCGGTCTTAAAGACCTCTTTCTTGACCGGAAGGCCCAGCTTCTCATCGACATACACGATCGATTCGACATTTACCGCTGCTTCACTGGTGACCTTATATTTCAGGAGGCCGTTCTCGGTCCCGAGGGGCTCGAAAGCGGCCTTATCACGGATATTCAGCATACCGAGCGTCATCTCGCTAACCATTCCTTCGCGCTCGTCAAAGCCATGTGCTGACGGATACTCGGTAAAGGTCTTTGTCGCATGTGAGACGACATAGTCCTTGGCGGTATGAAACGTTGAAACCTGTTCGGGCGAGCCGTATGCTGAATCAATCCGCCATTTGGTGCCGTCGCGTACGACAAAATACTTCTCGGTACCGGCTGACGACACCTGCCAGATCTCGGTTTGATATGTCTCAGGTTCTTTGTTGTTGAAAGGCGGTTCGGTCGCGGCGACAGCCGCCGCCGGAGCATTTTGGCCGCCATTGGCGCCGTTCGTTCCGCTGTTTCCACATCCCTGAAGGAGCAGACCGGAAAGCCCGGTCAAGATCAATAGATAATTTATATATTGTATTTTCATTTTTTCTCGCTCGGACGATCGCCGGTCGGCCGGCCGCGAAATTCGTCCGAGCTTACCTTACGATAATCCGATGGGACGCCAAAAACGCCGTCATCGACAGCCGTCTTAATGTTGCGAAGCTCATAAACGAACGATGCTATCACCGCCCCGCCAGCGTCGCGTGATATGAACTCCTGCCTGACAACTAGGCCGAGCTTTGTATCGACCGATACGAATATATCGTCGTTTTGAGATCTCGGGTCTTTCACACGATATTTTACAATATCGTTCTCACGGCCAGCCTCGACAAAGTCGCGGTAGCCCTTTCCTTTAAAATAGTTAGATGTCAGGTCGTTGAAAGTGCCCTCGGCAAGCGTTGTGCCCGCAGCGACCGTCGAAACGACCCGCCGCGAATGGTCTATCGACACGAGGCCGTCGCCTCCGATCTCGGTCATCCACGGCAAGCCGTTGCGATAGGTATCGAAACGCCAGCGGCTGCCGCTGCGGGCAACGGAGTATTTTTCTTCGATGCCCGATCCGTCCGTGATCACAATATCCGCCTGATAGACCTCGGGCTCCTTTGTTTGGAACGGGAATTCGCTTTCAGGCGTTGGTGCCGCGACGGGAACCGCGTTTCCCTCCGTTTGCGGGGATCGGCAGGCAAATGCCAAAACTACGCAAAAACCAAGCAATAGTAATGATTTTCGCGAATTTGACAAAAGCATTCGGGTAGCTAAATTTTAACATAACGGATCGAATGGACAACGGAACCAACAACCTGGCGGCATGGCAGCGGAAGTTCGTGCTCGGTGCCGCGTTGATCGCACCTGTTGCGCCACTGCTGTTTCTGCAGGGAGCGATAACGCGATGGAAGGTCGGTGTGCTGCCGGACGCCGCGGGCCCGCGAACGGGGATAGCAGGTGAGGGCGGCGATCCGGCGCGTCTTTTCGTAATTGGGGAGTCCACCGTTGCAGGCCTCGGGGCGAGGACACACGACCTCGCCCTTGCCGGGCAGTTTGCCGGCAATTTGAGCAAGCATATCGGCCGTCCCGTCGAGTGGGATGTGCTCGGCAAGAACGGCGTGACGGCGCGTCGCGTGATCGAGGAGCTTATACCTCAGATGCCGGACAAGTCTTTTGACTATATCCTGCTTGGCATCGGCGGCAACGACGTGATGAAGCTCTCGAGCCCGGTCAAATGGCGTAACGACATGACCGAGCTGATCGGCATTATGCGCGAGCGGCACCCGGACGCGGTCATCTTCATCTCGAATTGCCCGATGATCATCTACGCCAACGCCGTTCCGCCGCCGTCAAAGCAGCTTTTGTGGGAACTCTCACAGATGCATAACGCGAATATCAAGGAGTTTACTCGCGACATGGACCGCGTCTTCTATTATCCGCAGCCGGTCGAGGTCCGGCTCGACGGCTTTTTTGCCGACGGCATTCACCCGTCCGAGCAGGGATATGCCGATTGGGCGGCGGCGATGATGCGGTACTTTACGGCTAACCACAAATGGTAAATGTCGAGAGCTTACGCGAGATGATCGCCGGCCATCATGAATGGCTGTTGATCCGCGAGCTCGGCCGCACCTTTCCGCTCGAGCGTCACGAGATCGAGATCATCGAGACTGACGGCAAGGCTCATTTCGGGTTTCTCGACGATAAAGGCTTTCATTCGTGGCGGCTTAACAGCTTTGCCCACGCCGGCGGTGAGATCTCGATCGACGTTGCCGGGGCATTTGCCCGTCGGCGTGAGACGATGCGGCTTGTTCCGCGAACGCCGGCCGCCGAACTAACCGCGGCGATCGAACTTGCCCGTCTTGAGGCGGCGAATGACATCGCCCGGCTGATCGTTGCGTACGACCCGGCTATCAGGGTGGGCCGTGTCGCCCTCAATGAAGAGAACGGCCGCTTCGCGCAGATCCAGTTCGACGCGGCGGACGGCACTCCGATGGCTGCCATGGCCGACGTGACGGCGAAGGTCACCGTTGAGGCCACATTTACGGCGGCGATGCTGTGGCTAGACAAACTGGGCCTGCGAAAGAAAAGACCGGTTAACGATCTCTGGATCATATGCGAAAAGCGGCAGGCGAGGAACGCCCAAAAGCTGCATGCTCTGCTCTCAGACCGATGGAAATCAAAGCTTTCCATCATCGAGATCGACCGGCGGCACGATCCGCTGCGGCTCGTCGAGTTAGCCAAGCGGCGTGTCCGTGACCTTTGGCGTGAAAAGGCACCAAAGCTCACACTGCCCGCGTCGCCAGAACCGTCCGTCACCGCTGGTCGGATCATTTCCCTTGCACCCTCCGAGATAGACTTGATCTACTCGCGGCACGGCGAAACGCTCCGATTCAACGGCCTGCCTTTCGCTCGGGTCAGGGTGATGATGGGCATCGAAAAGGCGTGGTTCGGTTTCGGCCAAGACAGGCGCCTGCTGAAGGAGGAAAACTGGCGTGACCTCAAGGATCTCGTCTCGACGCTGAGGCTCAACCGGAGCGCCGACCCGCCGAACAAGCGTCACAAACTCTATCGTGCGGCGCCCGAGGCGTGGTTCGAGTCGATCCTTCGTCGCGATATCTCGCTGCTCGACGCGAATCTGATACTGTCGCCGATCTATAACCAGTTTCGCTCCTCCAATGACAAGATCGACCTGCTCGCAATACGCAGGGACGGCAGGCTCGTGATAATCGAGCTAAAGACGCAGCCCGACAGGGAAATGATCTTTCAGTCGATCGACTATTGGCGAAAGATCGAGCTGCAGCGCCGGCGCGGTATCTTGGCGGCGGCCGACCTTTTTGCCGGACGCGAGATATTGGACAAGCCGGCCGTCATCTATCTGGCGGCACCGGCATGGAGCTTTCACCGCGATGCGGAGTATTTTGCGAGAGCCGTATCAAGTGAGATCGAATTATGGAGATTTGAGCTTCACGAGGCGTGGCGCGAGCGAGTTCGTGTAGTCTCGAGACTGGATCATTCCGACGGCCTCGCAAACCGGTAGCCGACCCCGCGAACGGTCTGGACGATCTTTGGATTGTTCGGCTCATCCTCCAGATACTTGCGAAGCCGGACGATAAAATTATCGATAGCCCGCGTGTCCGTGTCCTCCTGCAGTTGCCAGACGTCCTCGAGTATCGTCTTTCTCGAGATCGCACGTCCCTCGTTGTCGATCAGATAACGGAGCAATTTGGTCTCCATCAGCGTGAGCGGGACGATCTCGCCGCCATTGGTAAGCTCGAGATTTGCAAAGTCGATCTTACGGCCGTTTACTACGATCGAGTCTGACGTAGCGGGCCTTGCCTCGCCGCTAAGCCACTTACGCCGCCTTAGCAGGCCGTTGACCCTCGCCAGCAAGACGGCGAGGTCAAAGGGCTTGGGGAGGTAATCGTCGGCACCGGCCTCGAAGCCCTGCAGCACGTCCTCGGGCCGCCCGAGTGCTGTTAACAACAGAATTGGCGTGTAGTCGCCGCGTTCACGCATGCCGCGAGCGACGTCAAAGCCGCTGATCCCGGGCATCATCACGTCGAGCACGACGGCGTCAAACTTTTCGCTCTCAAGCAATCTGACCGCAGCCTCGCCGTCCACGGCAACGTTGGCTTCGTAACCCTCGGCCTCGAAATTGAACCGGAGGCCCTCGGCGAGGGATGGTTCGTCCTCAACGATGAGTATCTTCATATGGATGGCAGCTTTGCGGCGAAAGTGCTCCCTTTGCCGATGCCGTTACTCTTGGCGACGATCGTGCCGCCGTGTTTCTCGATGATCGACTTGACGATAGGCAGGCCCAGCCCGGTTCCTTTAACCGTCGTCTTAGCTAGGCTTGGCACGCGATAAAAGCGCTTGAAAACGCGTTTTAAGTCGGAGCGCGGTATTCCGACACCGCGGTCCTTGATATAGATCTCGGCCATTTTGCCGCGTTCGCGGAGCTTTACCGAGACACGCGGCGGCCGGTCGCCCGAGTACTTAACGGCGTTATCGATCAGGTTCGCAAATGCCGTCTGCAGGTCCTGACGGTCGCCGAGTATACGCACTCGCGTGTCCGGCACCGATAGACGCACGGCATCCTGGACCAAATTATGCCGCGAACGGACGATGTTCACCGTCTCGTTTAGGATGTCGGCAAGGTCATGCTCGGCGACATTCATTCGACGCTGTTTTTCGCCCGTGCGGCTCGCGTGCAGTACCTGTTCGACGGTGCTGAGCAGCCGTTCATTGTCGGCAAGCATGATGTCGTAAAACTCGCGACGCTTCTCGTCGCTGACGTCGCGGTTCTTCAGCGTTTCGAGATAAAGCTTGATCGAAGCGATGGGCGTTTTTAGTTCGTGCGTGACGGCGTTTAGAAATGCGTCGTGCTGTTCGTTGCGTCGGATCTCGCGGACCAGGAATATCGTGTTGAAGATCAACCCCGTGATTATCAACGCAAAAAAGATCACGCCAAATATCAATAGAGCTACCTCGCGTAGATTTAGCAGGATCCAACCGATATTGAGAGCGACAGCCAATGCCGAAAGGCTGATGCCCAATATCAGAAAGAAAATACCTGTTCGCCGCCGCCGCATCTGTAAATCAAAATTAAGTAGTTAGAGCTCAAATGTAAAAAGCGAAAAGGCAAAACCCGAGCATTCTCGCGATCTTGCCTTCTGCTTGTTTCTGTTTTGGCTGCTTATGCGGCTTTCTTTAACGTCTTTGGTGTCTCCGACTGTGTCGCGAGATCGTACGCGTAAACATCGGAAATAAGACCGAGTTTCTCGAGTACGCGGAGCTGAAGCCAGTTAACGTCAAACTCCTTCCAAGTCAGGCCGTGCTTTGCAGACCGCGGGTATGCGTGGTGGTTGTTGTGCCAGCCTTCGCCAAAAGTGACCGCGGCGACGAGGATGTTGTTCCGCGAATCGTCACGGGTCTCAAACCGTCGATAGCCCCAAAGGTGCGTTGCCGAATTGACCATCCAAGTAAAGTGCCAGCCCATTACGGTACGAAGAAAGATACCGCTCAGCACCATCGTCCATCCGCCGATCGCGAACAGCACACCGGCGACAACGACGGTCGTTGCCCAATAATATTTGTCGATGAAAACGAGATACTTGTCCTTGATCAGATCGGGCGAGTATTTTTGAACGACGGTCTCAGGCTGTACCTGTGCCGTACCGCGAAAGATCCAGCCGATGTGCGACCAGATGACGCCATTGCGCGGGCTGTGAGGGTCACGGTCGGTATCGGTAAAGGCATGATGCAGCCTGTGGGTCGTGACCCACATTACCGGGCCGGACTGCAGTGCGAGCGTGCCGCATGTTGCGAGAAAACGCATAAGCCAGCGGGGAGTCTTGAACCCCTTGTGCGTGAGCAGGCGATGATACCCGAGGCCGATGCCCCAGCTTCCGGCGACCCACCATGTGATGAGCGCGGCGATAAGGTCCTGCCGGGTCATGGTAAAAACTGCTGCTACCGCAAGTACGTGAAATGCGGCCACGAAAAATATCGTGTCCCAGTGAATTTTTCCGGCACGGCTTGGTTTGAATTCTACGACGTTTTGCACTTGTATGTGTGTTCCTCTCTGATCAGCGATTCTGTCGGTCGGTCCGCCCGCTTCGGTCGCGGTAAACCGTCCATACAAATAACCCTAACAGGTTTTTGCGGCCGTAATTGTAAGAGTTTTGTAAGACTTAAGCTCGCGGCGGTTGAGATAGAACTAAGTTATGTAATAAATTCGGTGCAAGGCCTGCTTATCCCAAATGGTCGAGGAGCGCTAATGAAAAAATTTCTAAAGATACTGGCGTTGTTCATTCTTATCGTGATCGCCGCCGGGGCGATGTTTCTGACCTACATCGTCAAATTCAAACCGAATATCCCCGTCGAAGAGGTCAAGATCGAATACACACCGGAGAGGATAGAGCGCGGAAAATATTTAGCGCACAATGTCGCCCAATGTATCGACTGTCATTCCTCACGCGATTGGACAAAGTTCGGCGGTCCGACCATTCCAGGCACTGAAGGAAAAGGTGGCGAGGCATTTGATGAGAAGATCGGTTTCCCGGGAAAATATTACGCTGCCAATCTGACCCCGTATCACTTAAAGGATTGGACGGACGCCGAGCTTTTCAGGGCCATCACAGCGGGTGTCAGCAAGGACGGGCATCCGCTCTTCCCGATAATGCCGTATCCGTATCTGGGCAAAATGGACAGGGAAGACATCTACTCGATCATTGCATACATTCGCACTTTACCAAATATTCAGAACGAAGTTCCGCAATCGCGCTCGAATTTCCCGATGAATATCATCATCCACGTAATACCTTCCCCGCCGGCATTTACACAGAAGCCGCCTATGACCGACAAACTGGCTTACGGCAAATATCTGACCAATGCGTCGAGCTGTATCGAGTGCCATACTCCGGCACAACGCGGGCAGATCAATGAAGAGCTGGCGTTTAGCGGCGGCAGGGTATTCCCGATGCCCGGCGGTTCGATCGCTTCGGCAAATATTACGCCCGACAAAGAGACCGGGATCGGAAATTGGGACGAAGAGTATTTTATTCAGCGCTTCAAATTTTACGATAAAAGCGAAAACCCAAATTTCAATGACGGCCTGAACGATGAAGGATTTAATTCCATGATGCCGTGGCAGAAGTATGCAGGGATGACGAGAGAAGATCTCGCGGCGATCTTTGCCTACCTGAAAACGGTCAAGCCGATCTCAAACAAGGTAGTGACGGGGAAATATCTTCGATAGCCGCTTGAGTCAATGCTTCCTCGCGATTAGCGGATCTTGAAAGGAGGTCAATAGACCATTCTTGCTTTCACGGTTCCCTTGATGCGTTTTAGGATCTCAAATGCCTCCTGCGAGATTTTGTGATCGACGTCGAGAATAACGTAGCCTATCTCGTCATTCGTCTTGAGATACTGGCCGGTGACGTTAAAGCCGCGTTTTGAGAGGCTGGTGTTGATGTCGCGGAGGACGCCGGGAACATTGCGGTGAATGTGCAGGATCCTGTGTGTGCCGGCCTGCGGTGGCAGGTTGACCGGCGGCACGGTGTGCGAACCCTCACTCGTGCCGAAGTCGAGGTACTTTATTAGCTTTGTCGTGACGTCGAGGCCGATGTTTGCCTGTGCCTCCTCGGTAGATCCGCCGATGTGCGGTGTGAGAATGACGTTTGGCAGGCCTTGCAGCGGTGTTGAGAATCCGTCTCCGCTCTTTTCAGGCTCGTCGGGAAAGACGTCGATAGCGGCGCCGCTCAATTTGCCTGATGCGAGTGCGTTTTTGAGGGCGGCGATATCGACCACGTCGCCGCGGCTGTGGTTGATCAGGATGGCGCCTTTTTTCATCGCCTTGAGCGTGTCGGCGTTGATCATGCTGCGGGTTGTCGCGTCTGACGGTACGTGCAGAGTAACGATGTCAGAGCGCTTGAGCATTTCCCTGAGATCTCGGACCTGTTTGGCGTTGCCGTGCGGCAGTTTGGTAGCGATGTCGTAGTAAATTACGTGCATTCCCATCGCCTCGGCCATGATCGATACCTGCGAGCCGATATTGCCGTAGCCGATGATGCCGAGCGTCTTGCCGCGAAGCTCGAAGCTGCCCTTCGCTTCTTTTAGCCATTCGCCGCGATGGGCGGCAGCATTTTTGTCGGCGATCTTGCGTATCAGCATCACGCAAAGGCCGATGATAAGCTCGGCCACGGAACGTGTGTTCGCGTGCGGCGCATTAAAGACGGCGATGCCCTTTTGGGTAGCGGCCTTGAGATCGACCTGGTTGACGCCGATACAGAACGCGCCGATCGCGAGCAATTTATCGGCCGAGTCGAGCACCTTTTTGGTCACGTGGGTCTTTGAACGGATGCCGAGCAGGTGAACGCCGTTTACTGCTTCCGCAAGTTGGTCCTCGCTCAACGCGCCGCCGAGCCGCCGGACATCGGCATAACCGGCTGCCGCGAGCTCGTCAACGGCAGAGTCGGAGATATTCTCGAGCAGAAGTATCTTGATCTTTGCACGCGGGTAGGATGTGCTTTTGCCGGCCATAGAAAGTACGAGTATATCAAAAATCGCAGCTCGTGCCCGTCAGTCACTTTGCCGGTTTACACGAACCGGACGATTGAATAATATCGAAGCAACCGAGAGGAAAAACTATGAGCGAAAACATGATGTCGCGGCGCGAGATGCTGCGAAATTCGGCGCTGGCGGGCCTTGGATTGACGTTGGCGGGCGGCACCGTAAAGGCGGCCGAGAACAGCGACGCGCTGCTGGCCGAGATGATAGCCGGGCCGGCTCCGGCCGGACGGTCGATGATCGGCGTGCCGTTTGAGAAGCGCGATACCGTCCGCATCGGAATGATCGGTACGGGCCTTCGCGGCCGCAGCGTGATGGGTGAGTTCGTCAATATCCCTAACTGCCGCATCACCGCGGTTTGTGACGTCGTTCAGGAAAAGGCAGATAAGGCAAAGGCCATTGTCGAGAAGGCCGGCCAACCGGCACCCGCCGTTTATGTGAAGGGCGATCACGGTTACCGCGAACTGCTCAAGCGAGACGACATCGACATTGTATATATCGCGACGCCGTGGGAATGGCACGTTCCGCAGGCCCTGGAGGCGATGAATGCCGGCAAACATGCCTGCAGCGAGGTGCCGGCGGGTTACACGCTCAAGGATCTTTGGGCTCTCGTCGACACGTCGGAGAAGACACGCCGTCACATGATGATGATGGAGAACTGCTGCTACGATTACGACGAGCTGCTGATCCTCAACATGGTCCGGGCCGGCGTATTCGGCGAACTCGTCCACGGGGAGGCGGCTTATAACCACGACCTCCGTGAAATATTGTTCGAGACTCGCGACGAAGGCCTCTGGCGGCGCGCCCATCACACGCTGCGCGACAGCAATCTATATCCGACGCACGGCCTCGGCCCTGTCGCGAACTACATGGATATCAACCGTGGCGATAAATTCGATTATATGGTCGCGATGAGCTCAGGAAGCCTCGGCCTGCAGGAATACCGTAAGGAAAAGGTAGCTGCCGACGACCCGCGTCAGAAAGAGGTCTATAAGTGCGGCGATTACAACACGAACCTGATCAAGACCGCAAAGGGGCGTTCGATAATGGTGCAGCACAATGTCTCAACGCCGCGTCCCTACGACCGCATCAATCTGATCCAGGGGACGAAGGGCATTTTTCGTGACTATCCCTCGCGGATCTATATCGAGAAGGACAAGGCAAATCACCAGTGGCAGCCGGTCGATGCGTACAAGGCGAAATATGAGCACGACTTGTGGCGGGTTGTCGGCGAACAGGCACGCAAGCTGGGCGGTCATGGCGGTATGGATTATTTGATGTGCTGGCGTCTCGTCCAATGCATGCGTGAGGGACTCGTTCCGGATATGGACGTTTACGATGCAGCCGCGTGGAGTGCTCCCGGACCGCTGAGCGAGATCTCAGTCGCAAAAGGCTCTATACCGGTGAAGTTTCCCGATTTTACAAGAGGGAAATGGAGCGAGAAGAGAATTTCGATACCGTAAACAAAAAGGGCTGCGAATCTCGCAGCCCTTTCAAATGATTCTTCGATCGAATCCTACATGTGGATCGTCAGATCGTGCACGCCTTCAGCGGCTTCCATTACGGATTCACTGACAGTCGGGTGAGCGTGAATGATGCGGCCGAGTTCGTCGGCAGTCGTCTCGAGTGCCATGGCGACGCAGGCTTCCGCTAACAACTCGGTCGCGTGCGGGCCGATGATGTGGACGCCGAGGACCTCGTCATATTTCTTTTCTGCGACGATCTTGACGAAACCATCGGTCTCGCCGAGAATACGTGCCTTTCCTGACGCAGAGAACGGGAATTTGCCGACCTTGACGTCGTAACCGGCTTCGACAGCTTTCGCTTCCGTAAGGCCAACCGATGCGACCTCAGGATCACAGTATGTGCAGTTCGGGACGAGATTCTGCTTGATCGGCTCGACCTTTTTGCCGGCGATCTTTTCGACGACGAGAATGCCTTCTTTGGAAGCGAGGTGAGCGAGCCATGCCGTGTCGATGACGTCGCCGATCGCGAAGACGTTCGGCTCGTCGGTCTCGCAATACTCGTTGACTTTGATCGTGCCGCGAGGATTGACGACGACCTTGGTCTTTTCAAGGCCGAGGTTTTCGAGGTAGGGCATGCGGCCGACAGCGACGAGGAGCATTTCCGCTTCGAAGCTTACGTCGTCGCCTTTCGAGTTCTTGCCCGAGACCTTGACGCCCTTCTTGTCTTTGGTCATCTTGTCGAGCTTGATGCCGGTCTCGCAGCGAATGCCCTGCTTTTTGAATGCACGTGCAAGTTCCTTAGAAACGTCGGCGTCCTCGATCGGCACGATTCGGTCAAGAAGTTCGACCACGGTCGTTTCACAGCCAAAGCGGTGATAAACGCTGGCGAATTCGACCCCGACAGCTCCAGAGCCCATGACGATCATCGACTTCGGCACGCGGTCGAGCTCGAGGATCTGGTCGGAATTGACGACCTGCTTTCCGTCGACCTCAAAGCCGGGAATGGGCCGCACGACCGAGCCTGTGGCGATAATAATATTTTTGGAGTCTATCGTCTCCTTCTTACCGTCAGCGAGAGCGACCTCGACCTTGCCCTTACCGGCGATCCTGCCAAACCCGTTATAGACCGTGACCTTATTCTTCTTCATCAAGTAGGTCACGCCGGCCGAATTCTTGGCGACGACATCGGACTTATATTTCTGAACGCCGGTCCAGTCGTAGCTGAGGCCATCGACCTTAAGGCCAAAATTCTCGAAGTGCGACGCTTTGTCGTACAGGTGAGCTGCATTTAGCAGGGCCTTTGTCGGAATACACCCCCGCAGCCCGCAGGTTCCGCCAAGGCGAGCGTCTTTTTCTTTCTCGACAATAGCGACCTTTAATCCTAATTGTCCCGCGCGTACTGCGGCGACGTATCCGCCGGGGCCTGAACCGATAATTGTTACATCAAATTGTTCTGCCAATGTAGTGTCCTCTGATAAGAAAGTTGATATATAGCCAAAGGGAAATTATAACGATTGGCTGTACGACATACAAAAACGAGGTAACCCGGTCGCCAATCGCTAGCGGTTCTCACCTTCTCTTGAAAAACAAAAACGCGGTGCACCTCGACGGAGCACCGCATTTATTTCGAGACGAATTTGGCCGCTATTTAGCGGCCGAAAATGTCGCTTGGTAATCCTTCAACAGTGCCTGGAATTTGGCGGAGGCTTCCTTATCAGTTGCAAGTTTCATCATATTCTTGGTCGAGACGTCCATAAGGGCTTTCATGTTCTTGCCGACGCTATCCTCCAGCTTTTTCTTGGTATCGGCGCTGACCTGAAAGCCGACCGCACCCTTGATTCCGTCCCATTTGGCCTTGAGGCTTGCCTTCTTGCCATCGAACGCCTTTTGAGCGTCATCCATACCTGCGGCGGTCGGATTCGCATCGATCTTTGAGACGATCTCCTGCGT
>CAZJFB010000077.1:0-17634 GCA_964545145.1 uncultured Chloracidobacterium sp. | reverse complement strand
AGCTGCTTTTGGGCGGCCTTCATTTTGGCGAGCGTCTCGGCATGCGAAAGGGCAGATTCACCCTTTTGCACGTCCTCGATATAACCCGCGAGCGAAAATGCGTCGGTCTGATCGGCCGTGGCGGAATATAGCTCGCTCAGCTCGGTATAAGCGGCCTTTAGCTCGTCAGTATCGCGGTCGAACGTGCCAAACTCGATCTGCCCGGCGCCGTGTGCGGCGAGCACTTTGTAGAGCCTGAAGTCCTTTTCGTCGTCCGAGAATTCCGCGACCGTCGCCGGCAGATAGATCGTCTTGCCGTCGCCGATGCGGCTCTCCTGCGGGATGGCCGTGATCGGGGCGACCTCGATCTCTTTGCCGGTCAATGCCTCGACGTACAGGCGAAGCACATGCTGGATGCTCTCGAGCTGGAGGCCGGTCTGCACTCTTTGTAGGCGGTCGTTCGACTCGCGGGTCTCGAGCGCAAAATAGCTGCGGCGGGCCTTTGACGAACTTTCCTGTTCGCTGACGATGCCGGTCTCGACCCAATCTTCAAACTGCTCGATCGACACCTTACCGAGTGCGCCGGCACTCGAACGAAACGCTGCGAGAGCACTCTCGGCATCAGCTGCGGCGATCTTTGCCGTGAGCTGCAGCACGCGGCGGACAGCGATCTCGGGTGCAAGACGCTTTCGCGACGAGATCTGGCCGATGACGTTCGGCGTCGCACGAAGGAACGAGATCAGCACCGCGTTGCCGTGTCTCGCGATGGTCCGCGATAGCACGGCCCAGTCGTCAAATGCCTGCGGCGAGAGGGCGAGCACCTTGCTGCCCGACGCGACGAAGTGAAGCGTCACGCTGCCGCCAAATTCGAGGAAGACGGCCGCGCTATCCATCAGGCGGATCGCCGACTCGGCCGACAGCCCTTCAAAAGCTTCGGGAAGGTTTTGCCAAAGGTCGGCGGTCAGGCCGCCCGTTCTGTTAGCGAAATCGACCGCAACGGCAAACACGGCGTCGGCAACGCGACGGTCGTCGAACGCTGTGATCGAGGCCGCGACGTCCGGCGTGTGGACAAGGAAATCGGCACTATGCTTGGCAGACCTCTGCGCGATATCGGCGGCAAGCGAAAGGATATCGGCAAGCAGTTTTTCGTCGGCGATGCCGGCGGCGATCTTTGGTATCAGGTGGTACGACTCAAGCGCCGTCGAACTCGAGAGTACAAGCTGCCGAGTGCAGATCTGAAAGACCGCGGCACGAGAGGCCTCGGGCACGCTCCTGAGCCCGCGAACGCCCTCGGCAAAGTACTTAACGCCCGACTCGGCACTGCCCATCGCCAGGCGGCGGCCGAGCTCGGCCCAGTTGCGCAGGTCGTCGGCAGAGAGTATCTTCGACGCCTTTGGCACAGCCTCGACAAATTCGCGGCTTACCTTTAGCGAGACGCCGGCAAGAGCGGCACTCATCTCGAGTGCGGCACGCTTCTTATCGGCCGGCAACACGCCGAGCCTGCGGGCCAGGCCGGTAATCGTGTCCTTTTGCCGGGGCGTGTTTTCCATTAATATTCAAGTCTAGAAAGTGCGAACTCGAATGTCCAAATCCTCGCGAACTTATTCCCGCGAGGGTCGTAATCTCTTCACAGTATCGTTCTCTATAGGGTTGTTTAATGCGAAAAATCTCTGTCTTCGTCTTGCTGTTTCTGCTGTGTCTGACAATGTCCGCTGCCGGGCAGATGGTCTCAAAACCGTTTCGTTACGATCCGCAGCGGGTCGCGGTCGGCACCGTTTACCATTACGTCAAAACGAATGTTGACGGCACGCAGCCCGAGAATATTTCGCTTTATATCGCCGCAAATGACCGCATCGAGTCATTCAAATTTCACGAGAAAGGAACGCGAGCCGGGCTCGTCATCGCCGAGATCGACTGGCGTGACTTCATCGCAAGGAAACTCGAATCGTGGCAGGTGTCGGGCAAGGGCGAACGTAAATTATTTGCGACGCTGACGTGGCGGCCCGCCGAACGTTCTGTCGAGGTTTCGATACCGCAGATGAAGCCCGAGCCCGAATTCGCAAGGATCGACCGGCTGCCCTTTCACCTGTACAACTTCGATCTGGCGAGCCTAAATCTGTCGATGCCGCATCTTATCGATCCAAAAAGCTCTTTCACCGTCGGCATCGCCGACCCGACATTTAAGCCCGAGGGGCCGATGTTCGCCTACCGCGGCGATCTCAAGATCACGTATGAAAGGGCCGAGACCCGCAACGGCGTCAAGTGCCGCAGGTACGCGGCCGCGGGCGACGGCATCGGCGGCAAGGGAACGATCTGGGCCGACGAAAAAGCCGGCAATATCGTCGATATGGAATTTGACGTCGCGAACAATCCGGACTGGAAGACCTTTAAGCTAAAGCTGCTGCGCACGGAAAAGATGACCGGCGATCAATGGCAGAATTTCATCGATTCGCGGTTTTAAGGAATAGAGGTTCAGTGATGATGATCGTCAGCGACCTCTTTGAGTTTTGAGAGGTCGAGCAGCTTTGAAAAATCGTCAAAGTGGAACATCGTCTCGTCTTTGCAGTGCTCGCAAAAGAAGGTCACATCCTCGCCGAGGTACATGTCCTTTAGGTGATAGGCGATAAAGCAGCCGTAGCAGCGTTGAATGCGCTTGCCGAATGTTTCGAGTAGCTCGGGGTTGGATGACATGTGATGATGCTGGCCGTCCGTTCGGGGCAGGCGATGCGGGCCTATTTGACCACGCCGCGTTTTGAGGTTTCGATGAACTCGACCAGGATGTCCACCTCGCGGCAGCCGGCGATCTCTTCGCGGATCTTTTCGACCGCCTGCGACGTGTTGAGCTTTGAGGCGAGCAGCAGGTGGAAAGCGTGGTTGAGCTTTTCGGTCGTGTCCTTTGAGTAACCGCGGCGTTTCATTCCGAGGCGATTCATGCCGTAGCACTTTGCGTGGTTGCCCTGGATGATCGCGAAGGGAAGTGCATCCTTTACGACAACCGAATAACCGCCGATAAAAGCCTCGAGCCCGACGCGGCAAAACTGGTGTACGCCCGAGTATGCCCCGACGCTCGCACGGTCGGCGATCTCGACATGGCCCGCGAGCGTGGCCGCATTTGCCATGATTATCTCGCTGCCGAGTTGGCAATCGTGTGCAACGTGCGCCTGAGCCATCAGCAGGTTGCCGTCACCGATACGCGTCACACCGCCGCCGCCCCCGGTCCCTCGGTGGATGGTAACAAACTCGCGAATGTGGTTTCGCTTGCCGATCTCGGTCGAGGTCGGTTCGCCCGCGTACTTGAGGTCCTGAGGGCCCAACCCGATCGAGACGAAAGGATATACATGCGTCTCGTCGCCGATGGTCGTACGGCCGTCTACGACGACGTGCGAATCGAGCCGCACGCCATTGCCGAGCCGCACCTCAGGCCCGATCGTGCAAAATGGGCCGATATGGCAGCCGTCACCTATCTGGGCGCCGCTCGCAATTATCGCGGATGGATGGATCGTAGAAGACATTTGCAGGATCACCGTTGGGCTAATTTTCGAGGTCGGACCCTACTTCCTGGACCGGTGCCGCCTTTGAGCCCTTGATCGTAAGCCAGGAGAAAAAGATCATTGCCGGTACCGAGAGGATGACACCGAGGATCGCCCCGCCGACAAGGCATGTCAGTAAACCGATGACGCCATACTTCACCCGGCCCTTAACGAAACCGAGGACCAGTGGAATTAGCCCCAATACCAACCCGATGCCGGCGTTAAAGAGGGCCGCGTACATCATCACTTCCTGAGTGCTCATTTTTGTTGGATCCATAGATTACTCCTTCGCGTCGTTCCGATCAGCGACGATGCACATGATCTCTGCCTCTGCCGTCACCTGTCCGTCGACCGACGCTACGCCGCGCATCTTCTGTACTTTGCTGCCGATCCTCAATGCGGTCACCTCTAGCATAAGCGTGTCGCCCGGGACCACCGGGCGGCGAAACTTTGCGCTGTCGATGCCCGAGAAGAACGGTATCTTCTGATCGCGGTCCTCAAATTCACGCAACGCGAGTATCGCCCCGACCTGAGCAAGGGCCTCGATCTGAAGCACGCCCGGCATGACCGGAGCACCCGGGAAATGGCCTACAAAGAAATGTTCGTTGGCCGTGACCTGTTTTACGCCGACGATGCGTACACGCGGCTCGAGCTCGACGATCTTGTCGACAAGCAGGAAAGGATAGCGGTGCGGCAGTATCTTCTGGATCGCTACCGAGTCGAGAATTGGCATAACTTCATCAAAATGAAAACAAAAAAGCCGGCAAAACGCAATTTCGCCGGCTCAGCGGTACTAACGACCTTCCTGTTTCTACTTGGGCACCGAGTTGATCGCCGTCGGCGGCTTGGCGTTGAAGAAAGCGATGAAATCCTTGGTAATGTCGTACTGGTCGGCGGCGAAAATTATGGTGCCGCCCTGATCTTTAGACACGTCAAAGACGATACCGTAGGCTTTCGACTTGATATATTCGCCGAGGGCCTTCATAGCGTCCGCGTACGCGGGGCCGACTATCTCGTTCTGTTTTTTCTGTGCAAAGGCGTTGAAATCGTCTTCTTTGTACTTGCCCTCGATCTTGAGGCGTTCGAGTTCGTCGACCTTGGACTGAGCAGCCTTTTCGTCGATCGGGATCCCCTTGGCCGCGTTACCACGAAAGACCTCTATCTCTTTGGTCAGTGCTTCGAGCCGCGTAACGATCTGCTGGACCTCGGCCCGCTTTGGGGCGAGGTCGCTGCTAAGTTGTTTTGAGGCGTTGACGATCCGCGTAATGCCGCCCTTCTCCTCAAAAAAAGCTGCGGTATTTACGATCACGATCTTAGACGCAGCCGGCTGCGCCTGGGCGTGGGCCGAAATTGATGCCGCTGTGAGCAGCAATACTGTCGCTATCAGGATGCTCGTTCGTTTCATACTGGGCTGTATCTCCCTGTCAAAAATGTGTCGAGGCCAGATGAGACTTGCTCTCGTCTGACCTCGGGTTAAGTCTTTCTATACAACCTTTACTTCGGTGCGGCCGTGGTGGCAGTGGTCGCAGGGCGTGTGTTGTAGTAGGCGATGAATTCCTTTGTGATGTCGGCCGCCGGGTCAAGCATCAGGATGGCGTTAGCATTGAACATCGCTGCGATATCGAGGACAACGACATAGCCCTTTTGCTTGGCAAACTCCTGGATCGCCTTGCCGATGTCATTCGTTATAGGTCCGAGCACGTCAGTGCGTCGCTTCTGAAACGCTGCCTCAGCGTCCTTTTGCTTGAACTCAAGCTCACGCTGGAGCCGCTGGCCCTCGTCCTGCTTGGCGGCAACCGTGGCCTGGTTGACCGGGACCGCCGTGTTGGCCTGCATCTTCTGCAGTTCGTCCGCAATGCCCTTGATCTTGGTGTCGAGAGCCCGAAGCTCATTAATTCGCGGGGCAAACTCGGTATCGAGTGCCTTCATCGCGTTGACATATTTAGTAACGCCGCCGGCGCCCTTTTCGTCACCGCCAAAAGCCTGCGTATCGATCCAGCCGATCTTTGTCGGTGCCGGCTGGGCACCCGCCTGAGCAAAAGCCGAAACTGCAAACACCGCGGCAAAAACAAAGCTGACGGCGAGCGAAGTGATTCTTTTCATTATCCTGTGAAACTCCTTACTGTATCGGGAAAGCGCTAACTCGTTCCCATTTCCTTATATTGCTTTGAAACCTTTTCTACGCAATCTGTTGCTTAGCGTTTCAAAAAAAGAAGCGCAATCTTAATTAAACGTCAAAATAAAGTCAATTTTGACTGTTAGAACGTACGGCCGACGGTAAACCTAAAGCCGTTACGCTTGCCCGGTAGGTATATCCCTGGAAGCTCTTCTGTGTATCCGAATTTACCGTTCGGATTGTAAAAATAGATCAGGCGGAACGGTACGTTGACGACCGGAACCTGTACTCGTAATTCCACGCCGACGCTTGCCTTGAAATCCTTAAGCTTTGAGAATTTGGCCGAATCGACGCCAAGCAGCGAATTCTGCTGCACTTCTCCGCGCAAGTAAAGCTGCTGGATCTGCGGCGAAATGCTAGTCGGACAGCCAAAACGGTTCCCGCGACAGAATTCGCTCAGGTAATCGCTCTTTGTCATTACACGGCCGCGGTAATATAGCAGGCTGCCAAAGCTGCTCTCTAGTACCGGCGTATTGATCAGGCCGAGGGCCGTGAGACGGCCGGCACCTAGAAATGTGTCGTCCGCAAGGAACTCGCTGTTAATGATCTGCTGCCCGGTCTTTCTCAAATTAAAGACCGATCCGATGTCGCCAAAAAATGCCAGAGTTGCCGGGCCGATGAGCGGAAGCCTGTATTCGACGTTGCCGAGTATCTGGGTATCGCCGCCTATAAAGCGGAAGTTTCTGGAGAACAACGCAGGATTTGCACCAGCGACACCTGTCACCTGGCCGATCGTCTTGAGCTCATTCGCATCACGCGGCAAGAGGCCCGTATTGGTATTTGCCGTGCCTGAGGCGTTGGTCGCAACGACCACGTTTCGGCTTGTAATGTATGTGTCAAAAGGAGCGACCGGCCCGATCGAGCGGGAATTATATCCGCGGATATCATTCTCACTGCCGAGGTAATATCGCTCATAAGCAGGAACGCCGCCAACGAACGAGATCGAGTTAGCGTTGCGGATCTTATCGGTGATCGACCACGTGCCGATAGTGCCGGCCATCACGCGAAATGCGAGAACATGGGGATTCTTCGATTTCTTATTTCGCATCGGGATGAACTGCGAATAGCTAACGTTCGGCTGATAGGTCCGCACATCGCCGCCAAGCCCCGCAAATGACATCGCGATCGAGAGTGATTTTCCTCCGTTCGTGTCGATGCCGTTCGCCGCCGGCTGTCTCGTGTCGTAAACGAAAGTGCCCGTGACGCGGCTGGTAAGGATATTAGGCTGTCTATAGATGACAGGGATCGTCGCCGCCGGATCTGCAGATGCGTTCACCTCAGGATCCTCGATACTTGTCGCAGAGAACTGATATGTCAGGCCCACGCGCGAGAACTGAGTGAAGCGGCGCTTCTTAAAGAACAACTCCGATAGCGGTGCGGTCGCAAAAACGTTCGCACCGTACGTGGTCTGAGTGAAGAGATTGCTCTCGTCCGTTACGACCGTGCCGTACGGATTGTAAAGGTCATTTAGTATGTCCTCGTTCTGCGTAAGGAACGTTCCCTCACCGAAGAACTTATACCGGCTGGCAAAAACAGAGAATCCGACAGAGATCGGACGGTTACGGAAATACGGCTGCTGATAGGTGAACTGCAGGCTCTGCTGACGGTTGCCAGCACCCATGTTGAATGAGAGGATCTCACCGGTTCCGGCCAGGTTGTTCGTCGAGTATTCCAAGCCGAAGAACGAACCGCCGATGCCTGAAATACCGCCGTTGAACGAGATCTGCTGACGGCCCTTTTCTTTGACTTTAACGATCAGGTCAACGTCACCCTTTTCTTCGTCGGTGCGGATCTCGACGTCCTGGTCCTTGTCGATCGGGTCGAAATACTGTGTCTGATTGAGACGCGCGACTGAGATCTCGAGGTAATTCTGATTGTAGATATCGCCCTCATTGATGAGGAACTCGCGGCGCATCACCTTGTCACGGGTGAATGTGTTGCCGGTAAACTCCAGCCGACGCAGCGTGAACTGCTTGCCCTCGTCGATCGTGATGGTGATATCGACGATCCCCTCGGTCGGCTTTGCGGGATTATCCTTGAACTGCGGATCAAACTCCGCGTTGTATTGAACAAATCCCTGGCCGCCGTAAACCTTTTTAAGGTCCTCATAAACGGCGTCCTGTAAACGTTTACCGTCGGCGACCTCGCCTTTCTTCAATCCAACATAAGAAAGGATCTGCTGCTCAGAAAAGATCGAGTTGCCCTCGACCTTGAGTTCGCCGACGCGAAAGATCTTGCCCTCGGTAACGGGAACCTTGATCTTCAGCGTGTCGTCCTTTGAGGTGAGCAGCGGGATCGGAAAAGCTTTGACGATCGGGAATCCGGTTCTCTTGTAACCAAGGCCCTCGACCTCAGGTTCACCGATGCGAGCCTGGAAGTAGCCCTTAGAGAACATGTACGAGCGTACATTCTTCTGCAGATCGTACTCGAGTTTTCTAAGGTCGAGGATGTCCATTCCCTTGACGCGCGAGATCAAACCGGTTTCCTTAACAAGCGTTAAAGCACCACGGAGTTCTCCGTCCTTGAAATGCTGGTTGCCTTCAAAGTCGATCTCTACAATACGTGAACGATTGCCCTGCTCAATATCAAAAATGATCGCGATCGACGTAGCGGAAACCTCTTCTTCGGAGACCGTGACCTTAGCGTTCGGATAACCTTTTGACGCCAGCATTTCGCGGAGGACGCGGGTCGCAGAACGAGCCTTGACCGGATCATAGACCGACTCTTTGGTCACGCCGACGCGCTTCTCACGAAATTCTTTAAGAATGTCAGACTCCTGCAGGGCTTTGGTGCCCTTGAACTGCAGGTCGCGAATAATGGGCAACTCACGCACTTCGAATATTACATTCACGCCGCCGCGAATACCGTCCTCGGTCAGCACCCTCGTCGCTGTCTTGTCGAAGAAGTTTAGAGAGAGAAGTTCCTTGAGGTCGCGCTCGAGAGCCGCCGGATCGTAAATGTCGCCTTGGCGTGTCTTGATGTAATAAAGGAGGTCTTCGTCACGAAGGCGGCGGTTGCCCTGGATGTCGACGCTCTCAACTACTTGCTGGGCGGATGCGGACGATACCGATCCCTGTTTCGCACTGTCACCGGCATCTGCCAGGGCTGTTGAGGCCGATACGGCGAGAGCCAGACTTACGAACCCGAGTGCGATAAACCTTTTCATAAAGAGCGAAACCTATCCTTGGTGCAAATTAAAAGCCTCGCAGGGCTTCGCGTCTGCCGTTTGTCACGTTCGTGGAGAAATAGAATAACCAAACAAAAACGGCATTTCAACGTCGGTTTTAGTCTGGCGGTTTGATTCTGGCACTCCCGCACAGGTTGCCTTTTCGGCGCCTGCTCAACAAACTTCCGAATTATACAGGGAAAGCGCCAAAAATAGAAAAGTCTAGAGGGCGTCAGCTCCGATTTAAGGCAGTTGTTGGACCGGGCCTCTTGTCAGAAATGTCTCGCAAGTTGTATTTTTCTGATTGGTCCCATAGGTAAAGATCCACTCTAATATCAGGTGATTATGAAATATTCGTTTTTCCTCACTCTGCTCATTATCTCGATGTCGATCGGAACAGTTTCGCTCTTGGCTCAGACCTCGGAGAGCGCAAAACCTCTCAACCTCGACCCAAATGCCGCACAGATCGTCACGTCAGACATCGACCTGTTCTGGAAAGCATTCGACAAGGCAAAGCCTGAAAATAGCTTGTACGTATTCCGCGACGAGTACATTCGCAAAGGCAGCTCCGGCCTTAAGGAGTTCACTGCTTACAGGATAGGCTCGTCTTGCGAATTAGTGGAAACCATCGAGGCCCGGCCGAAATACTACGCCTCGCTGCGAGAACCGTCGTTAAAGGCCCATTCGTTCAAAGAGCCGATGAGAGCGGCATTTCGAAATCTTAAGAATTTGTATCCGGATGCGGTCTTCCCGGACGTTTATCTAATGATCGGACGGATGAACTCGGGCGGCACTTATACTGCGAACGCTCTGCTGATCGGTGTTGACATGTATGGCATTACGCCTACAACCCCGAAGGAAGAACTGAGCGATTGGCACAAGCAGGTACTTAAGCCTATCGATGAGATACCGTATATCGTCGCGCACGAATTGATCCATTATCAGCAGAAATATCCAAAGGCGGATCGGTCGCTTTTGGCGTCGGCGATCGGAGAGGGAAGTGCAGACTTTATCGCAGAGTTGATCGCCGGCAAGCACATCAACCACCATCTCCATGTTTTTGGTGACCCTCGTGAGCGCGAATTGTGGTCAGACTTTAAGAGATCAATGGCCGCCAACGATACTTCGCTGTGGCTCTATAACGGCGGCAAGATCAAAGATCGCCCGGCAGACCTTGGCTATTACATGGGATACAAGATCGCTGAGGCATACTACAAGAACGCGAGCGATAAGAAGCAAGCCGTAAAAGATATCCTTGAGATCAAGGATTTCAATGAGTTTCTCAAAGCAAGCCGCTATGAGGACAAATTCGGAGCCGCGAATTAAACGCTCCAAGTGAAAAACATCGCTGCCGCAGCGGCAAACATTATTGCCGCAGCGAGCCAGCCAACGATGTTCGTGGCAAGGCCGTTTATCCTTTTTCCCATCACCTCCTTATTGTTCGATACGAGCATTACCACGACCAGCAGCGGCGGGGCCGCGACGCCGTTTATAACTGCGGTCCAGAAAAGTGCCTTGATCGGATTTATGCCCAGAAAATCCATCGAGACGCCGACGAGGGTCGATGCGGCGATCACTGCGTAGAATTTTTTGGCATGCCGCGGCTTCTCATTGAGGCCCGAGGGCCAGTCAAATGCCTCAGCTACCGCATACGCCGCCGATCCCGTCAGCACCGGGACCGCGAGCAGACCTGCACCGATAAGTCCGACGGCAAATAGTACAGTCGCAAGGTCGCCGGCAAGCGGCCTTAGAGCCTGGGCCGCATCGGTCGCCGACTGAATGTCCGTTTTGCCGGATGCATGCAAGGTAGCTCCCGCCGCCAGTATTACGAAATAGAACACGAGATTGCAGAACAGCATGCCGACCACGGTATCGATCTTTTCATTTCTGAGCTCCGCATCTGTCGCTCCTTCGCGTTCCGCCAGAGTGCTGCGGCCCTCGCTTTTTTCTTCCTCGACCTCTTCACTTGCCTCCCAGAAGAAAAGATACGGTGAGATCGTCGTGCCAAGAATGGCGACGATCGTGGTCAAATACTCACTCGTGAGCGAGATCTGCGGCATTATGGTAGCTCTTGCAACGGCATACCAATCCGGCTTTGCGAGAAACGCCGCGATCACATAGGCGAAAAGAGACACGGTCAGCCACTTGAATATCTTTACGATCAGTTGATACGAACCCCAGATCTGCAAGGCTACAATAGCCATGGCTATCGGCACTACCATCACCGAGATCGGAATGGGGACGAACATATTAATAGCCGCTGAGATCGCCGAAATATCAGCACCCGCATTGATGGTGTTCGCGATGACGAGGGCGATAACGGCCGGATAAAGCAGCCATCCCGGATAATACCTGCGAAGCACGCCCGCCAACCCGCGGCCCGAGACCATGCCGATCTTGGCACAAATGTGCTGCACTACGACCATCAACGGGAGCGTCACGATCGCCGTCCATAAGGTCGCAAATCCGAGGGCCGCCCCGGCCTGCGAATATGTACCGATCCCCGACGGATCGTCATCAGACGCTCCCGTAATGAGCCCGGGACCGAGCCGGTTGAGGAATCTCTTTACTGGATTGGTTGATCGCTCCATACGACGATCAAATTCAGACAGATTTGCGAGCCTGTGACTGCACCGCCGTGATCGCGACGGCATCGACAATGTCCTCTGCCTTGCAGCCGCGTGACAGATCGTTGCATGGGCGGTCCAGCCCCTGAAGAATGGGCCCGATCGCGGTGCCGCCGGTGAGGCGCTCAGTCAGCTTATAGGCGATGTTGCCGGCGTTGAGATCGGGGAAGATAAGTACGTTGGCCTTGCCCGCCACCGGAGAACCCGGGGCCTTGGAGCCCGCGACCGACGGAATAAGAGCGGCATCCGCCTGAAGCTCCCCGTCAATAGCAAGTTCCGGCATTCGAGCCTTTACCGTTTTCATCGCTGCGATAACTTTGTCGACAAGCGGGTGTTTTGCGCTGCCTTTTGTCGAGAACGACAGCATGGCGACACGCGGCTCCGCCTGCAGCAGAGCTCTGCACGAGTCTGCCGACGCAATGGCGATCTCAGCGAGTTCGCTCGCGTCCGGATCGATGACAACGCCGCAATCGGCGTAGATCATTGCCCCTTTTTCGCCAAATTTCTTGTCCGGCACGACCATTAGGAAAAAACTTGAAACGGTCCTAAAGCCCGCCCGCACGCCGATACACCGCAGTGCCGCCGCGACCGTGTGGGCGGTCGTGTTGGTCGCCCCGGCCACCGAACCGTCAGCTTTGCCCTCGCGGACGATCAGGTTGCCGTAATAAAGCGGATCTTTGACCGCCTGCTCGGCCTCCTCAAGGGTTGTGCCTTTCGAACGGCGAAGTTGATGGTACAACTCAGCCATCTTTCCGTGATCGTGATGCGACTTGCGATGGTCGAGTATATCAACGCCGTTCAGGTTTGCTCCCGCCTGAGCTGCCATCTCGCGGACCTTTTCTTCCTTGCCGATCAGCGTGATACGCGCAATACGGTCGCGGGAGCAAATGGCGGCTGCCTCCACGGTGCGGACGTCCTCGCCCTCAGGCAGTATGATGTGCTGAATATCGGCCGCGGCTCGTTTACGGATATCGTTGAGGATCATAGAGTTGTCTCGAATTTAACATACAACCAAACAAGGCGAAACTTGCACAAAGGAGCGGTCGTAATTAGACTGTGGTTGACCATAGGAAAGGAACGAAAACATGAGTAAGCTAGCCAAGCAAAATACCAAGATCAAACGCCGCGAAAAGTCCGAGTTAAAGGGCCGCATGCGAAGCTTTTTGATGTTCCTGCCGAACATGGTCATTCTGCTCGGTCGCCTGCTAAAGGACGCCCGCGTGCCGACTGCCGAAAAGGCACTTTTCCTGGCGGCGATCGTGTATGTCATCTCGCCGCTCGACCTCATACCCGACGTTTTCCCGTTCATCGGCCAGGTCGACGATGTTTATATGGTCGCCTTGACGCTGCTGCGCCTCGTCAACCGGACCGACGAAACAGTCGTTCGCCAGCATTGGCCGGGCGGCGGCGATATTGTTGCTCTGGCCGATTCGATCGCGAATATCGCACCCAAATTCCTGCCGAAACGCATTTCCCGTGTGCTGACGACACGCGTCGAACTCGCTCCGGCCGGCAAGGTGCTTCGCGGCATCACAAATCGCGACGAG
Source organism: uncultured Chloracidobacterium sp. (assembly GCA_964545145.1). GTDB lineage: Bacteria > Acidobacteriota > Blastocatellia > Pyrinomonadales > Pyrinomonadaceae > OLB17. The sequence continues at coordinate 4,609 of CAZJFB010000077.1, read as the reverse complement.
GCGATCGTTCTCGAGGTCGCGGGCGAGGAATTGCCGGGCGTCGACGTGCGTTCCCGCATGACGAACTGAATACCTCAAAATAACCTCAATTTTTTTCAAAATACTCCTTATTTCTTTGGATTCCGGGCACCTTTGTAACTTTTACCATAGGAAGCTCGTAAGATCTTGAACTGATAATTTTGACTCCGCCCGCCGGTTTTTCGTTATAATGGTGTCCGTTAACGAATAACCGGATCAGGTATTTTATGTTCGAACGTTATACGGAGAGGTCGCGCCGCGTGATCTTTTTCGCACGGTATGAGGCTCTCCAGTACGGCTCACAGGTTATTGCGCCTGAGCATATACTGCTCGGGCTGATGCGTGAGGACAAGACCATCTCCGCTCGATATTTTCCGTTCAGACATGTCCTCACCGTAGATACCATTCGACGCGATATCGAGGAACGCATTGTCGTCCGCGACCGCATTCCTCAGTCATCTGAGCTTCACCTCTCGGCGTCCACCAAGCGTATCCTCTTCTACGCCAACGAGGAGAGCCGTCAGCTAAAGAACCGCCACATCGGACCCGAACACCTGCTCCTCGGCATCGTCCGCGAGGAAAAATCCATTGCCGCCGAGATCCTTTTCGGCTACGGCCTCAGGCTCAACGACGTCCGCGACGAGATGCTGCGGCAGAGCGGGATACCGGGCGTTCTCGCAGCGACACGCGAAAACTCAAAGACGCCGGGGCTCCATGAATTTACCCGCGACCTCACGGTCGAGGCCTCCGAGGGCCGGCTCGACCCGCTTGTCGGCCGCGAACCCGAACTCGAGCGGATCATCGAGATCCTTTGCCGCCGTACGAAGAACAATCCCGTACTGATCGGCGAATCGGGCGTCGGTAAGACCGCGATAATCGAGGGCCTCGCACAACGCATCGTCGACCGCAGCGTTCCCAGCTTTCTCGAGAACAAACGTATCCTCTCGCTGGACCTTTCGCTCGTCGTCGCCGGCACCAAGTACCGCGGCCAATTTGAGGAGCGCCTCAAAAAGATAATGTCCGAGCTAAAGGACAACCGCGACAACATCGTCTTTATCGACGAGCTTCATACGCTCGTCGGAGCCGGCTCTGCCGAGGGCACACTCGACGCTGCGAACATTCTCAAACCGGCACTGTCACGCGGCGACATTCAGTGCATCGGAGCGACCACGCCCGGCGAATTTCGCAAGACGATCGAGAAGGACCGTGCGCTCGAGCGCCGCTTTCAGGCCGTCAAGGTCGAACCGCCGACCGAGGCCGAGGCGATCGAGATCATCGAGGGCATCGTCGAGCGGTACGAGGCGTTTCATCAGCTTCGTTACTCGAAGGACGCCCTGACCGCCGCCGTCCAGCAATCTAACCGCTACATCGCCGACCGCTTTTTGCCTGACAAGGCGATCGACGTTCTCGACGAGGCCGGTGCCCGTGCCAAGCTCCGCTACCAGCAGGAGAATCGCGGCGAACCTTCTTGGAAAGAGACCGTCGAGAACTGGAAGCGTGCCGCCGCCAATGAGGATCAGCTCATCTCGTACGAGCTTCGTTCGCTCGAGGACTCCTTCTTCGCCGTCGAGGTCACAAAGGATGACGTCGACGATGTGATCGCCCGCTGGACCGGCGTTCCCGTTTCCTCCGTAAAGCAAAAGGAAGCCGAAAAGCTTCTCACTATCGAGACGGCACTTCACGAGCGTATCGTCTCTCAGCGGCCGGCGATCTCCGCCCTTGCCAGGGCTATCCGCCGTTCGCGTGCCGGACTCAAGAATCCCGGACGCCCCGTCGGCTCGTTCCTTTTCCTCGGCCCGACCGGCGTCGGCAAGACCGAGGTCGCCCGCTCTATCGCCGAGTATCTCTTCGGTTCCGAGCGTGCGTTGATCCGCTTCGACATGAGCGAATTCATGGAGAAGCACGCGGTCTCGAAATTCATCGGCTCGCCTCCGGGCTATGTCGGCCACGAAGAGGGCGGCCAGCTCACCGAGAAGCTGCGGCGTTCGCCGTACGCGGTCGTGCTCTTTGACGAGATCGAAAAAGCACATCCCGACGTATTCAATGTCCTCCTGCAGGTCTTTGAGGACGGCATGCTTACCGATGCCCAGGGCAACGCCGTAGACTGTAAGCACGCGATCTTTATAATGACCTCGAATATAGGAGCACGCGTCATACAAAAAAGAGCGTCGCTCGGATTTCAGGCAAATGCGGCCGCCACCCGCGAGCAGACCGAGAACGAAGTGATGTCTCAGGTCAAGCAGACCTTCGCTCCCGAATTCATCAACCGCCTCGACGAGATCATCATCTTTGACGAGCTCGACGAAGCGGAACTTCTCAAGATCGTCGACCTTCAGGTCGTACGCCTCAACAAGATCGTTGAGAGCCGCAACCTCAGGATCAAACTCACCGACGCGGCCTGCAAATGGCTTGTCGATAAGACCTGCTCCGACCGCAAGTACGGTGCCCGGCCGCTAAAGCGTGCCCTGCAAAAATACGTCGAGGACGAGCTGTCCGAGGCGTTGATCCAGGGCGATGTCGCACCAGACAGCACGGTCGAGGTTTATCCCGCCGGCGACAAGCTCGCCTTTCGTGCGGTCCGTTCAAAGAAGACGGAGAAAGAACTCACTCAAAAGGCATAGGCCTGTTCAGGGCCGGCGCTTTTTCACGTCAAACTTCTCGTTCGGCCCGAGTATCGCCAGGACAAACTCCTTGTTCCCTTTGACCGCGTGGACGAAGAGTACCTTGCTCGTCCCGACCACCGTTAACTTACGATCGTCCTCGACCAGCACGGCCGTGTCCTCGTCGATCCCGATGCCGAGCATCTTCGGGTTTTGCATCATCAGCCCGAGCAGCCGGTTGTGCCTCTGGCGAACCAGGAAATGCTGATCGAAGATCACGTTCGGCAGCAGCCCGAGGCCCTTTCGGACGCCGACCTTCGAGCCGTCGAGTATTTTCAGGTCCGCTTCGCCCGTCATCATCGGATCGGACATAACGGCGGCGCCCGCACTCGTTCCGCCGAAGGGTGTTCCTTTGGCGTATTTTTCGCGGACCAGCCTGAGCAGCTCTTCGTCGGCGAGGACGTCCATGATCCGGTTCTGGTCGCCGCCGGAAAAAAAGACGCCCGTCGCGTCCTTTAGTTGAGCGATGAACTTCGACCTCTTTTCGGGGTCCAGCGGCCTCGTTGCGGCATGCTCGATCGATGCCGGTTTGAATGGTGCGAAGTCTCGGTCGAGTGCCGTAAAGCTCTCGTCCGGCACGCCGCTGGCCCAGGTGATCATCAGCAGTTTCGCATTCGGCCCGCCGCTCCATTCGACGAATTTCTTCATACCGTCCGCCGGGCGTTTGCCGCCGCCGACGACAAATAGCCGCTGCTGCCCCAGGCAGGCGGTCGCCGTCAGGAGCATTATCACTAGACAGGAAACGCTGCGTTTCTTAAGGTTCATTTGGTCCTATTCCTCTCTTTTCGGGTGTTCAGTAGATCGCGGGTTCGCCCGGCGGCCGTGTCTTCCACCTACGGTGTATCCACATCCACTGGTCAGGGTATTGTCTGATGATCTTTTCGATCTCGGCGGTAAAGCGTGCGGTCGTGTCGAAGATATCCTGCTTTCTATCGTCCGTATCGTGCGGCTCGATGAGGCTGCCGAAGACGATCTTGTACCGTTTCGTCTCTTTATTCCAGACGCAAAATGCCGGATAGATCAATGCGTTCGAGCGGATCGCGAGCATCGCGGCGCCGCCCGCGGTACACGCCGGCAAGCCGAAGAACGGTACGAACACGCCCTCCTTCGGCTGTGCGTTCACGTCCGAGAGGATGCCTAATATACCGCCGTCACGCAGGATCTTGATCGCCAGCATCGCCGACCTGGTCTTGTTTATCGGCGTGTTGCCGAATCGCGTTCTCCGTCGCGTGAGCATATCGTCGATCTTCGGATTATCAAGCGGACGGGCGAGGTAGCTGATCGGTTCATAGAGAGCGGCAAATCCGAGAACGAGCAATTCCCAATTGCCGAGGTGCCCGGTCGTTATCAATACGCCGCGGCGTTCCGCTTTGTGACGGGCATAGATCGCCTTTGTCTCGGGATCCAATTCGAAGTCGATCATCTCCGCGAGCTTTTCGCGGGTGAGCTTGTGTACCTGGCTCAGCTCACCGAGGACGCGGCCGAGATTCTCGAATGTTCCTTTTAAGATGGCCTCGCGTTCAGCGACAGGTTTCTCAGGGAAAGCGATCTCGAGATTGCGCATGCCGGTCCGCCTCAGGCTCTTTAAGATGACGGGAACGATCCGCATTATCCAGATGCTGAGACGCACCGCCGCCGCTCGCGGCAACACGCCCATCAGGCCGAGGGCCGCCCTCGCGGCCGCGTACTCGATCGCTATGACCTTCTTACTTTTTCTTGCCATGGGCGAAGAGCGGGCTTTCCCCAGAAAGCCGAAAACGAGAACCGGAGTTCTCTGACATAATAGGCGATTGCGTCCCAAAACGCATCGGGCTAGAAGCCGAAGGCTTGTCCGCCGGCGGAGCCGAGCAATTGGACGGCAATGGAGACGGCGTCTATCTGGTCGTCGTGGGTGCCTTGGGGGAAAGAGGCTGCCTCGTCGACGAAGTCGC
>CAZJFB010000076.1:0-17962 GCA_964545145.1 uncultured Chloracidobacterium sp. | reverse complement strand
TATTTCTATGAAAAAGAGCAACTTACAGGAGGTGCACTTACAAGTTGAACCCACGTAGTCGCGATGCCGGGACCTTTCGTCCGTGATGCGATCCGCGGATGGTATCCATGCCGGTGTCAACAAAGGGTTCGGGGCACGTTTCAGGCCGGTTCGGCAACCGCGTCAGGAGCCGTTACAAAAATCGGGCCTTTTTCCGGAACGGGCCGGAAAAACCGGTGACACAACTGCCCAAAACCGGTGACACAACTGCCAAAACCGGTGACACAAAGGGCTGTTTTTGTCCCGTTCCGCGTCTTTTGGGAGGTGACGGATCGGTCCCGACTCGCCAATTTGTGGCGGCGGAGGGTCGAAAATTATCTCTCTGTACGTGCCAAAATCAGGAAAATGGAAGATACTTGACCGATCGATATTCTGATACGGAGTCGCATATGAGCTTTATTCTTCTGATTCGTTCGGTCCGGCGGGGATTGGCGGTTTTAGGGTTGAGTCTGGCGATCATTGCACCTGCTCTCGCCCAGGCAGGCGATATCTACAGTTGTGTTACCGATCTGGTAAACGACGAAAAGGCCGGCAAGGCCGGGTCGAGATCGGTCCATCAGCCGTCTAAGAAATGGATCCCGGGCCAGGTGATCCGTGTGAGGTTCCTCGAGGGCAGCGACTATGTAAAGGGCAAGGTGATGCAGTATGCCCAGGTCTGGGAACGGTTCGCCAATATCGACTTTGTTTTCGTCGAATCGGGCCCGGCTGAGATACGCATCACGTTTACGCTGGACAGGGGCTCATGGTCGTATCACGGCAAAGATTCCGCGTTCCAGTCGATGGTCAGGACCGCCGGCGGCCCGCAGTTCGTCAAGAATGCCACGGGAGCGTCAATGAACTTCGGCTGGTTCAATGAAAAGACCACGGACGAGGAATTCAGGCGGACAACGCTGCACGAATTTGGCCACGCGCTGGGATTGCGTCACGAACATCAGAACAAGAATCAGAATATTCAGTGGAATGAAGAGGCGGTTTACGAATACTTCGCCAAGCAGGGCTGGTCGAGGGAAAAGACGTTTGCCCAGGTCTTAAAGCGTTACGGGCCCGAGAACGAGGTCTCGAACGGGGTCTATGATCCGCTCTCGATCATGCATTACTGGTATCCGCCCGAATTGATCAAGGGCGGCGTGAAAATGCGCGAGAACCGGGACCTATCGGAGGGCGACAAGCGAATAATCGCCGAAATGTACCCGTTTGACGATAATGCTGTCGTCAGGCCGCCCGTCAGCGGCCCCTTGCCGCCAAAGCCCGCAGTTCCGCCCGCAGGGCCGGTATTTTCGTTCAGCGACGTCTCGGTCGATTACGAAGGCTTTGACGAAAAGACCGAGCAGGACGGAATGGTCTTTACCTCTGATTTCAAGGTAAAGAACGGCCTGAAACAGGAATTTACGATGGCGATCTACTTCTACGAGGCAGACGGCACGCCCCTGAAAGACTCGAACAAGAAATACTTTGCGACAAATGGCAATGTAGCCGTGTTCAAGAAATTCACGCCGTCATACGCCGATGCGGTCTATAACGGATTTGAGATATTTATGCCGTACGATGAACTCGAACTCGAGGAATGCGGCGAGCAAAACCTCAAATACTCGATCGGTATCTGGAACGGCCAAAAACGGATAGTCTCGACCGGCTACACATACTTCGAACTCGACGTCCCGTGCGAGGATTGAGCCGGCGTGTTGGGGACTGTCAGAACCGAGGAGCGATAGCGACCGGGCGGTTTTCCTTTGAAATGTGAATATCCTACTGAATGTGGAACGATACGGACAGGCCACTCGCGATCTTCTTCACGTTTCGCACCTTTGGAACCTGGCTTCATGGCGACGAACGCGGTTCTGTTGATCGTAATAACAACGTATACGGCTCGCCCTATATCAAACCTAGTCCTGCGTGGAATTCCCGCGTAAAAGCCAGCCTGACTCGCGAACCTGTGATACTGGACGCACCGCGGCGTCGAGCGGTCGAAAAGGCAATTCGCGAGTTGTGTGAAAAGCGAGGCTGGCGTTTGATCGCGCTCAATGTTCGGACGAATCATGTTCATTGCGTTATTGCCATCGGCGAGACCAGCCCGGATGACGCGTTGATCGCCCTCAAAGCAAACGCAACACGCCATATGCGCCGATCCCAATGTTGGAACCAGGACGAGGGGCCATGGGTGAAGGGCGGCAGCAAGCTATGGCTGTGGAATGAGGACTCCGTATGGGCAGCAAGCGACTACACGAACAACCGGCAGGGGAAGAGCCTCTCTGATTACTAGTGGGGGTGAGGGCATCAAGTACCCGGATCAATATGAAAAAGGGCTCGGCATCGCCGGACCCTTTTCATTAGTTTTTCTGACAGGAAGAAGAATTCCCGGTCGCTATCGCTCCTCGGCTCTGACAACTACGTTCCTGTTTCCCAGCTCGACATGTATTCGAGCATTTCCGGCGTGAGCGTGTCGATGCCGACGCCCATTGCACGGAGCTTGAGGGAAGCGATCTCCTGATCGACCTCTGACGGCAGAACGTGGACGCCTGCGGGCAAAGTGCCTTTGTTTTTAACAAGATACTCGGCCGACAACGCCTGGTTGGCGAAAGACATATCCATGACCGATGCCGGATGGCCTTCGGCGGCTGCAAGATTGATCAGACGGCCTTCGCCGAGCACGATCACGCTCTTTGTATCGTCTTTCGAGCGATATTCCTCGACGAACGGGCGACGCATGACCGACGGCTGCGACATTTCGCGAAGTGCGTCGAGATTAAGCTCGAGGTCAAAGTGTCCGCTGTTGCAGACGATCGCACCGTCCTTCATCACCTCAAAGTGTTCTTTGTCAATGACATGGCGGTTTCCGGTCACGGTGACGAAGAAATCGCCGATTTTGGCGGCTTCCTTCATCGGGAGCACTCGCATACCGTCCATGACAGCCTCGATCGCCTTGATCGGATCGATCTCGGTGACCACAACATTCGCTCCCAGGCCGCGAGCACGCATCGCAACGCCCTTTCCGCACCAGCCGTAGCCTACGACGACGAGCGTTTTGCCCGCGAGCAGGATATTGGTCGCACGGATGATGCCGTCGAGCGTCGATTGGCCCGTACCGTAGCGGTTATCGAAGAAATGCTTGGTCTGAGCGTCGTTGACCGCGATAGAAGGGAAGGTGAGCACGCCGGCGTTGACCATCGCCTTGAGGCGAACGATGCCGGTCGTGGTCTCTTCGGTCGTACCGATGAGATTCGGGATCAGCTCGGGCTTTTCCTTGATCATCGTTGCGACAACGTCGCTGCCGTCATCGATGATAAGGTTAGGATTTGTCTCAAGTGCTGCTTTAACGTGGCGAACGTAAGTGTCTGTAGATTCGCCCTTTATCGCCATCACGGGAATGCCCCAATCGGCTACCAGCGAAGCAGCGACGTCATCCTGTGTCGAGAGCGGATTCGATGCGATAAGCGTTGCGTCCGCACCGCCGGCCTGCAGCGTGCGTGCAAGATTCGCAGTCTCGGTCGTGATATGAGCACAGGCGACGAGCTTGACGCCGGTGAGCGGCTTCTCAGCCTCAAAACGCTCACGAATGAGCCTCAGGACGGGCATTTCGCGGTCCGCCCATTCGATGCGCTGCTTGCCGTGCGGGGCAAGATTGATGTCTTTGATGTCGTATTGCATTGATGTTCCTGGATTAGCCATTGGTTCCGATCCCCTTGTGCGTTTCGGCAGCGAGCCTTAGGGCCTCGGCCTTGTCGGTCTTTTCCCATGAGAATTCGTCGTTCGCGCGTCCGAAATGGCCGAAACGTGCCGTCGCCTTGTAGATCGGGCGGCGAAGGTCGAGCGTCTCGATGATCGCCTTTGGCGTCAGCGTGAAATTCTCGCGAACTATGTCTGAAATGCGTTCGTCGTCGATCGTTCCGGTGCCGTGCGAGTCGATCAAAACTGAAACCGGTTCCGCAACTCCGATCGCGTAAGCTAACTGAACAGTACACTTATCGGCCAAGCCGGCAGCGACAACGTTCTTAGCGATGTAGCGTGCCATATACGCGGCCGAGCGATCGACCTTCGTCGGATCTTTGCCCGAGAACGCACCGCCGCCGTGCGGAGCATATCCGCCGTATGTATCGACGATGATCTTTCTACCGGTAACTCCGGCATCTCCCATCGGGCCGCCGATAACGAACTTTCCGGTCGGATTGATGTGATACTTCGTGTTGTCGTCGATCATGTCGGCGGGGATGACCGGCTTGATCACGTGCTCCATGATGTCGGCGCGGATGTCTTCGATGTCGAGGTCAGCGGTCTGCGAGGAAATGACAACGGCTTCAACACGAAACGGACGGCCATCACGATACTCGATCGACACCTGCGACTTTCCGTCCGGACGCAAATAGGGAATTGTCCCGTCACGGCGGACCTGCGACAGCCGGCGAGTCAGATTGTGTGCCATCTGGATCGGCATCGGCATCAACTCCGGCGTCTCGTTACAAGCGTATCCGAACATCAAGCCTTGATCACCCGCTCCGCCGGTATCAACGCCCTGCGAGATATCGGGCGACTGCGTTCCGATCGCGTCGATCACGCTGCAGGTATTCGAATCATAGCCGAACTCAGCGTTGTTATAGCCTATCTCTTCGATAGTCTCACGAATGATCTGCTTGTAATTAACATCGGCCTTGGTTGTGATCTCGCCCGCAACGACGGCCAACCCGGTTGTAACCAGCGTTTCGCAGGCCACACGCGCGGTCGGGTCCTGTGCCAGGATCGCGTCGAGTATTGCATCCGAAATATGATCTGCTATCTTGTCAGGATGGCCTTCGGTGACCGACTCAGATGTAAATAGAAAATTACCGTTGCTCAATGGTTTGTAACTCCTCGTTTTGGGTTGTTCTTATCAAGATCTTAGACCGATAACAAAACGATAATCATAGCCTTTTCCCATAACTGTGTCAAAGGGGCGGCACAGCATGCGACCGTCGGTTTTGGCACGCCGATGTGATAGATTATCCCCATCAATCAGGCTCCGTGTTCAATCTCGGTGATCGTATCTCGGGACTGGGCCTGGCTGAGGATCAAAGGTACTCGGCACGTGAACTGCGGGCGCACATGGACCTTTCGCTGACAAAAGGTTTGAAAACTGCTGTTCCGGCTCTTGGAAGTGCCATGGTCATTGTCCGTACCGCGAATTGAATTCCAGATGATGAAGCTTAATACGATCGGTAAGTGCGTCGGTACCTACCTAGTTGCCGTCCTTCTATTGGCAGGAGTTACATATTCACAACATACATTTGGCTGGAAAGGTCGTGATTTTACTCTTGATGGAAAGCCATTCGTTATCCGGTCGGGCGAGATCCACTATCCCAGAGTTCCAAGGGCATACTGGCGAGATTGGTTCAAAAAGGCACGGGCCATGGGGCTAAACACGATAACTACCTACGTTTTCTGGAATTTACATGAGCCGACGCAGGGGAAGTTCGACTTCACGGGCAACCTAGACGTAGCGGAATTTGTCCGTGAGGCCGGCAGGGAAGGGCTATATGTGATCGTAAGGCCGGGGCCGTACATTTGTACCGAATGGGACTTTGGAGGGCTGCCTTCGTGGCTTCTAAAGATTTCGGACATTAAAGTACGCAGCTCTGACGATCGTTTCCTGAAAGCCTCAGATCGCTATATGAAGGAGGTTGGAAAGCGACTCGCCCCGCTTGAGATCGCAAAAGGCGGCAACGTCATTATGACGCAGGTCGAGAACGAATACGGTTCGTTCGGAAGTGATCACGTTTATATGAATGCGGTTAAGGACCAGATCCGCAAGGCCGGCTTTACGGGACTACTGTTTACTTCGGACGGTCCAGGCGCGAAGAATCTCGACGGAGGATCTGTCCGCGGCGTTCTGTCGGTAGTGAATTTCGGTGCCGGAGACGTTCCCGCGGACCAGTTTAAGGAACTGGATCGCCGTCAGCCCGACGCCCCCCGAATGGTTGGCGAATACTGGACAGGTTGGTTCGACCACTGGGGCGAACCGCACCATTTGCTGCCGCCTTGGGGAGGGAATGATAAAAGGAACCCTGCCGAGGTTCCGGCCGAGGGTGTCGACTGGTTCTTGAGCAACAATACCTCCTTCAATCTTTATATGTTTCACGGCGGTACGACTTTCGGCTTCATGGCAGGGGCGAATTCAAGTCGTGACATGCCGATCCAGCCTGACACATCGAGCTATGATTATGGTTCGCCACTGGACGAAGCAGGACGTCCCACGGATAAGTTTTTTGCCATTCGATACGTGATTCAACGTCATTTCAAGAACGAGAAGTTCCCGGAGTTGCCGCCGGCAAACTCAATGATCGAGATCCCAAGATTCGAGCTGAAAGAGACTGCCAGTATCCAGATGCTGCTTCGGCAGCCGGTCACATCGAATGTGCCGCTTACGTTTGAGGCGTTAGACCAGGCGTACGGATTTGTTCTGTATAGAAGGCAAATGCAAGAGGCGGTCGCAGGAGAGCTTTCGATCGGTGATGCGCGTGACTATGCAGTTGTATCGCAGGGAGACAAAGTTTTGGGTAAATTGGATAGGCGGCTCAAGCAAAATTCGCTCAAAGTCAGCCTTGATGCCGGCAAACCGATCGACATACTGGTTGAAAACATGGGGAGGATCAACTTCGGCTCCAAGATGGTCGACGACAGAAAAGGCATCCTCGGCAAAGTAACGCTAAATGGACACGAATTGTTTGAATGGGAAGTATTCTCGTTGCCTATGACCGACATAAAGAGACTGAGATTTAGCGAGATCAACGCAGCTCCACCGGCCTTTTACCGGGGTTCGTTCCGACTGAATGAGGTCGGCGACACATTTCTTGACACCTCATCTTGGGAAAAGGGTCATGTTTGGATAAATGGACATCATCTTGGAAGATTCTGGAAGATAGGCCCGCAGCAATCGCTATTCGTACCGGGGCCTTGGCTTAAGAAAGGTCTAAATGAAGTTGTCGTATTTGAAGTCGGGACCCCGGCGAGTAAAATTCTCCGAAGTACGAGCAACCCAATATTCACTAATAACTAGGGAAGCAAGTAGCATGAGCATTTCTATACGTTAACCGTCACCATTGCGTCTGATAATAGAGATTATGTAATTACCACGTCGAAATGAACGGAAAGTTCAACCGATCAGCTCAGGCCACTCATCCAAGGTCGCGGCTTCTTCGTTTTCACTCGGATCTGGCTTTTGCGTAGATGCAGCTGAAAGCTCGATCACCTTTGACTCGACATATATCGGACAATCTAATCTCAGAGCAAGTGCGATCGCATCCGACGGCCTAGCATCAAGCACCACTGGTTCGCCAAAGCGATCAATAAGTTCGATGCGTGCATAAAATGTGTTCTCCTGCAGATCCGTGATAATAACCGTCGCGGCCGATAATTGGCACTCGACAATGATGTTCCTTAGCAGATCGTGGGTCATCGGCCGTTGAGGCACGACTTTCTCGATCTCGAGAGCAATTGCATTCGCCTCAAATGCACCCACCCAAATTGGCAAGACGATTTCGCTGTCGACCCCTTTAAGCACCACTATTGGGGTATTAGTATTTGGATCCATTATCAAAGCTCCGATCTTGACCTCGATTAAGCTACTGTTGCCGTCCATGAGTTAGCACACCTCACCGAACAATGAATTTGACTTGACCTCGGTAATACGAACGTCTAGAACTCGACCGAGAAGTTCATGAGAGCCTGCGAAATTAACGACCTTATGGCATGTTGAATGGCCAGTAAGACAATTCTCGGTCCGGCTTGAAGTGCCTTCGGCAAGGACGTTAAGCGTTTGCTTAAGATAGCGTTTTAGACGAGTCTCCTGAATTTCTCTCTGGACCCTCTCGAGTTCAACAAATCGCAAGGTCTTTTCCGCAGCCGAAACATCGTCATCCATCTCAAATGCCGGAGTGCCCGGACGTGGCGAATACTTGAAAATATAAGAACTATCGAACTCGCAGTACCTGAAAAGATCGACAGTCTCCAAAAAATCAGCCTCAGATTCCCCCGGAAAACCAACAATAATGTCAGTTGTCAACGAAATATCTCGGGACGATGACTTAATTCGGTCAATCTTTGCCTTGTACCTTTCAATTGTGTGGCCTCGCTTCATCAGCCGAAGTACTCTGTTACTACCTGACTGAACCGGCAAATGGACCCAATTACAGAGATTTTGGTTCTCTTCAATGGCGTCGACAATTTCACCGTCAAAATCGCGAGGGAACGAAGTGGTGAACTTTACCCGCTCTATACCCGTAGCCGCGACTGCCCTAAGAAGTCTTGAGAAAGCTGACTTCCCTGCAAACGGTTCAAGTCCCACATCAGATTGTGGTCTGTAACTATTAACATTTTGACCAATTAGATGAACTTCGCGAACGCCATCGCGTTGTAATTCATTGACCTGGGCGATGATCTCAGAGGCTGGAAGGCTCCGTTCCCTACCTCTTGAAAATGGGACAATACAGTAGGTACAAAATTTGTTGCAGCCCTCAATAATGGGAAGATAGGCGACATATGGCGAATGACGATGGGTATCTGCTACCGTCCAATCGTAGTCGTTCTCCCTTTCACCAATGTCCAGGTAATCGACAGCCCCATCGAGTGATTCATTCACAGCGTCCGCGATTCGCCCAACGGCGCGAGTACCAACTACAAAGTTAACCCCGCGGATCTTCTTAAACAGGGTTTCTCCTTCAAGCTGTGCAACACATCCCATAACTCCAATAACCGGCTTTTTGTCGTGCGAATGTCGGATTTCACCCACTCGGGTGTAGAGTTTATGTTCAGCCCTTTCACGCACTGAGCACGTATTGAAGATGACGACATCGGCTGATCGCTCATCTGCAGTCAATTCAAAGCCATCTCTTGCCAGCACCGTCGAAACGCGCTCCGAATCGGAGACATTCATTTGACAGCCGAACGTTTCGAGATAAACTTTTTTCATATATGACTGTAGCGAAAGATCCGATCGTTTTTAGTCCGAAGGACTTCGTTCACCTTCATTTGCATACCGATTATAGCCTGTTGCAAAGCACAATCCAACTAAAGCCGCTGGCGAAGCGGCTTGCCGCATTGGGTCAAAAGGCTTGTGCAATAACCGATTACGGCAACATGTACGGTGCCGTTTCGTTTTTCAACACGATGTCTTATGCCGGTATCAAGCCGATAATCGGATATGAAGCGCACGTTCGATTGGGTAGTAGATTGGATCGATCGGGATCCGTTCCGGCGGGTGAACGGCCATATTACAATCTCATCCTGCTCGCTCGGGATCTCGAAGGTTATCAGAATCTCACATTTTTAGCTTCCAAAGCGTTTACAGAGGGGTTTTACCACAAGCCGCGGATCGACCTGGAACTTTTGGCGGAGAGAAGTAAGGGGTTGATAGGACTATCAGGCGGCCGGTTTGGGCCTGTTGGTCATTTTCTTCTCAATGGCAACGTGGAAATGGCTCTCAATAACGCGAAGATGATCGAAAGTGTCATCGGAGCAGGCAGCTTTTTCCTAGAGGTAACAGAGGGGACCGATGAAAGCGGCCACAGGTTGGTTGAAGATACTGTTTCCCTATCGAAAAGTTCTGGCATTCCGTTGGTCGCAACCAACGACGTCCATTATCTTGATCAGGACGATGTGCGAGCTCATGAGCTCCTCCTTTGCATCGGTGAAGGCAGGACACTAATAGACGACGGGCGGCCGATCACTGGTACCAGATACCTGAGAAGTGCCGATGAAATGTGGCATATCTTTGGTACCGAATTACCCGACGCTCTGATCAATACCGTCAAGATCGCGGAAATGTGTCAGTTAGAGATACCTCAGGGGGACGAAGTCAGACAATTGCCGAGCTATCCGATACCGGTTGCCGGGATGACTACCGAGGAATATTTTGAGCATGTTCTTCATCAAGGCTTTGAGGAAAGAAACCGGGAAGAATGGCAGCCGAGAATTGCGAATGGGACGCTGGTACACACCCTTGACGAGTACCGAGATCGGCTGGACCTTGAGATCGCGACGATCAAAAAGATGGGATTCCCGGGGTATTTTCTGATCGTTTGGGACTTTATTAAGTACGCAAGAGATAAGGGGATTCCCGTCGGTCCGGGCCGCGGTTCAGCCGCAGGCTCGCTTGCGGCGTACTGCCTGCGAATCACCGATGTGGATCCGATGCAGCATGAATTGCTATTTGAGCGATTTCTTAATCCGGACCGGATCTCCATGCCGGATATTGATATCGATTTTTGCATTCGGGGGCGTGGCGACGTAATCGATCATGTCACTCAGTTCTACGGACAAGAGTCGGTATGCCAGATCGTCACTTTTGGGACAATGGCGTCTCGTGCGGCCATCAAAGACGTTGGGCGTGCCCTCGGGATGGAATTTGGAGCCGTGGAAAAGGTCGCTAAAATGATCCCGCCGCCTATTCGGGGGCGCAATGTGAGCATTTCGGACGCGCTCAAAACGGTTCCTGAATTTAAGAAGTCATACGATTCGGACAAGCAGGTCAAAGAGCTTGTCGATCTTGCGTTAAAACTGGAAGGATGTTCGCGTCACACTTCCGTTCATGCTGCTGGAGTCGTGATAAGCCCGAAGCCGCTGCACGAACTTGTGCCGGTTGCTGTTTCCGGTAAGGACGAACTTACAAGCCAGTATCCGATGGGTGACCTCGAGAAAGTCGGGATGCTAAAGATGGACTTTCTCGGCCTGACCACGCTGACTATCATCAGTGACTGTTTGGCATCAATGAAAGAAAGGCTTGGAGTCACGATCGATTGGACCAAGATCCCCACCAATGACGAGAAGACAATGCAGCTTTTTGGTGAAGGTCGAACTGAAGCGATATTCCAGTTTGAATCATCAGGAATGCAGGACATGTGTCGAAAACTGCGTCCGAAAGAACTTGAAGACCTGTCAGCTTTGAATGCTCTCTACCGCCCTGGACCGCTTGACGGCGGAATGATAGATGATTTTATAGATCGCCACCGAGGAGTAAAACCGGTCGAATACCTCCTCCCCGAGATGGAGGATATTCTTGGAAATACTTTTGGCGTCCTGGTTTATCAGGAGCAGATCATGCAGCTTGCACAGAAACTGGCTGGGTACAGCCTCGGCCAGGCCGATCTGATGCGGCGGGCGATGGGCAAGAAGAAGATCGAGGAAATGGCCGTCCATGAGAATACTTTTGTTGACGGAGCAGTCGCAAATGGCATTTCTAAGAAGACAGCTAAAGAGATCTTCGATCTGATGGCGAAGTTCGCGGATTATGGATTCAACCGAAGTCACTCGATGGCCTATGCGGTTCTTGCATTCCAAACCGCCTATTTGAAGGCCCATTATCCGGCCCACTTCTATGCCGCTGTTCTTTCTCATGAAGCTGATGACAGTGCCAAAGTATATAAGTACTCGACCGAACTCAAATCCATGGGGCTTAGGCTTTTGCCCCCAGATATCAACGAAAGCGGCGAGGGGTTTACACCTGTAGATGACGCAGTTCGCTATGGTTTGACAGCGATCAAAGGTATGGGGGCGTCAAGTGTTGCCGCTATCGTTGAGGCTCGGAGATCCGGGAAATTCAGTTCCCTATTCGATTTTTGTTCGCGCCTGGGGACGGGCTCGATCAACCGTCGCGGGCTTGAAAGTCTGATCTGCGCTGGGGCGTTTGATTCATTGATGTCCGAAGGGACGGAGACCGGGTTATGGCGAGCTCGCTTGTTCGCGGCTATTGATCCTGCTCTTCAACAAGGACAACGCATGACTGAAGACCGATTGCGCGGACAAAGTGGTCTATTTGGAGTCGCAGACGCAACTCTGAACGACCCTGCTGCCGACCTCCCGGTTGCGGAGCCTTGGACAAGGTCCGAATTAGCGAAACGCGAGAAGGCAGCAGTTGGTTTTTATCTTTCAGTTCATCCACTCGATAATTACTCGGAATTGCTTTCAGCGACCAGAATCAAGAATATTGCTGAACACGACGACCTTCAATCAGGAATGAATGTAAACCTTGCTGGTATGATCAGCGGAGTTCAGATCCGTGTCAGTAAGAAAGGCAACCGTTTTGCAACCTTTCGGATCGAGGATCGATCTGGAGGGGTCAAATGTGTCGCTGTAGGGGAGAATTTCAACAAGTACATCGGCTTGATCAAGGATGATGAATTGATCATCGCCGGCGGGAAGATCGAGGCGAGCGAAGGCCAGGAGCCTACGCTGATGATTAATGAGATCCGGGGCCTTGACGATGCATTGGCGGAAAGGGCACGCGGTGTGAGTATCACTATACCCCCTAGGATATCGACAGAGGCTGACTTCGAAGGACTATTTCGAATACTTGACCGAGAGCGTGGCCGATGTGAGGTTGCGTTAACAGTGAATACCGGTGCGGTCAAGATCCGACTCGATGCGTCTGGCGTAAGTGTTTCCCCAAGCCGCTCATTGCAGAGAGAACTTGAAGATCGTGGTTGCGTTGTCGAATGGGTTCACTAAGCGTTATTATTTAGTTTATGTCCGCAACCGCATTTGAACGTGTCCAGATGGCACGCCATCCCGAACGGCCTTATGCAATGGATCTCTTCACCACGATCTTTTCAGATTTTGTTGAGATCCACGGTGACAGACGTTTTGCTGACGATCCTGCAATGATCACCGGTTTTGCACGGCTTGACGGGGACGAGGTGTGCGTTATTGGACAACAGAAAGGTCGCGACATTAACGAACGTCGTCACAGAAATTTTGCCATGTCAAAGCCTGAAGGGTACCGCAAGGCCCTTCGTGTTATGCGAATGGCGGAAAAATTCGGACGCCCGATTATCACGGTTATAGATACTCCGGGAGCATACCCGGGCATTGACGCGGAGGAACGCGGACAGGCAGAAGCGATCGCTTTCAATCTTCGTGAGATGGCGCTTATCAAGGTCCCTATCATCGTTGTGGTGCTTGGTGAGGGAGGCAGTGGCGGGGCATTGGCGATCGGAATCGGCGATCGAGTGTTGATGATGGAAAATGCCGTTTACAGCGTAATCACGCCCGAGGGATGCGCCGCCATTTTATGGAAATCAGCAGAAAAAGCTCCTGAGGCGGCTGAAGGGCTAAAGTTGACCGCTGCCAATTTGAAGAAGTTCGATATAGTTGACGAAATAATTCCGGAGCCGGAGCCATGGAAGATGCCGTCGGAAAGCGACAAGAAGTCTCAGGCTGCCTTCGAAAAGATCGCAGGAGGCCTTAAGAACCGTCTTGTAAGCGAGGTTAGATCATTGTCTAATCTCGACGCAAAATTGTTGCTCGATAGTCGATACAACAAATTCCGTAAGATGGGCGAATGGGTATAGCGAACAACGAAATGAAAATGCGCGAAGTGAAGGTTACTCCAAAGTCGCGCATTTTCAATTTTGATACATACGGATCACCTAGTTTCTAGAACGGAATGTCGTCATCGCCCGGAGGGGCCGATACCGAGGCGGAAGCTCCACCACCTGATGATGCGCTTGCAGATGACGAACTAGCAGGCGGCCCACTGTGAGTTTCAAAATCATCATGACCGCCCGGGAAGTCGCCTCCCGTTTCCCCGCGTCCGGCACTAATAAACTGCATATCGGTCGCTTGAACATCCAGCGTATATCGGTTGTTCCCGTCTCGATCTGTCCATTCCTCGATTCGTAACCGTCCCTCGATATAAACAGGGCTGCCTTTGGTAAGATATTTGGCCGCAGTTTCAGCCTGGTTTCTCCAGAGTGTGACTTTGAACCAGGTTGTTATGTCCTGTAGCTCTCCCGATTTATCCTTACGTTTTTCGTTGGTTGCCATCGAAAAGCTGCAGACTGCCGCTCCCTGTGGTGTATAGCGAAGTTCCGGATCCCGGCCTAGATTGCCGACAATGATTATCTTATTGAATGACATGTGTTAATTCCTCTCTTGTGTGTGGTGTGCCTTTCTAAATACCTGACTCGAGCAAGCATTCGGCAATACGGTGTGAATCGGATTCATCCCGACATGTTACAAACTCTAGTTCAGATATAGGCATCAATATAACACGATAAGTACGGTGTGCTAAAATCGAAAATTCGAGCTGATCGAGACCTAACCTAAATGTTGCCTCAAACCCTTCCCAAAACCTCTGCTCTCCTCCTGTTTTTCTTATTGGTAGTAGTAGTGGAAGCTTTCTCACAAGCCGGTACTGAATTTGGAACAGTTGGCGAGATCTCTGCATCGAGATGTTGGGCCTACGAACTAGCGGCCGGGAGAAGTTTCACGATGGAAGCGGGGACAGTTTTTGTTGCAACGTCCGACTCTCGAGTCGAGGCAGTTTCCGCCAATGGAAGAAAGTTCTGGACGACCGAATTAGGCGGCGAACCTGCGTCTAATATCGTCGCCGGCGATGCTGGTCTGGTAATCGTGACAAATGCCCCGGCCAAGACCGATTCAAGTCCGTCAAGCATGCTCCGAGTATTAAGTAAGGATACCGGGATCACGGTGTCGACGGTCAAACTTCCAGACTCCGGTTCCCATTTTGTCGCTCTTTCAGGGCCGTCATTGATTGTTGTCTCCGGAAGCGGCGTTATACAGTCTATCGACGCAAGATCGGGAAACATCAAATGGAGACGAGAGGTCGCGTCTGGATTCATCGGTAGGCCCGTGTTGTCCGCAGATAACATTGTTTTGACGTCTTCTGCTAAGCAATTATTTGTAATTGCTCTCGCAAGCGGCGAGATCGAATCGATGCGAAAACTCGACTCGCTTGTTACGGCATTTGCCCAAACAGAGTCCGGAGATCTAGTGTTTGGCGACGATAGAGGATCGATCACTTATTTACTTGATGGGCAGGTCGCACAGTATTGGAAATTTAAGACCGGCGGATCGATCACCTCGCTAAGGACCACAGGAGATAATTCCCTATTAGCGGCCTCGAACGATAATTTTGTTTACAGCCTCCGTTCCCGCAGCGGGGGGCTGAATTGGAAAAGGAGACTTGCGGGCCGCGTGACTCAAATGGGATTTGTCAACAAGGATCTTGCGTTGATCTCAAGTATTGACGAATACGGGGCTACATTCGTAAATCTCTTAAACGGTAGGACAGTTGGCCAAGTTGCCCTGGATGAGAACGAAGCAATAGTTGATGAGCCGATCGGGACCGACGGTTCTTTCTTCCTGCTAACAAACAAGCGACTCTACTCTTACGGCCTCAAAGGCTGCACCACCGTACCAAAATAAAGGGCGGCCCGGCAATAAAGCCAAGAGCCGCCAGATCCTCTAAAAGTGAAGCAGCAAAACCGTTCTTAATGTGAAACGGCGTGCTGCTGCATCATTGCGTAAATTTCGTCTTTTACCTGAAGTTTCTTCTTCTTGAGAGTGACCTCCTCCAATTGTTCGTCGTCACTTGGGTATGTTAGATGGGCAAGTTCGCTCAGTCTCCTTTCAAAATCCTCGTGCTGATGTACCAGTTCTCTGAACGTCGGATTGCTCTTTAGCAGTTCGTCTCTCACCGGATCAGCGATTGACATGTCCATGGCGTGTTGTCCTCACTTGTCAAAAATTTGGACCACATCTCGACATTTAAGACTTTTGTGATGTGGCTCAAGTCTCATTCTAGACCTAAGAAAATAAATTATCAAGCCGCAAGTTTTTTCAGTGTTAATCGCATCAACAGAGCATGTTCCCGTGGGCTGTTATAGAAGTTCTTGCGGGTTTGGACCTGAAAGAAACCATTTTTTTCGTAGAATTCGATCGCTCTGATATTAGATTCACGCACCTCAAGCCATATATTCACAATGTTCACTTCCCTACATGATCGGATCAGGGCTTCCAATAGCTGTTTCCCATGTCCTCTGCCTTGATATTCGGGCTCAACGGCAATGTTGTAGATCTCAGCATCGATTTGCATTTCGATATCGCCGCCAATGACTTGACGTCCGACGACAAAACCAACGGTTGAATTCCTGTCGTCTTCGAGCCTTAGCATTATCGAATGCGGATTTTTTATCTCATCCAGGTAATGCTGGGCGGTCCAAGGGCTCAAATTCGTCACCTCGCCGATACGGATCAGGTCGGCAATGTGAGCGACCTCGATCGGTCGGATACGTAGAGTGTCACGATGTTCCTTTGACGAACCCATTTGCTCGTTATTTCCTTTCCTTTAGGGACTTAGTTTGATGCTGTCAATTGTCTGTTGATATGCTTCCGGTTACTGGCACTGATCTGATGAATCTACTACAAAAGCTCGTGATTCCGATGCAAATGCATGATTTTTAGGGACGAAAGATCAATGAAGATCTGGAAAAGATCAAGGATTTGACTTCAAACGTGACAGAAATGCTCATCCCCAACGAAAGCTGGATCACCAGTTTTTGCTGATAAAGAGTGGTTCCTCGGCATTTCCCGGATCTCTAAGGCCTTTTCGTCCGATCGCCAAAGCTATGTTTTCGCCAATATCGACGGAATTGGTCGAAGCTCCTAGGCGATCATGCAAAAAACTGTGAAGCAGGTACGTGTACACGGGGTTACCGATCACTTCTTCATCGAATTCCTCTGATCGAATAGTCTCCGGGCGGGTGGTCTCAATAACGGATGTCCCCTGGCGTATAAACCGCTGACGGCACACGGCGTTTCGGCCAACAGGGAGTGCAACCACTGCATCCTTTGCAAATTGGCAGTCTTGAGCAATTGCTTTCAAGGCTGATACAGAGGACATCGGGATACTTAGGCCCGTCTTTAGACCGAGAGCCGTGGCAATGCCGATACGAATACCCGTGAAGCTGCCCGGCCCTGCCGACACCGCGACAAGGCTTATGTCTGGCAGTGAGAGCGACTTTGATTCGAGCATCTTGTCGATATTAACGAGCAGTTCCTCAGCCTTGGAAACTTCAGCTGATCCGATCCAGCGATCGACCTCGAGATCATCGCGGATTAGGGATACGCTTCCGCCCCTAATCGCAGATTCGATCGCCAGTACAGTTGTCGGAACCCCGCTCATTTTTTCTTGTTCGCCCTCATTATCGATGAGACTCTCCGATATGACGGCAATATCCGTCGAATAATGTTCGCGATCTGATAGTGGATCCTCGTCGGTGCGTCAAAATCCCCTTCTGCTTGCACCGTCGCCCAGATCGGATTCGGCCATAGCCGTCTGCCAAGCTGTCGCATTACGTTCTCCCGCTTGGCGATAACTACTTCCAACGGAACAAATTTCACTTCGGCCGCCCATTCTCTCTCTACGGTCTCGGTCAGCCACCTTGGTAATTCTTCAACTGCATTTGCAACAGGCGTATCGCTGATATCGAGCCCGAGGTACTTTGAAGCCAGGCCGATAGTGCATATTATCCAACGTCGTCGCTTCGGACTTATTGGACCTAGCAGTCGGTCCCAATCAAAATCCGATTCACGTTTCGCTACCGCATAATAGATATCCCAAAGGCGTTCTTTGTTTGAGCCGCCGTCCGTCAGCCAATGGACGCAGAGCACCCTCAAATGATCCTCGGGACGAAGCACGCGCACAGTTCCCGATTCAAGCTTGAGCTCACGGGAGTGTTTGAACAGGTCGCTCCATGGAATGCTATCAAGGTGCCGCAATTCCCTATGCAGATCCACGGCCAATCCAGCAGCCGAAGCTGAACGAACTAGGGAGAATGCCGCATCAAATTGATCCGATACAACAGAAAGATCGAGATCGATAGATACTCGGGGCTGATCCTCGGGGTAGTACCGGCCGACCGCGGGGCCCTTTATTAGGATCGGCTCAATTTTGTGATCACGAAAAAGCGAAAAAGCTCGAACAGCATTTACCTCCTGGGTCTTTTTTTGCAGGAGGTTCCATCGGAGGCCGTCAGAAATATCCGCAATCCGAGGAGAAACGTTCACGAACCAAGAGTAACAAAGGATATAGAACTAATACTACTCGCGATGACTCGAGAGACTGAGGGCGTTGGCCAAAGACCGAAAAAAGAGCAAC
>CAZJFB010000075.1:0-18109 GCA_964545145.1 uncultured Chloracidobacterium sp. | reverse complement strand
AAGACCGAACATGAAAAGGCCCGAGAGTCGCTCTCGAGCCTTCCGTGTCCTGCTGTCGAAAAATGTACTACCTGCGGCGTTTGCCCGTCGACCTGGCTTGCCGACGCTCCCGAAGGCCTGATCCAGATCCAGCCTCTAAAGGTCCGCGAGGCCCTGGCTTGCTAGTTTTTGGACGCGTCCATTAAGAATCCGGTCGGTGTCGCTGTATGGTCAAAGCGATATGTGTAAGTGTAGATGCCAAATGGCAGCACATTCACCGGCTTCGAATAGATAACGTGTGCCGTGATCGCGTTGCCCTTTTGCCTAACGTCGATCATAGTGTCGGCCGGCAGCTCGTTCTTTTGAACGGATTGCTGAATGCGGGCTTTGACGTTTTCGACAGGATTCACCTTGCCGGGAAGCGCAAGCCCCTGAATCACGGCCGTCTGCATGTCGGCCCTGAGGCTCTCGGCCGAGTAGGCCACGGGAACGTAGTTAATGGCCGCGTTCGCGACCAGGGCCAGCACGGCCAGCGTACAGACGAATTTTACGCCCGCACTGCCGCGTTCGCCGCTGCGATCGTTTGCTCGGTTGTTCATCGCTTGTTACCTCAAAAAGGTGAACAGGGCTCATTAAGTCAGGCCCGTTCTTTGAGGAATTTATTGAGGACGCTTTCGAGTACGTCTCGTGGGATGTCTTGCCCGCTGACTATCGTGGGCCGGCCAATGCCCCTTAAGAGCACCATTTGCAGCGAGCCGGAGAGATTCTTCTTGTCAAACTTAAAGGCCTCAATTACCTCTCTTGTCCCGATGCCGGCGAGTGACGGTAGAATACCGACACGATGCACAACATCGTATAACAAGTTTACATCCTTTTGGCCGCACAGCGCAAGAGATTTTGAGAGTTCGGCAGCAAACAAAATTCCGTAGCCGACAGCCTCGCCGTGCTTGAAATATCGGTAGTTCGTGACCTTTTCAAGGGCGTGAGCGAGCGTGTGGCCAAAATTGAGTACCTTTCGCGAGGTCGCGTTCATCCGATTTGACGACTCGCGTTCGTCACCGGCGACGATCCTCGCTTTGAATTCAACGTTCGACGCTATCAAATTTGAGAGCTCCGCCCTAAAATTGCGGCCGTTAAGATGATCGGGATATTCAGAGAGATATGAACCGGCGAGCAGATCGGAAGTTCGCGACAACAGCTGCCGGTTGCCGATCGCTCCGTGTTTGATCATCTCGCAAAAGCCGGCCTTGAGTTCCCGCTCCGGCAGCGTGGCGAGTGTAGAAACGTCGATGAGAACGCCGCTCGGTTGGTGAAACGCACCGATCAGGTTCTTGCCGAACGCGGAATTCACTCCCGTCTTGCCGCCGACCGACGAATCGATCATCGAAAGCAGTGTCGTCGGGACCTGCAGGAAAGCGATACCGCGAAGATACGTCGCTGCGGCAAAACCCGCGAGATCACCCACAACGCCGCCGCCGAGAGCCACAACCGCATCGGTACGCGAAAGCCCCGCTTCGGAGAAAGCT
Organism: uncultured Chloracidobacterium sp.; assembly: GCA_964545145.1. Lineage (GTDB taxonomy): Bacteria > Acidobacteriota > Blastocatellia > Pyrinomonadales > Pyrinomonadaceae > OLB17. The sequence continues at coordinate 16,604 of CAZJFB010000075.1, read as the reverse complement.
TCTAGGGATGCTTCGGCCGTTCGAAGGCTCTTGTGCCGCTCGCCGTCCTTCATCAGGAAACACGAAGTCGTAAGTCCCGCTTCACGGAGAGAAGTCTCGACCATCTCGCCGTAGAGTTTGAAAACAGTGGGGTTAGAGACGATTACTGCCTTTGCCGAAGCTCTTTTTAAGCAAGTCTGGGCCCAACGCCCCGCAGCCGCAAGAGATCCGCCGACCTCGATCTTGTAGTTCGCGGCCTCGCGTTCGATGCGGATCTTTACGGTCTTGGGCATGTCTAGCTGAGTGCGGCGCGGATGACTTCCGCCAGCCGGTGCGCCTGTTCATTGATGGAATCCTGGTCCTTGCCCTCGATCATTACGCGGGCAAGATTCTCGGTACCGGAATATCGCAGGAGCAGACGACCTTCACCGTGAAGCTCGGCCTCGACCCGTTTGGCGGCCTCAGCGATAGCAGGAACATCCTCGAACGGCCGTTTCTCGGTGACCTTGGTATTTACGAGGATCTGCGGAAAACGAGTAAACCCCTCGACTGCCTCCGACAGCGTCGAGCCTTTCTCCCTGATCGCTCTCAACAGAAGCAGGGCCGTCATCATGCCGTCGCCGACGAGGCTGATCTCGGGAAAGATGATGTGGCCCGACTGCTCGCCGCCGATCTCGGAACCGGTCTCGATCAGTTGCTCAAGGACGTATTTATCGCCGACGCTTGTCCTCAAAAGTTCGATGCCCTCGGACCGAAGGGCGAGCTCGAGCCCGAGATTGCTCATCACGGTAGCGACGACGGTTGAATTGGCGAGTTTGCCATGGCTCTTAAGATAACGGGCCATTATCCAGAGTGTCGCGTCGCCGTCAACGATATTTCCCTTCTCGTCGACGAAAAGCGCCCGGTCGGCGTCTCCGTCAAAGGCAACGCCAAATGCCGCTCCAGTCTCGACGACCTTTGCCTGCAGATGCTCGAGATGGAGTGAGCCGCAATTCTCATTGATATTGCGCCCGTCGGGCGAGTCATGGATCGCGATCACCTCAGCTCCGAGTCGGTCAAAAAGCTCCGGTGCAAGGGCCGACGCAGCTCCATTGGCTGTATCGATGACAACGCGAGCCCCCGCGGCATCAAAGCCGCTGGCCCTACTGGCGAGGTGGTCAATATATGCACGACGAAACTCTTCCTCACGTGCCGAGTGCAATTCGCCGTCGGTCTCGGCCACGGATACGGTGTTTGCGAATATGTCGGTCTCGATAGTGCGTTCCGTTGCCTCGTCGATCTTGCGGCCCGACGGCGAGAAGATCTTTATTCCGTTGTCTTGAAACGGATTATGCGACGCGCTCACGACAATACCAGCATCAAAATCGAACTCATTCGTCAGATATGCCACGCCCGGTGTTGTGATCACTCCGGCAGATTCGCACTCGGCGCCCGCGGATCCCGCACCGGCGTGAAATGCGGCTTCGATCGAAGTACCCGACTCGCGGGTATCGCGGCCGGAAACAAAGCGAGGTGCCCGGCCAAGCCTCTCGGCAAACTGCCTTGCCAGCGATGCGCCGATAATCCGCACCGTCGTAAGATCGAGCGGAAATTCGCCCGCTTTTCCACGTATGCCGTCCGTTCCGAAAAGTTGCCTCATACTAAAAACCGCCCGGAAAAGGCGGCAAAGGCTATTTATACCTTATGGCCCGACACGTTACAAATTCCGGGCATCCATAAGCATTGATTATTTATTCGATAAAATATTCGAAAAGTGTTGACAACGGTGGCCGGTTTGAGAGAATCTTATACGTGCTGACCGACAGTTGCCTCGAGATCGAGCGTATCTAACAGCTTCTCTTCCGAAATATTATGAAGAACAGCCTAAGTATTGGACTCTGTGTCCTCGTCGCCGCAACCGCTAATTTCGCACAGACAACCCCGGCCCGAACGATGTCGGACCAGCCGCGAGTGATCGTATCGAGCGCATTGCCGTCGCCTAAACCGGCTGCCACGGCAATACCGACGCCCGCACCTACGCAGAAGCTTCCGGTCACGGCTCCGATGACGGAGCAGCCGTCGCAGGCAAGCAATTTGAATTTCAAGGGCCTGAGCATCTCGCAGATCAGGCAGCGGATAGCCGAGGCCAAGCGTCACCTGACCACGCGGCCGCTTACCATTGCGTCTGTAGAGCCGGTACTTTTTACAAGCCTGATCCGTGTTGCTTATCTTGATTCGAATACAAAGCAGATCGACTCGTACGTTCTGACCAAGGACCAGTTCCTTGCCCACGGATCGGCTACGCCCGTTCTCTCGGCGTCGGGCAAACAGTTGATCTCACGCACTATCCGCGGCAACGGTGTAAATACGCCGGTCGTCGTCACCGACATGAACGGCACCGTTCATCTGCCGCTGGTCGTACAGTATCCGCGTGAAAATCGCGGCGTGATGACCGAGATGGCATATTACGTTTCAACTCATCCGGGACTGGTCACGCCCGAGGTTGTGAACGCCGGCCGCATGTATGTCCGAAATACGATCGATATCGCGCGCGAACAGCTGAGGCAAAAGGGCTTTTCAATACAGCCGAAGGTCGCGGACATTGCCGAGCGTTTGGCGACCGTCGAGCACGTTGACCACCTGCGATTCCGTACGGAGTTTCACCCGAATATCTACAACGATATCTTCACGCTCTACGCGCTTAACGAGGGACAGACCTACCGATATTCGGTGAGTTCCGCGGGTGCCGGCGGAATGGTGCAAATGATACCGTCCACCTATCGAATGGTGCGGTCGCTGTATCCGAATGCCGGGCTGATGCCCGATTTTGTCGAGGGGATGCGAAACCACATTAACGCCTCGCAGGCGATGCTGCTCTATATGCAGATGACGTGGAACGATCTTATCGCCCATCCGACGGTTTACAACGCCGTCCAGACAGGCATCGCCAGCCAGGAACACCTGATGGCGACCGGCTATAACTCAAACCCGGCAAAGATCCCGGGGTACATCAACCGTGCCGGCGCCGATTGGGCAAACCTCATCCCCAGGGAGACCAAGATCTATCTTCAAATTTGGGACTCGCTAGAACGAGCGGTGCAGCAGCCCGCTAGAAAACAGTAGAATCAGCAGCAAGGTATCGATATCAATGCCTGCGGCGCGGCTGGACTGGAGCTTCAGTGCCCTCGGCGCAGCCTGTACCGGTCTCGGCCTGACAATCTGAAAGTCTTTCGCTGATCCAGCTTGCGACGAAAGAAGTCGCCTGATAAGCGGCCGCACCGACCAAAAAGCACAGCAATAGGACTATTATCGAAAGTATCGTGTTCTTTCTCATTATCCCCAACGTCTCCTCTGCAATGTCTTCAAGATAAAGCCGGTATAAATGTATCTGAGACAACCTTGGTAGATAATGAAAAGATCTTCGAATCTTACCGCATAACGTACACCCGTTCTGAACTCAAGTCAATCTGATTTATCCGAGTCCAGGGTACCCTTTCAAAGTTGTCCGGTTCAGCAGTACGATGTCCATGAGAGTTATTAATGGATAGGTAGAAAGACGTCAAGGCCGCCCGCTGCCGGACGGCCTCGCCATGACATCTCGTTATCGCCTGGCTTTAGCTGATAAAGCCGGGCCTTGAGTGATTGTCCTTTATCTCATAAACGACCGCGATCATATTGACCGCGACGTAGGCGACCTTTTCATCCTCGTCTCGTAGGTAGAGCACGCCGCCCTTTACGTCGATGACATCACCACGAAATGCCGCGTTCGAACCGCACGTAACGTCTATCTTCTTGCCCATCAGCTGCTTCAGCAATTCTTCCATATCTCGATAATATCAGAACCGGCCGTTCAGCCGGGCCATCCTTCCCTCAAGCGCCCATTTCCCCGCACGACCTGCGTCCCCGTCGCCCCCCGATACCGCCACGGCCTTAGGCTTAGAGTACGCGAGTGCCGCCGCGATGCTCGCCATATCGCGCTCGGTCTCGCTGACGTCTTTCGCCCGCTTTCGTTCGTTGAATCTCGGGATAAAGCCGGTATCCAATCTACCCTCGATAAATTCAGCATCCTCCATTAGGTCGCGAAAGAACGGGAGCGTAGTCTTTATCCCGCCGACCTCGTACTCGGCCAATGCCCGCCGCATCCTATCGATGGCCTCAGCGCGGTCGCGGCCGTGGACGGCAAATTTCGAGATCATCGGATCATAATAGATCGAAACCTCAGCCCCTTCGTACACGCCGCCGTCGTCACGCACGCCGGGCCCCTGAGGCACTCTAAGCCGCGTTATTCGCCCGGGCGAAGGCATGAAATTGGTTTCGGGATCCTCCGCATATATTCGGCATTCGATCGCATGGCCCATGATCGTGACATCTTCCTGCGAGAATGAGAGCTTTTCGCCCCAGGCGACACGTATTTGCTCACGAACCAGATCGATCCCCGTAATAAGTTCTGTTACCGGATGTTCGACCTGCAGGCGTGTATTCATCTCGAGGAAATAGAACGACTTGTCGAGGTCGGAAACGAGGAATTCAACAGTTCCTGCTCCGACGTAGTTGACAGCCTTTGCCACCTTTACGGCACAAGCCCCCATTTCAGCACGAAGCTCGGCCGAGTTGATCGGCGACGGCGCCTCTTCGACGACCTTTTGATGACGACGCTGTATAGAGCATTCGCGCTCGTTCAGGTGAACGTGGTTGCCGTGTGTATCCGAGAAGACCTGTATCTCGACGTGCCTCGGGCGAACGACTGCCTTTTCGACATAGACCGCGTCGTCGCCAAATCCCGCAAGTGCCTCGGAGCGTGCCGCTTCGAGAGCTGACTTTAGTTCGCCCTCCTCGAATACAAGCCGCATGCCCTTGCCACCGCCGCCCGCGGATGCCTTGAGCATGACCGGATAACCGATCTCGCTCGCGGTCGCTTTAGCTTCTTCATATGAGCTTAGTGGCTCGGTTGTCCCGGGTACTATCGGTACGCCTGCTTCGATCGCGATCTTTCGAGCAGACATCTTGCCGCCGAGACCTTCCATCGCTTCCGGCGGCGGGCCAATGAATGTGATCCCAGCCTTGGCAACTTCGCGAACAAACCCTGCATTCTCTGACAAAAATCCGTATCCGGGATGGATCGCTTCGGCACCCGATCGCTTGGCGACATCAATTATCTTGTCCGAGCAAAGATAGCTCTCGCTCGAAGGCGGCGGCCCGATGTTGTAGGCCTCGTCGGCCATCCTAACATGGAGGGCGTCAGGATCGGCATCAGAAAAGACGGCGACAGTGCCGATCTTCATTTCACGACAGGCTCTGATTATGCGGCAGGCGATCTCGCCTCGGTTTGCGATAAGGATCTTTTTGAACATCTACTCGATAATTGAATTTCCCTGGTTCCTCGGGTCGTACCTGATCCCGACCTTCGCTCCGGGAGCATACTTTGCCGGTTCGCTTCGCTGCTCCGGCGTAAGGATGTCAGACGATTCGAAATCGACGCCATTCAGCGTGTAAAGATAGTAGGCGACCTCATCCCCGGCAGTGTTGATATAACTTTCGAGAATGACGCCGTCAGTGATCCTGCCGTTAGCTAGCAGGAACTTTCGCCGGGCATCTGGGTCAAATGGCTTCCTTCCTAAAATTCTGTCGAGCAGTCCCATTTCTAGTCTAGTTCGAGCGGCGGTTTGCCATAACGGTCGCGGAGCTTATTTACTGCCGCAAGGACGGTCGGCCGCTTTATGATCCTCGCCTCGATAGGACGCTTTCCCGGAATATCTATCATGATAAGGCCGAGCAATATCGTAAGTATTCCCTGGCCCGGCACGCCCGGCAGCGAAAGCAATGTCCCAAGTACGATCAGGAATATGCCAAAAATATTCTTGGCGATCACTGCTCCCCAGCGAACGATCCACGGGCTGCCCGGTAGAAAATCCTGTTTGTAGTGCGTGCTGAAATAATTGGCCGGGATCTTGACCATTACCACGCCGATAGCAAGGAAGCTGACGAGCAGCGACCCAAGGAACAGACCAACGCCCAACAGGACGTTAGAGAGCGTAAGAGAATCGAAAATACTCGCCAATCTCTCCATCAATTATCCTGCGGCAGATCGTCCATCGCCCTAAGTTCGCGGCGAATGTAGATCATCCTTTGCACGAGTGTCCACATCGACCCGATCGCGAGGACCCAAAGAACCTGGGGCATCCGGTTGTGCCAAAAACTCGTCGAGTTCCAATCCCATGTAGACAACGCGCCGATTATGAGCAGAACAACCCGCTCGGGCCGCTGAAGAAATCCGACATTTGCCTTGACGCCAAGGCCTTCGCTGCGGGCGGTCGTATAGCTCACGAGTACCGATGCGATCATACCGACGCCGCCAAGAAATACGTTGAGCGTCGAATGCTGCGGGGTTAATCGGGCATAAAAGATCATTATGCCGAGGAACGCCCCCATATCGGACAGACGGTCCAGAGTGGAATCGAGAAAGCCTCCGTAACGCGTAACACGCCCTGTAAGGCGAGCGACATTGCCGTCGAGCATGTCAAAGAGGTTGGCGACGATCAGCACGATCCCGGCCCAAAAGAACTCGCCGAATCCAAAAAGTACGCCGCAGCCGAGATTGATCGTCACCCCGATCAGCGTTAGGACGTTCGGCGGAATGCCGGCAGAGGCCAAGCCTCTCACCATCGCATTGATGATGCGCATCGCACCTCGTCCTATACCGGCCCCAATCATCTACGAGTCGTCCTGATCGTGTATAGTTCTAAGCCGGCTGATCTCAAAATGGCGCCAGCCGCTCGGTGTTTTGACCCTTATTTCGTCGCCCTCTTCTTTTCCCATCAATGCCTGGCCGATCGGCGACACGGTCGAGATCAATCCCTTGTCCGGATCGCTTTCTTCAGAGGTAACGAGCCGATAAGTGACCTTCTCATCCTTGTCCAGGTCATACAATACGACCTCGGAGCCATATGCGGCCCGGTCCGTCGGGATCTTGGAGATGTCGATGGAATCGACCTCCATCATTCGCTGATGAAGCAGGCTAATCCGGGCCTGGACCATCGACTGGCGTTCCTTTGCCGCCTTATACTCGGCATTCTCGCTCAGGTCGCCAAATTCGCGTGCATGCTGAATGACCTTGGGCAGCTTGAAATGCAATTCATATTCAAGGACTTCAAGCTCAGCCTTCAGCTTCTTTTTTACTTCTTCCATAATCTTCTGTCACGCACGTCCGGTTCGAACTTCGTACATGGCCTCTTCACCAAGCTTTGACTCTTTTGGAGCCGCGAACGAGATGCCGATGTCGCGGGCCGTTCTAACGAGCTGGCCATCGATCGGGACCGTTTTGATATTCGCACACGCCTCTGAGAGAGGTACAGTAACGATCGTTCCTGCCTGAAGTGCTACCATTTTGCCGGTCTCGCCGCTCGCGAGTGCACGGACGGCACATGCCCCAAAATTCGTGCCCAACATTCGGTCGAAAGCATTCGGGCTACCGCCACGCTGAAGGTGGCCGAGCACAACCGTACGCGTTTCTTTGCCCGTTAGTTTTTCGATCTGCCTTCCGACGGCAACGCCTACGCCGCCAAGCCGCAATGCCTCATTGTCCTGATAGATCTCAGACTTGCCGGTCTCTTTCGCCCCCTCGGCTACAACAATGTTGGTAAATCTGGAACCGCTGCCTTCGCGGGCCTGTACTTTCCGGACGATCGAATCGAACGAGTACGGTATCTCAGGGATAAGTATGATATCCGCACTACCCGCGAGCCCGGCGTGCAGGGCGATCCAACCCGTGTTTCGCCCCATAACCTCGAGCACCATAACTCGGTCGTGCGACGCAGCCGTAGTATGGAGCCGATCTAGTGCCTCGGTCGCGATGTCGATGGCAGTCATAAAACCGAAGGTAAGTTCGGTCGCGGCAAGGTCGTTGTCGATCGTCTTGGGTACGCCGATCACCGGAAAACCGCGTCGATGGAATTGCTCAGCGATCGCCAAAGTTCCTTCGCCGCCAATTGCGACCAAAGCCTCGATCCCGAGAATATCCAGATTTGCGAGAGCCTCACCGATGGGCATCTCGGGATACTGGACCTGCCCGTTGACCATTTTGACAAAGCTTCCCCGGTTCCTTGTCCCTAGAATGGTCCCGCCGCGGGGCAAAATGCCGCTGACACTTTTCGTGGTCAGTTTCACCGTATGGGTTTCGCCGAGGATCCCCTCGAAGCTGTCCTCAATACCAAGGCAGCTCATGCCGAACTCGCCTATTGCCGTCCTTACAACTGCCCTTATTGCTGCGTTAAGTCCCGGTGCGTCTCCGCCGCCGGTCAAGATCCCGATCTGCTTGTACATAAAAAATGAGCGCGATAAGTAAAAATATAGTTTACTCTACGCACTCTAAAATATTAAAACGTTTTACCTGCCGGCAGCCGGTTTGACCCGGGCGACCAGTCCCTCAGCCTGAGCCATCGAATCCAGGGCCTTCAGCACCTGCGGATCGGATTCAAGCAAGACCTGAGTTCCGGCTTCAGTCGAGTAGTTTGCGGTCGCCAGTTCTTCGCGGAGCCGCTTTCGGGCATAGTCCGCCTGTGAGTCGATATTCGCCAACGTCAGCCCGTTTTCCGGATCGGCCGCAGTGTACAGCCTGAACGCCTCAAAGAGCTTCTCGTTGATCGAAAATTCACCCGGCTGGAGAGTCTGTTTGAACGACTGCTTTTCGACCTTTAAGTCGCCAAAGCCATTGATCTTTCCAGCGACAAGTTGTCGAACGAAATAGAACGCCGCCTCATTTATTCTAGCCCGGCCTGCCGACGGAGCAGGCTGTCCAACAACCACATCAGGCTCGATACCGCGGCCGCCGTAAAGCACTCGGCCGTCACTCACCGTCACCGGACTCCCTGCGGGCTTTGGTTTCACATCGAGGTCGGCATTTTCCGGCCGGTCCTCGTTATGCGAATAGTAATCATAGATCGATCCGCTTGAGTATTCGCGCTGCAGCGAGCGCCCGAACGGTGTGTAGTAACGGGCCGTGGTCAAGGTAAGTCCCGAACCGAATGGAAGCCGGAATACCCTCTGCACCAGGCCTTTTCCGAAACTATCACTGCCTACGATCAACCCGCGGCCGTAATCCTGGACCGCACCCGCGACGATCTCCGATGCAGAGGCAGACCCGCCGTTGATCATAACGACTAGGGGCATATTCTCAACGGCCCCGCCGCTGGCTCGAAGTTCGCGGGGCGGAGCGGACTTGGAGCCCTTAACTGAGACCACGGTCTGACCGCCGGGAACGAATTTGCTGACGACAGCCACGGCCTGTTCGAGGATCCCGCCCGGGTTACCTCTAAGGTCGAGGATCATACTCTTCATTCCCTGTTTTTTAAGTTCGGCGATCGCTATAGAAAGCTCCTCGGCAGTTGTCTGCTGAAATCCGCCGGTCAGCCCGACATACCCTACAGAATTGGGCAGCATGAAGAAATTCCGTATCGAGGGAAGAGGAACCCCGCCCCTGACGATCTCCATCTCAACCGGCCCGGCTGATCCGACACGCTCTATCTGGATGCGTACCGAGGTTCCTCTTTCACCGCGAACATTCCTAGAGACCTCCGAGCTCGTCCAGTCCTTTGCGTCCTTGCCCTCAACGGTGACGAATCTGTCCCCGTAACGTAGGCCTGCCTTGTCCGCCGGAGTATTGGGGATCACCGACTGAACGTACACTCCGTCGCGATGACGCAGGATCGACACGCCGATCCCGTAAAACTGCGACGACTGTTCTTCATCAAGCTTCCTAAATTCCTCTCTCGTAAAGAACGCCGAGTGCGGATCTAGCGTCCATAACATCGCCTGCATCGACGTGTCGCCGATCTTTTCGTGGTCCACGGTCGATACGTATCCGCTATCGATCACTCCGAGGGCTTCCTTATATTCGGCAAGGACCTTATCGGTAGTGGTCTCTCCCTCGGCGGACGTCCTCGCTGGTAGACGTCCAAAAAGCCCCCCGAGAACGGCCCCGATGGCGATAATGATGATTGCGATCAGCGCGAATTTTCTGTTCATAAGCCAGCGTGAAAAACCACGTAACAATATAGCATAGACGCCGTTTAGCAATGTTCGGATGTCTGCTTGCTCACCTTTAGGACACACGTCGCAACGGTAAATTTACTTTTCAACGGCAAAAACTTAACATTAGCTTTTTGCCCGATGAAGCCAGAAGTATCGATAGTCATCCCTGCTTACAACGAAAGTGACCGCCTGGTCGGCCCGCTCCGAATATTGCTCGATTTCGCCGGGGGATCTAACGACGTCTCAGAGATCGTCGTCGTCGATGACGGGTCCTCGGACGATACATCTCAGGTAGCGACAAAGATCGCTAATGAAAGGCCTTCCGTTCCTGTCAACGTGATTAGATACGAAAAGAACCGCGGCAAAGGTTTCGCTGTTAAGACTGGATTGTTGGCTGCACGGGCAGACATAGCACTGATCTCGGACGCCGATCTCTCGACCCCCATAGAGGAAATGGCAAAACTTGTAGGGCCGATCCGCGACGACATTTCCGACGTGACATTCGGTTCGCGTGCATTGGACCGAAGCCTCATCGGTACGCACCAGCCGTGGTTTCGGGAACAGGGTGGCCGTGTCGTGAATTTTATGATCCGTAAGTTATCAGGGCTGGACTTCTCGGACACGCAGTGCGGCTTCAAGGCGTTTAATATGTTGAAGTTTCGGCCCCTGCTGAAACTGATGACCATCGACAGGTTCGGCTTCGATGTCGAGTTTCTGTACGTTGCAAAATACCACGGCTTACGACTCGCTGAGATCCCTGTGAGATGGAACGACGTGGCCGGCTCCAAGGTAAGCGCGGTGAGGGACACGCGGCGGATGCTCAACGAATTGTTGCTGATCCGACGCAACGCACGGACCGGAAGGTATAATATAGACCGATGACCGCAAAGCTAAACGTCAATATTGACCATGTTGCAACGATAAGAGAGGCCCGAAAGACCATCGAGCCAAGTGTCGTAGCGGCTGCAGTGACTTGCGAGCAGGCTGGCGCTGATGGAATAACCGTACATCTTCGCGGCGATCGCAGGCACATTCAGGATCGTGACATCGAAGTACTTCGCGACGTCGTTACGACCTATCTCAATGTCGAGATGGCGGCGACCGAAGAAATGGTCGGGATCGCAATAAGAACTTGTCCCAATGCAGTGTCATTGGTGCCCGAAAGCCCAAATGAGATCACAACCGAGGGCGGCCTCGACGTTACGGGCCATTTTGAGGGTGTGGAACGGTCGATAAGGCAACTCAGGGGCAAGGAGATCTTTACAAGCATATTTATCGATCCGGACATTGACCAGATCGATTCGGCCAAGAGCGCCGGAGCCCAGCAGGTTGAGCTTTGCACGGCCGAGTATGCCGAACTCACGCTCTCCGCTAGAGCGGCACACGGCGAAGGTGCCCAAAGGGCCGCCGCCGAGATCGAAAGGATCCGCGCAGCCGCCGTCCACGCCAAGAATCTCGGTCTGTTCGTCGCGGCGGGACATGGCTTGACCTACCGGAATGTCGGCCCTCTTGCAGCGATACCTGAGATCACTGAGTTCAACATCGGCCACAACATTATCTCGCGGGCTGTTTTCGTTGGGCTTGACCAGGCTGTTCGCGAAATGATCATCGCCATCAGAAATTGAGCACCGAACTTCATCTAGATTTGTAGTATCATCGTTAGACAGCCCAAAGAGTTCGGGTTAATCCCGTTGGTCAAGGAGTCTTTATGATGCGTTTCTTTGCCGGGTCGGTCGCTCTCGTTTCGCTGTCGCTATCAGCTCTTGGGCAGGTTGCCCCGCGACAGATGCCTCCGCGAACCGCTCAGACGGCAAAGGTCGACGAGGCAAAGGCTAAGGCTGACGCGGCTGAACGACTTGCCAAGCAAGCCACCCTCGCCGAACAGGTACTGATCGACGTACAGGGCCTTCGACTTGCGGACAATAGGGCTCTTGTTTACGCGAGAGCCGGCGGACTTCTCTGGAAAACAAATAGAGAATCAGCCCAGGACCTTTTCCAACGAGCGGTCAACGATCTTGGAAATGCCCAATTATCTGCCGAAGCGGACGAATCGAAGAGATCAAATCAGGCCGACCTGAGGATAATCCAGAATATCCGTCCAAACATTCTCACAGCGATCGCAAACTTTGACGCTGAATTCGCCCTCGAGGCTTTGTATCGAACGAGAACGGCATCTATCCAAAAAGTCCTGGCCATGGCTGCTGAGCCGCCTGCGACAAGCCGGATCACCGATCTTAACGGGGCAAGTTCGCAGCTGGCCCGTTCCGAATTCAGTCTCGAACAAAGGTTGCTCCGCCTTGCCGCGGAACAAAATCCTGAGCGGGCCGCAAAACTGCTTCAGGACACGATCCGCAAGGGACTGTCAAACGAAACACTCTCGCTGCTTAAGAAACTATTCGAAAAAGATCCCGAACTTGCCAATTCGTTGGCGGCCGAAACACTCGACAAACTTCTCTCAGCAACATTTTCTTCGGAGCCCACCGATCAGACGGCGGTGAGCCTGTCTTACTCGATCCTGAACGACAGCCTTCGCGTACGTAAGCCGGACGCAAAAGAGCTGAAGCTTGAGGAATCGGCTCTTCGGTCACTGGCAAATAAGCTCATCAATTTCGCTATGTCGGCGGGCCAGAATACTCGCTATACCGGGATCGGCTTTCCACAGTTAATAAAGATAGCCGAGAAGTACTCCCCTGCAATGGTCGCCGCTCTGAAGAAAGTCGAGAAATCGAGCCAGCCTCCGGGAATGAGCGCAATGGTCCCGAATGCGGACTCTCGAAAGCTGCTCGAATCGAATCTCTCGGCTCCGCAGCTCATTGCCGAAGCAAAGAAACTGCCGCTCGAAACACGCGCTCCTGTGTATCAGAATGCCGCAAACAAGCTCTCTCAATCGGGCGACTATAATGCGGCTCTTGAGCTGCTGAACACAAACTTCTCGGGCCGGGCCCTCGAAAATGCGGTCAATAGCCTTAACTGGTTCTACGCCTCACACCTAATCAATCAGGGCAAATGGTCTGAAGCAGAGCGACTGATCGACCAATTCCCGGATAACAATAAACGGAGCGCCTTGATCACCCTCGCAACCAAGGCATTCGCCAAGGACCCCACGGAAAACAAGAGCTACGCGATCTCTGTGCTTGCAAAGGTTCGCGGTTCGCTTTCGGATAGGCCCGGGGACCAAATGGAGCTGAGCCAGATCATGCAGCTTGCGACCGCATACGCACCGATCGACGCAGACGAGGCATTCAACTGTATCGAGCCGATCAGGCCGATGCTCAATGAACTCGTCGACGCTAATGCGGTCGTGCAGGGCTTTCAAAACGGAATGGCGGTCCGAAGCGGCGAATTTGTTCTCGCAAGCGGCGGATATTCCTTTGGCTTCGTGCCCGACATGAACCTGCTGAAGGCTCTCGCCAAAGCAGATTTCGAACGCACCCTGAAATTCATCGAAGGATTTACAAGACCGGAAATGCGTATCAATCTCAGACTCCAGTTAGCTGAAAGCGGGCTCAACTAGAGCAACGACCTGAGAGCGTGACCGGTATATGACCTCCTGACGCGTGCGACCTCCTCGGGTGTGCCCGTGGCAACGACCTTTCCTCCTCCCGATCCACCTTCCGGGCCGAGGTCGATTATGTAGTCGGCACATTTGATCACATCGAGATTATGTTCGATGACGATGACAGTGTTTCCTGTATCGACAAGCTGCTGCAGCACGTCGAGTAACTTATGAACATCGGCGAAATGAAGTCCCGTCGTCGGTTCGTCGAGGATGTAGATCGTCTTACCCGTCGCACGTTTTGAGAGTTCCTTCGCGAGTTTGATCCGCTGAGCTTCGCCGCCGGACAATGTCGTTGACGATTGTCCGATCTTTATATAGCCGAGGCCGACATCTAATAGCGTTTCGAGCTTTTGTTTGATCGCCGGAATATTCTCCAGCAGCGGCAGAGCATCCTCGATGGTCGTATCCAGAAGGTCAGCGATCGAAAGTCCTTTGTACTTGACGGCCAGGGTTTCGCGATTGTACCGGTGTCCACGGCAAACATCACACGTAACGTAAACATCAGGCAGGAAATTCATTTCGATGCGCTTCATGCCGTCGCCCTCGCAAGCCTCGCATCGGCCGCCTTTCACATTAAAGGAAAATCGTCCTGCTTTGTATCCGCGCGTGCGCGATTCGGGCAGCATCGCATACAGATCGCGAATCGGCGAGAAGAGTCCCGTATAAGTCGCCGGGTTTGATCGAGGCGTGCGGCCGATCGGCGACTGGTCGATCTCGATGATCTTATCGACCAGCTCAAGGCCTTCGATCGAGTCATGCTCGAGCGGGGTAACTGCCGAACCGTAAACGTGCCGGTACAGTGCCGGATAAAGTATCTCTTCAACGAGCGTTGATTTGCCCGATCCCGAAACTCCTGTAACCACGGTGAGCAGGCCCAACGGAAATTCGACGTCGATATTCTTGAGATTGTATGCCCTTGCGCCTTTTACCTTGATGCGATGGCCGTTCGGCAGCCGCCGTGCGTCAGGCACCTCAATGCTCACCTTTCCGCTCAGGTATCTTCCGGTGAGCGAATCTGCATTTCGCTCGATATCAGCCGGCCGGCCGACGGCTATGACCTCTCCGCCGTGCGTTCCGGCAAGGGGTCCGAGGTCAACTACATAATCAGCGTGTTCTATCGTCTCCTGATCGTGTTCGACCACAAGGACCGTATTGCCGAGATCGCGGAGTTCGTGAAGCGTATCGAGGAGACGTTTATTGTCTCGCGGATGGAGCCCTATACTCGGCTCGTCAAGAACGTAAAGCACACCGCGAAGCTGCGAGCCGATCTGGGTTGCCAGGCGGATGCGCTGGCCCTCGCCGCCCGACAGCGTTGCCGACGCTCGAGCAAGAGTTAGATAGCCGAGGCCGACCGCGTCGAGAAATCTCAATCGGTCATTGATCTCTTTAAGAACGAGGCCCGCGATCTTTTCGTCACGCGGCGATAGTTTGATAGCGGCAAACTTTTTTGCAGATTCTGAGATCGGGAGCTCCACATAATCGCCGATCCCCAGCCCGGCAACCTTGACCGCAAGGCTCTCCGGTTGAAGCCGTTTACCCTCGCACGACGGACACGCAATAGGAGCGATCAATTCCTCCAACGCCGCCTTGATCTTTTCCGACGGCGGATTTTCGATCCGCTCACGCATGGCCCGCAATGCTCCGCGCCAATCACGTTCGTATTTATAATCGCCGTGGCGAAACGTGATGCGCCGCTTTGTGCCGTTAAAAAATGCGTCGCGGATCTCCAGAGGCAGATCGGCAAACTTTATCTCGAGCATTTCTGCCGCGGTCTCAGGCGTGCCGCCGTCTTTAGATCTTTTGCGCCGGCCCTTGCGTTCCTTTTCCTTGCCCGTTGGTGGTTCCAGCTTATCGCCGTCGGTAAATCTCTCGATGATCGCGACCAGTGCCGACCTGAGAAAACTCGCTCCCGCCTTGTCCACTCCGCCGAGAAACTCCACCTTGCCGGCGGGTACGTTCGCGTCAGGCACTATCTTTGACGCGTCGATCTCCATCACCGTACCGATACCCTGACAGCGCTTGCAGGCACCAAAACTTGAATTGAACGAGAACGACCGCGGTTCAAGCGGAGCGATGTTGATGCCGCAATTGACGCACGCCATCTTTTCGGAGAAGAGCTTCTCTTCACCGTCGATGATCGAGATGAGCACAGCACCGCCGGTGAGCTTTAGGGCGGTCTTAACCGATTCAGTAAGGCGTTCTCGAACGCCGTTCTTGATCAGCAGACGGTCGACGACGACCTCGATCGTGTGGTTCTTTCGCTTGTCGAGAATGATCTCTTCGTCGAGCTGCCTTATTTCCCCGTCGATGCGTGCCCGAACAAAACCGTCCTTATGGAGCTTTTCGAGTTCTTTCTTGAATTCACCCTTACGGCCGCGAACCAGCGGCGCAAGTATCATTACTCGCTCGCCCTCAGGCAATTCACTGACACCGGCAATGATCTGATCGACGGACTGCCGCGTTATCGGGGCTCCGCACTGATGGCAATGCGGCTGGCCGATGCTTGAAAAAAGCAGACGGAGAAAATCGTAGATCTCGGTTACGGTCCCAACTGTCGAACGCGGGCTGCGTGAGACCGTTTTCTGCTCGATGGAGATGGCGGGACTCAGCCCTTCCACAGAATCAACGTCCGGCTTCTCAAGCTGATCAAGGAATTGACGGGCGTAGGCAGAGAGCGATTCGACATATCGCCGCTGCCCCTCGGCATAGATCGTGTCGAAAGCAAGCGACGATTTACCCGAGCCCGACAGTCCGGTGATCACCACGAACTTGTCGCGAGGCAGGTCGACATCGATGTTCTTGAGGTTGTGCTGGCGAGCTCCTCGTACGCTGATCTGCTTTATGCTCATTACAGACGTGATCCGGGCCTTTATCCGAAACGTTTAGTTTAGCAGAACGGCGAGGCCACAGAAACTCCAAAGCCGTTCGTTAATTCACCTATCCTCGTTTTCACCTTTTCACCTATCACTTTTTCCCTTTTTACCCTCAACTTTTCCTTTTTTCTTCTAACTTTTTCGCTTTTACTTCTGCTCCCCGTGTTCATGTTCAATCGTTTTATCGA
>CAZJFB010000074.1:0-18217 GCA_964545145.1 uncultured Chloracidobacterium sp. | reverse complement strand
AAAAGGTTGCCGCCCGCATAGATCAGAGATCCGCCGCCGTTAAAGCGAAAAATTAAAATTAACAAATCCCGAAGCCCTGACCGGCTGGCCGTCCCTAACAAATGGTTTGAATTTCCATTTGAGGATCGCGTCCTTAGCAGCATTCTGCAGCATGATGGGACCCGTAGTTTTTTCTACCTTTGCGACCTCGCCATTCTCGTCAACGGTCACTTCGACCTTGACAAGGCCGGTCTGTCTCGCAGACCTGGCAGCATTCGGATAGATCGGAGGAGCTTGCTTGGTCGCGTACGCGAGCAGCGAGCCGACATCGATCGAGCCGGTTGCAGTGGTCTTTGCAGCGGGGTCATTCTGCGTCGCTGCAGACGGGACAACGATCTCCTTTCTCGGGTCCTCTTTCCTGGGCTCTTGTCTGGCGGGCGTTGCGACGGGCATCGGCACGTAGACCGGACGGTCGTTGCTCGCGGTAGAGGTTTCGGCGGGCTTTGCCTCGCGGTCGCGGACAGAGGTCGACGGGTTGCCGACCGGCGGCTGCGATGCGGTCGCGGGCACGGTGCCGGCAGGCGGTACGGGATTGGGGTTCGCCGTGATCAGGTCGGCTTTTGGAACCTCGGCGGGTTCGCCGCTGACTGCACTCAGCACGATGCTCCGCGATTTGACCATCTCCTCACGCGTGTCGGCCACCTCATCCTTCCAGCGACGCGAATCGTAATCGTCGCGGGCGAGCATGCCACGCGAATTACTAGCTTCCTCGAGCAGTGCCATGCCGTCGGCCGCCTTTGCCTTGTCGCCGCCGATCTCCTTTGATTGGGTAATGACGAGTTCGAGGGTCTCGCGCATTTTCTCGAGGTCGTTGACGGCCTCGGTCGGCAAAGAGCGGTCATTGACGCTCAGGCCCAGGGAACGATATCGCTCGGCACGGCTGCGAGCACCTTTAACGACCTGGCCCGCGACGGCAAGATAATTTGCCGCTGCGTTGGCCTTTGTCGTCTTTTGTGCGGTGTAAAATTCGTTGAGCAGCTTTTGGGCCCTCGCATAGTCGCCCTGTTCGAGGTAGCTGTTCATGAGCAGGACGCTGACGACCGACTGAACTGCCGGGTCTGCCGTCTCTTTACGAATGTTCTCCAACTCGTAAATAGCGGCATTGTAATTTCGTACCGCGATAAATGCTTTAGCCTTGGATATGCGCTCACGCATTATGTCGCCCGAGGTAGGAGCGGGCGGAGTAGGGCTGGACGAAGGCGCGATCGTCTGCGCTTGGGAAATAGCGACCAAACTAACTAGAACCAGTAAAACCGAAGTGTAAAACCTTCTGACATTTAACGGCATTTCAGTCCTCCTGCTGACTTAAATTTTCCGTAAAGGTCAAGCGAATATGCCCCAAGAAGGCTCACTTGTAACGACCCATGTTTTTTCAACCCGCGTTCAAAGAATCGAAGTCAAGAGCCTGTTTCAAAGCCCGCCAGATCATTTCTCTAAACTCTTGATTATCTTGTCGCGGTAGCGGCGTGCATCTATTTTTATAGCATTTTCGTTAAGCGTGAGCAAACGCCGGTCAAGCATGACAACGCGGCCGTTGATCACCACCGTGCGGACATCGGCGGCCTTGGTCGCGTAAACCAGATGCGAGTAATAGTTGTATGCAGGGGTCTGATTAAGGCTGTCAAAGTCAACGATCACGATGTCGGCACGTTTACCCGCCTCGAGCGAGCCCGTGATCTTGTCAAGGTGCAGTGCCCTCGCACCGCGGATCGTCGCCATCTCAAATGCCTGTTCGGCAGAGAGTGTTTTCGGGTCGCCCGAGATGAGCTTGTGGAGCTTCGCGGCCGTGTCCATTTCCTCCCACATGCTTAGATCGTTGTTCGACGCGGCGCCATCGGTGCCGAGGCCGACGGGGATATCGCGCCGCAGCATAGAAGGTACCGGTGCGGTACCGGCTGCAAGTTTCATATTCGATTGGGGGTTGTGGGCGATGCCGATACCGCGGGCCTTCAGGATGTCTAGTTCCTTTTCATTCGCCTGGATAACATGCGCCGCAATGGTCTTGTCAGTTAAAAAACCTATGCTGTCAACGAACTCTATCGGCCGCATACCCTTGTGCTTTTGCTGAATGAACTCGGTCTCGGTGTTCGCCTCGGCAAGGTGAATGACAAGAGGAGCGTTGAGTCGATTCGACAGGTCACGTGCCGCAAGGAGATTGTCCTGTGAAACTGTATACGGCGCGTGCGGGGCGACGGCCGGGACGATCAACGGATCCTTTTGCCAACGTTTTATGAACCTCTCGGTATAGGCAAGCCCGGCTTCATAGGTCTTATTGTCAGGGGCAGGAAAGTCGATAACCGTCTCACCGAGCACTCCCCGCATTCCGGCCTTCTTTGTTTCTTCCGCGATCGCGTCTTCAAAATAATACATATCGCAGTACGTCGTTGTACCGCCGCGTATCATTTCAGCCAGCCCGAGCCGCGTGCCGGCACGGACAAACGTCTCATCGACATTCTTTGCTTCGGCCGGGAAGATGAACTTTGTCAGCCACTCCTGCAGGTCCATATCGTCCGCGATGCCGCGAAAGAGCGCCATCGGAACGTGTGTATGGGTATTGATCAAGCCGGGGATCACCAGCTTGCCCGCGGCGTTGATCGTCCGTTTGGGACGCACGTTGCGTGTGACGATGCCGCGCGTGCCCATGATCGCGATCTTTCCGTCTGCGATACCAATAGCACCGTTCTCGATGATCTGGCGTTCACCATTCATCGTGATGATCGTGCCGCCGACGATCAGCAGATCGACATCGATGGCGAAGCTGCGCTGTGCCGTACCGCCAAAGGCCGAAAATGTAAGTGAAAAAAGTAGAAGAAATGCGAGAAAAAACTTCAGCGTATCCATAGCTGAAGTTACACCATCGTACCCAATAAAGGCAACCAGCGACTCGTCCTACTTAAGAAATTTCGAATCAAATGCCCGAGGCAGAAGATCGCTCATCTGAACCGTTTCGGTCTTGCCATGCAAATTCGACAAGATAACCGGCACGTCGCCGCAGAACTCCCATATGATCTGACGGCAGACGCCGCATGGCGGGGTGAGTTCCTCGGTATCGACGACGACGGCGATACTGCGAAACCGCTTTTCGCCGCACGAGATGCCTTTCCAGATGGCGACGCGCTCGGCACACACGGTCAGGCCGTAACTGGCCGACTCCACATTGCAGCCGATATAGATATCGCCGCTCTCGGCCTCTACCGCCGCTCCGACCTGAAAGTTGGAATACGGGGCGTACGCCCTTTCACGAGCGGTCGCCGCGGCCTCTATGAGTTTCTTTTCGTTTTCCTGCATTTACTGAATATCCGAGTTTGTTTGTTCGGCGAGCTTCTCGCGGACCATGCTGCACAAAAACTCTATGCCGATATCCTGCTGGCCGCCTTCCGGTATGATGATATCCGCGTGGCGTTTTGACGGCTCGACAAACTCGAGATGCATCGGCCGCACCGATCTGAAATACTGGCCGATCACTGATTCAGTCGTACGGCCACGCTCGGCGATATCACGCTGCAGCCGGCGAATAAAACGGATGTCGTCAGGAGTATCCACAAAAACCCGCACGTCGAGCAGATCGAGCACGCGCGGCTCGGCGAATATCAATATGCCCTCGACAATGACGACCTGCTTCGGCTCGATTATCTCGATGCGATCGCTGCGCGTGTGCGTCTTAAAATCGTATAGCGGCATCTCGACTGTCAGATTCTGCTTTAGCCGCCGCAGATGGTTGACCAGCATGTCGCTGTCGATCGAGTCCGGATGGTCGAAGTTTGCCTGATGCCTTTCGTCGAGCGGCATGTCGGCGAGGTTTCGATAATAAGAATCCTGCTCGACCAATACCACGTTCTCGGCGCCGACGGCCCCGACGATCGCGCGTGCTATCGTCGTCTTTCCCGAGCCTGTCCCGCCGCAGATCCCAATGATCATAATTTATCCGATCCTTATAACGGTCCGTCTGATCAATTCTCGAAAAACCTCGGCGACCTTCGCTCCGGTTTCCATGACCTCTTCGTGGTTTATCGCTTCGCCGCTCATGCCGGCCGCAAGGTTGGTTATGCAGGATATTCCAAGCACCCGCAGCCCCATATGCCTCGCTGCGATCGCCTCGGGAACGGTTGACATCCCGACCGCGTCGGCGCCCAGCTGCCTGTACATCCTGACCTCGCTCGGCGTCTCGTAAGTTGGCCCCGAGAGTGCGCAATAAACCCCGCGGCTCATAAAGTCGCGCAGCTCAGTGTCGATGCCGCCTTCGAACCTCTCCTTTGCGATCGCCTCTGCCTCGGCAAGGACAAGGTCCTGAAATTCGCGGTCATAGACCTCGGTCATGTCGGGAAATCGCGGCCCAAACCTCACGTCATTCGGCCCCCTGAGAGGATTTACACCGAGACAGTTCAGGTGGTCGGTGATCAGCATCAGCGTGCCCGGCAGAACGTCGCTGTTCAGGCTGCCGGCGGCGTTTGTAAGAATGACATTCTTCGCGCCCATTACCCCGAACGAGCGTACGGGCAGCATTACCTGTTCCATGCCGTAGCCTTCGTAATAGTGAAACCGGCCCTGCTGAACCGCTACGCCAATACCGCCCACGGTTCCGAGAACAAGTTGTCCCGCGTGCCCCTCGACCGTCGAGCGGGCAAAGCCGGGTATCTCGTCGTACGAGATCCGAACCGCGTCCTCGACAGAATCCGCAAATGCACCGAGCCCACTGCCAAGCACTATCGCCGTGCTGACGTCGCCCGAATATCTTGACCTGATAAGATCGGCCGCCGCCGCGGCCTGCTCATACGACATAAACCCAAAAAACGACTACAAACAAAGATTTAGCCACGAGTAATGCGAATTACACAAACAAAAGGACTTGAATTCGTGCTGTTCGTGTGGTTCGCGGCAAAAGCCTACCGAGCGGTCAATTCTCTTTTCTGTATGGGGTGCCTAGCGCCTTAGGTGCACGCGACAGGCCAATAAAGCCCGCGAGTACGATGATCGTAAGTACGTACGGGATCATCTGGATGAACTGAACCGGAACGTCTTCGCCCGACGGCATCTTGATCACGCCCTGCATTTGTATCGCGAGTGCCTCGGTAAATCCAAAGAAGAGACACGCGAAAAGAACCGGTATCGGCTTCCACTTGGCCAGGATCAGAGCGGCGAGGGCGATGTAGCCGCGGCCGGCGGTCATGCCTCGGGTGAAAAGCGACGATTGTCCTATCGAGAGGTAAGCACCGCCTGCGGCCGCAAGAACGCCGGACAAAACGACAGCTATGTATCGCAGCCGTATGACGTTTACTCCCGCGGCGTCCGCTGCGGCAGGATTTTCACCGGCGGCCCGGATCCTCAGGCCAAAAGGAGTTTTGTAGAGTACGTACCAGCACACCGGAACTAGGGCGAATGCGAGGATCGATGCGAGCGAGACACGATTATAGAACTCGGGAAGCAGAAATTCCTTAGCGATCTGCTGGGTCGAGCCGGCCGAATCATAAATGCGGCTGCTGATGACCGCAGGAAGGCCCAGCATCAGCAGGCTGACCGCAAATCCCGCGACAACCTGGTCCGCCTCGAACTTGATCACCGCTATCGCAAAAACGAACGCCACCACAGCACCGACCGCGATCCCGCAAAGGAACCCCAAATAGGGATTGCTTAATTCATAGGTAGCCACAGCCGCCGTAAATGCACCGGCCAGCATCAACCCCTCGAGAGCGATGTTGATAACGCCCGCACGCTCCGAGAACATCCCGCCGAGCGCCGCAAATATTAACGGCGTCGCCAGACGTATCGACGAGAAAAGCAAAATGAGCAGGAATGTAGGTGTAAGTATCTCTCCCATTCTATTTCCTCGTAAATTTCTGCAGCGAAGCTACGAAAATGATGATGATCGCCTGAAGCACTTCGACAAGATCCTTGGAAACGTATTTGGTCTCGATATCGACAAATATCTCACCACGCTTCAGAACGGCGAAAAAGATCGCCGCGATAAAGATGCCGAGCGGGTGATTGCGTCCCAGCAACGCGACCGCGATCCCGAGAAAGCCCCAGCCGTCAGAGAATCCGTCGTAGTAGCGATAGCGATAGCCCAGTACTTCACCGATCGCGACCATTCCCGCCAGGCCGCCCGAGATCGTCATTGCGATGATGATCTGCTTCTTGGGCGAGATGCCGCCATACTCGGCGGCCGAAGGGTTCTCGCCGACAGCACGCAGTTCATAGCCCCACTTTGTCTTCCAAAGAAAGACATAAACGAGCACGCACATCAGGATGGCCAAGAGAAATGCTACGCTGAGCGGGACAAAATCGGGCATTCCCGGTATGTATTGGCTGATCCGCGGAATGTGGGCCGCGGGGCCGATCTCGGCCGTCTGCAGGATCGGGTCGCCCGGTATCTTGTACCAGTACTGGGTAAAGTAACTGACCAATGCGATGCCGATGAAATTCATCATGATCGTATTGATCACCTCGTGCGAGCCAAAACGTGCTTTCAGAATGCCCGGTATCGCACCCCAAACTCCGCCGGCAACTACCGCGGTGACGACGCATAGCAAAACGAGCAGGACCGCGGGCAGGCTGTACCAGGACCAGTTCTCTTCCTTGCCAAAGATGTTGACCATTGCGCCGCCGAACTTGATGCCCACCCATGCTGTTGCAAATGCGGCGATATAAAGCTGCCCCTCGGCACCGATGTTCAGCAAGCCGCATCGGAACGCGACCGCGACCGCAAGCCCCGTAAAGATCAGCGGAGTAGCGATAAATAAAGTGTATCCAAGGTCATTAAGCGAGCCGAACGAATTACCGATCAATTGATAAAACGTCTGAAAAGGGTTGTCGCCGATCAGCAATACGATAATGCCGCCGACGACAAATGCCGCCAGAACGGCGGCTAACGGCCAGAGAACTTCGCGAAGAATCTTCATTTTCTACTCGCACGCCATAGCCCGTTGTCGAGCAAAATGCGGCCGTCAAGAAAATCTGCTGCGGATCAAGGTGCTCAACAAATATAACCGACAATCCGTAAACTGTCACCTTTTGACGCAAAAATAAGGCGGAATTTTCTTGAGAATTAGACTTGACAATAGGACACTCATATTTTATTATCCTCTTAGACTAAGTAATTAGTCATTTATCAAATTTTGGAGGAAACGACTATGTATATCGCAAAGTATGACCCGTTTCGTGAAGTTCGCTCCCTTCAGGACGAGGTAAATCGCTTGTTCACGACAGCTTTTCCATCAACGAACGCCAGGGAGGATGTGATGGGCGGAGCTTGGTATCCGAGAGTAGATATCTTTGAGAATAGTGACAACCTTGTTCTCGAAGCCGAATTGCCCGGCATGAAGCACGACGATTTCGAACTTTCATTCGAGAACAACGTACTCACGCTCAAGGGCGAGCGTAGATTTGAGAAAAAGAACGAGAGCGACAACTATCATCGCGTAGAGCGTGCATACGGCACGTTCACTCGCTCATTCACGCTGCCGCCGACAGTGACGGCCGAGGGTGCAAAGGCAGAGTTTGAGAACGGTGTTCTCCACATCAGCCTTCCGAAGCGTGAAGAGACAAAGGCACGCAAGATCGAGATCAAGCCGGTCGATGCCGGCACGAAGACGATCGAGGCGGCCAAGACGGCAAATGCCTAACTTGAGGTTTACCGCTGGAGACGCAGAGCCGTGGGAGATCGCACCTTCCCACTCTGCGTCTTACGCGTCTTCGGCGGTAAGATAAAATTATGAGATTCGACAGATTTACGATCCGCGGCCAGGAGGCCGTGCAGGAAGCCATAACACTTGCCGAAAAGGGCCAAAACCAGCAGGTCGAGCCGGAACACGTTCTAGCTGCCATGCTTGCTCAGGCGGAGGGTGTCGTCAAGCCTATCTTGGGCAAGATCGGTGCGAACGCTCACGCGATCCTAACGGACGTCGAGGCCGCGATCGGCAAGTTCCCAAAGGTTTCCGGCGGCCAGCAGTATTTCAGCTCGCGCACGAATACGATCTTTCAGGATGCGCAAAAGGAAGCGGAAAAGATGCAGGACGAGTATCTCTCGACCGAGCATCTGCTGATCGCGATCGCAGCTGAAAAGGAAGGCGACGCGGGAAGAATACTTCGGTCGAATGGCATTACACGTGATGACCTGGAAAAGGTCATCACCGACATGCGCGGCGGTTCGCGGATAACGGACCAGAATGCCGAGGAGAATTTTCAGTCGCTCGAGAAATACGCCCAGGACCTGACCGAGCGAGCCCGTAAAGGCAAACTCGATCCGGTCATCGGACGCGACGATGAGATCCGCCGCACGATACAAATTCTGTCGCGTCGAACCAAGAACAATCCTGTACTCATCGGCGAGCCCGGCGTCGGCAAGACGGCGATCGTCGAGGGGCTTGCTCAGCGTATAGTCTCGGGCGATGTGCCCGAAACGCTAAAGAACAAACGGCTCGTAAGCCTTGATCTCGGTGCAATGCTTGCCGGTGCCAAATATCGCGGAGAATTTGAAGATCGCCTAAAGGCTGTTCTCAACGAGATCGAAAAGGCCGAGGGGCAGATCATTCTATTCATCGACGAGCTTCACACTTTGGTCGGGGCCGGTGCCAGCGAAGGTGCGATCGACGCCTCGAATATGCTCAAGCCGGCGTTGGCCCGCGGCACACTTCGTGCGGTCGGTGCGACGACACTCGCCGAATATCAGAAGTACATTGAAAAGGACAAGGCCCTCGAACGCCGATTCCAGCAGGTTTACATCGGTGAGCCGACCGTAGAAGACACGATCGCGATACTACGCGGCTTGAAGGAACGCTACGAGGTCCACCACGGCGTTCGCATCAAGGACGCTGCCATTGTGGCTGCCGCGACGCTGTCAAATCGCTACATCACAGACAGATTTTTACCTGACAAGGCCATCGACCTGATCGATGAGGCTGCATCGCGAATTCGTATTGAGATCGACTCGCTGCCGCAGGAGATCGACATACTCGAAAGGGAAATTCTACAGCTTGAGATCGAGCGGCAGGCACTTGGCCGAGAGACCGATGAGAAATCGAAATCGCGGCTTGACGACATCGAAAAGCGAATTGCCGACCTGAACGAGAAATCGTCCGCGATGAAGGCCAAATGGCAGTCCGAGAAGGACGAGATCGAAAAGATGCGTGCAGCCAAAGAGCAGCTTGAGGAAGCAAAGCTTGACCTTGAGCGTGCGCGACAGGCGGGCGATCTGAACAAGGCCGCCGAGCTGCAGTACGGCAAGATTCCCGATATCGAAAAGCAGCTCGAGGCGGAGCAAACCCGGCTTGCTGATCTGCAAAAGGACGACGTTTTCCTTAAAGAAGAGGTCGATGAAGAGGACGTTGCCGAGGTCGTGGCAAAGTGGACCGGCGTTCCTGTCTCAAAGATGCTCGAGGGCGAGATGCAAAAACTCGTCAACATGGAGGCGAACCTCGGCAAACGCGTGATCGGCCAGGACGAAGCCCTCGAAGCCGTCGCAAACGCCGTAAGGCGTGCACGTGCCGGCCTGCAGGACCCGAATCGTCCCGTCGGATCGTTTATTTTCCTGGGGCCTACCGGCGTCGGCAAGACCGAGACGGCACGGGCACTTGCAGAGTTTCTCTTCGACGATGAGCGTGCGATGGTGCGGCTCGATATGTCCGAGTATATGGAGAAACATGCGGTCGCGAGAATGATCGGTGCTCCTCCCGGATATGTAGGCTACGAGGAAGGCGGCCAACTCACCGAGGCTGTGAGGCGGAGGCCGTATTCGGTAGTGCTCTTTGACGAGATCGAGAAGGCGCATCCCGACGTATTCAACGTGCTGCTGCAGATCCTCGATGACGGACGGCTGACCGACAGCAAGGGCCGCGTTGTAGATTTTAAGAATACGGTGCTGATAATGACTTCGAATCTCGGTTCGCGTGAGATACAGTCGGCGGCTGAGAATCCGCTTGCCGACCGCGATATCAGGGCCGATGTGCTCCAGGTACTGCGGGATCATTTCAAGCCCGAGTTTCTGAATAGAATTGACGACATCGTCGTCTTCAAACAGCTCGGCCGCGAACAGATCGCGACGATCATCGACGTCCAGCTCGAGAAACTACGCAAGAACCTCGAGGATCGAGGCATAACGCTCGAACTCGACGAGACGGCAAAAGACCTGCTCGTCACCGAAGGCTACGACCCTGTTTACGGAGCCCGGCCTCTCAAACGTGCGATACAGTCGCTGGTACAGAATCCGCTGGCTGTCAAATTGCTCAACGGTGAGATCGGGTCCGGGCAAACGGTAAAGGTTTCGGCGGAGGGCGGTACTATGAAGTTTTCAGGGTCAACGACGGGTAAGGTCGCGACAAGCCACTAATTACTGTGTGGGGAAATCGTGGGACAGCGGGACACGGGGCAATAGGATTGTCGATATTCGTGCCCAGCGCGTACTATTAAAAGGTGTTTAGAAAGAAGCGAATGAGCGAAGAAGAAAATCAGTTTGACGAAGCTAACGGCAAGATCCCGGTGAAGGACAAGCGTCGGTTCAACGCCGACGGAGAGTATATCGCCGAAGAAGAGCCGGCAAAAGAGCCTGTAAAGCCGGCATCCGAATTGGCTCTTGAGGCGAAACTAAAAGCTGAGATCGAGCGCCGCGAAGCCGCCGAGGCAAAGCTTGTCGGTGTGCAGGCGAAGTTTGAGGAAGCCAAGATGTCGCTCGAGCGTGAGACGGCAGAGATGCGCGAACGTCTCAAAAAGACGCTTGAGGCAAAGGCAAGTCAGGAGCAGTTCAACTTTTTGACGACGCTCCTGCCCGTATTGGATAACCTCAATCTCGCCGTGGCCGCCAGTGAGAACGATCCGTCGGTCGAGCATCTGAGAACCGGTGTGATCGGAACTGCTCGTTCATTCGAACAGGCCCTGATGAGCGTAGGCGTCACTGCGGTTCCGTCGGTCGGTGAGACGTTCGACCCGGAGCTGCACGAAGCGGTGGACATGGCCCCGGCGGATGAGGACGGCAAGATCCTCAAGGAGTATTCACGGGGCTATAAATTCGGCGACAGGCTTCTTCGTCCGGCTCGTGTGCAGGTCGGCCGCGGGGCAGTAAGCTCCGCCGGTGAGTAGCTAACCGGAGAGAAACTTCTTTTTTGACCGGCCGTCAGATGTTATGATGGCAACTAGACGATCTCATTCAGAATCTCCCTCATCGGATCATCGGGCAGTACAGATTTATGGCAGACATAGACGCATACAAAGATAAATTCAGCGAGAACGGGCAGCGTATCCTGGAGACCGCATTGGCGGAATCCAAAAAACGAGACCAGAACTATGTCTCCATTGAGCACATCCTTCACGCGCTTGCGTTTGAGGAAGAAGATCTCTTCTCATCGACAATGCGGGACCTATCGGTCGACCCGCGTTCGGTCAAACTCTTGATCGAAAAACGCATGGACAATGGCCGACAGCATGCGGGCAAGGGATATCGCATTGCTCCTGAGACGACGGAGCTTTTCAAGCGTGCGATGGACAGAGCACGTTCGCAGGGTCGGCGTGTGATCGACAGCGGCGACATTTTTTACGTCCTTTCAAACGATGAACGCAGTGTGTTGAATGAAGTGCTGCAAAATCTCGGCGTTCCCTCTGACGAGGTCGCTCAGACAGCCCGCACCCGCATCCGCAAGCGTGAAAAAGAAGAGGAACGTACTAGGCAAAAGTACGAGTTGCCGTCATTCCTGCGGCATTTCGGCGTTTCTATGAATAAACTTGCCCGTCAGGACAAGATACCGCCAACCATCGGCCGCGAACGCGAGATACATCAGATGATCGAGATCCTATCGCACCGCGAACGCTCGAATTCGCCGATGCTCGTCGGTGAGCCCGGCGTCGGCAAGACTGCGGTCGTCGAGGGCCTTGCGCGGCTGATCGAACTCGAGCCTGAAAAGGTTCCCGCGCGTCTTCGCGATTCGCACATCGTACAGCTTCAGATGGGCGGCCTGGTCGCTGGCACTATGCTCCGCGGCATGTTTGAGGAGCGCATCAAGGGCATCATCGACGAGGTAAAGGAAAAGGACAACATCATCCTATTCATCGATGAGGCGCATACGATCATCGGTGCCGGAGCGGCGATGGGAACGACGTCGGACGCGGCGAATATGTTCAAGTCGGCGTTGGCCCGCGGCGAGCTACGTATCATCGGCGCGACCACGATGAACGAATATAAGGAATACATCGGTGAGGATGAGGCTCTTGCCCGACGCTTCCGGTTGGTCAAGGTCGACGAGCCGACGATAGACGAGACAAAGCAGATCCTCATGGGCCTCAGGCCGCGCCTTGAAAAGAACTACTCGGTGACCATCTCTGACGAGGCGATAAATACGGCACTCGAGATGTCGCCCAAGTACATTCGCAATCTTCACCTGCCGGACAAGGCTATCGGCTGGCTCGACACCGCGTCGGTCAAGGTCGAGATCAACGAGCCAAACGAATTGGTCGTGCGTCCTGAGCACATCATTGACGTGATCAGCCAGGAATCGCGCATTCCCAAGGACATGATCTATCGCGATACGTCGGACCGTTTCTCGACAATGGAGCGAGACCTCGGCAATCGCGTGATCGGGCAGGTCGACGCCGTTCGGGCAGTGGCCGAACGTCTGCGGCTCAACAAGGGCCCTCTCAAAGAAAATCACTATGCACCTGACGGCGTGCTTCTCTTCCTCGGGCCGACCGGCGTCGGCAAGACCGAGCTCGCCAAGGCGGTCGCGGAATTCATGTTTGGCGACGAGTCAAAGATGATCCGCATCGATATGAGCGAGTACGGCGACGGCACGGTCGGCATCGAGAAGCTGATCGGCATGCCGCGCGGCATTGTCGGCTCAGAACGCGGCGGCATCCTAACGGAGCAGCTTCGTGATAATCCGTACACCGTCCTGCTGCTTGACGAGGTCGAAAAGGCATCGCCGTATCTGATGAATATCTTCCTCCAGGCGTTTGACGAGGGTTGGATCACCGACGGTCGCGGCAAGAAGGTATATCTATCGGATGCGATCGTTATCATGACATCGAATCTTGGTTCTGAGAATTTCAAGCGGTATGAAAAACCGCTCGGATTCGGGCAGAAATCCCTTGGCGATATCATGCAGATCAAGGGCGAAGCCATGAAGGCGGCCGAAGCCCGGTTTACCCCGGAGTTTCGTAACCGTATCGACGAGATCGTCGTGTTTTCGCCGCTGACGATGGACGAGGTGCGAGAGATCGCCAAGCTTTATCTCGCCAAGATCCAGCGAAACATGGAACGCCAGGGCAAGGTCGTCGAGGTTACGGACGCCGCTCTCGATCTGCTTACGGAGAAAGGGTTCAGCCCGGCGTACGGAGCCCGGTTCCTTAAGCGGCATATCGACCAGAAGGTAAAACTTCCTATCACCAACGACTGGAAGGTCGCGATGAAGTTTGTAGTTGACGCCGTCGACGGCGATATCGTGGTCAAGCCGGGCGAGGTCTTCAGCTTGAACTAACTTAGAATCCAGCTCATGAAATTCCGATCCCACATTCGCGAGTTTCTCCTGACTGCTGCGGTGATGTTGTTTGCCGCAGCAAGCGGCGTCGGGCAAGATCTCACTTTTAGCTCTCAGTTCTCATTCGAGCCGGCCGTGATCGATAAGGCGCCCTCGCTCGGCGGCATCGACATAAAATACCCGAACGAAGCTGCAAAGAATGGTGTCGAGGGTACGGTCAAGCTGACGATGACGCTCGGCGAGGACGGACGTGTTCGTGACATCGTGATCGTCGACGATCTGCCGCACGGTGTTGGCGCCGCGGTAAAAGCGGCATTCGAGAAGTTGAGTTTCACTCCGGCATCGTTTGAGGGAAAGCCCGTACCGCTGGCGGCAACCTTTACATATCGGATCACCGCCGTCTACAACGAGGCCGACTCAAATGTGACCAAGGTCAAGTTGTTGGGAAAACCGACCGCCGAGTATCCGGCGATGCATCGGGCCGACCGCCGCGAGGGCAAGGTCGACGTGGCAATAGTCTTTTTCCCCGACGGCAAGACAAAGGTCCTAAAAACGCAGAGCACGATGCCTAACGAATTCGACCAGGCAGCCTCTAAGGCCGCTGAGAAGCTCGCATTTCAACCTGCAGTGCATAAAAAGACAAAGAAGCCGGTCACGCAAGTGATGTGGGTCGCCTTTGAATTT
Organism: uncultured Chloracidobacterium sp.; assembly: GCA_964545145.1. Lineage (GTDB taxonomy): Bacteria > Acidobacteriota > Blastocatellia > Pyrinomonadales > Pyrinomonadaceae > OLB17. The sequence continues at coordinate 4,040 of CAZJFB010000074.1, read as the reverse complement.
AAACCGTAGATGCCAACCGGATCGGTTTTATTGGGCATCAAATCGCTTCGATGTTAGTATTTCATCGAAGCTTTTTACTTATGATCCGACCGATATTCTCGTTTTTCCTCGTCGCACTCGTGTCTGTCGCGGCTTTCGGCCAGGGTGCCGCCGCCGACCCGGCAAAGGCCGGGGCTGTTATCGACAAAGCGGTACAACAGCTAGGCGGCGACCGGTATCTTCAGGTCCGTTCGCAGGTGGGCAAGGGCAAGTTCAGCGTGCTGCGACAGGGCGGCGTCGTTTCGTTTCAGGCGTTTCTCGATATCATCGTGTTTCCCGACAAGGAAAGGACAGAGTTCAAAGGCGGCGGTTCGCGTACCGTGCAGGTCAATACCGGCAGCACCGGCTGGATCTACGACGGCGATCAGGAACGTCTCAAGGACCAGACCGAGTCGCAGGTCGCCGATTTCAAACGCAGCATTCGAACGAGCCTCGACAATCTGCTTCGCGGGTATTGGAAGGGCGACGGCGAGATCGAGTACGTCGGCCGCCGGCCTGCAAGTCTCGGCAAGCGAAACGACGTCATAAAGCTTACGTACAAGGACGGTTTTGCGATCGAATTCGAATTTGCCGACGACGGCCTGCCGCAAAAGGCCGTTTACAAACGCACCAATCCCGAGGGCGAAGAGGTCAAGGAAGAAGACCGTTACGCGCAGTTCATCGACGTTGGCGGCATCCGTTCGCCATTCATCATCGACCGCTTCACTGACGGAAAGCAGTCATCGCGTATCAACTACGAGTCGATCGAATTTAACCGCTCGATCCCCGAATCGATCTTCGCTAAACCCGCCAACGCCAAAGACGCCAAGAAAGACGTGAAATACTAGGATATCGTTGCAGGACGCAAAAATGGGCAAGCCCGGTGCGCCGAGCCTGCCCATTTTTTACATCATCTAAGTACTTGGCCTAAATGAACGCAAAATCAAACTGTGCCTGATGGACCGATCTGTCCGAAGTGACATCGACGTTGCCGAGGTAGGCCTCGATCTCGTCCATGACCTCACGCTCGGAGTTGCGAAGCGCCTTTGACACCTCGGGGTGCACCCGCAGCGTCGTATGACGCACGTCCTCGACCTGTTTCGAGAGGCGCCGGGCCTCGGCCAGTATCTCGTAGCAAACGGTCGTCGGCGATTTGACCCAGCCGGCACCCTCGCAATAATCGCACGGTGCGCACATTGTGCGCTCTAACGATTGCTTGACTCGTTTGCGGGTCATGATGATCAGGCCAAAGTCGTTGAACGACAGCACCTTGGTCGGCGATTTGTCCTTTTGCAGGGCCTCTTGCAGGGCCTGCGAGACCTTATGCCGGTTGCGGCGGTCCTCCATGTCGATGAGGTCGAGCACGATAATGCCGCCGAGGTCACGCAGGCGGATCTGCCGTGCGATCTCGTCGACAGCCTCCATATTCGTGCGGGTGATCGTGTCCTCGAGCCGTGCGTTGCCCTTGCCGACGAATTTGCCGGTGTTGACGTCGATGGCGACGAGGGCCTCGGTCTGGTTGATAACGAGATAGCCGCCCGATTTCAGCCATACTCGCGGCTTGAGAGCCTTGTCGATCTCCTCCTGAACGCCAAAGGCCTCGAGGATCGGCTCGTCACGCGTGTAGAGCTTGACTCGATTGACCATTCGCGGCGCCATGCGGTTCATAAATTCGACGGTGCGAAGATACTCCTCCTCGCTGTCGACGCGGATGGCGGTAAAGTCGTCAGAAAGCTGATCTCGGAGAAGTCGCTGCACGAGATCGAGATCCTGATGGATCATCGCCGGCGAGCGTTTTTTCTCAGAGCCCTTCTTGGCGTCGATCCATGTACGGACAAGGAACTTTGCGTCGTTCTTGAGATCTTCCTCCGAGATACCAATACCTGCCGTGCGAACGATGAAGCCGCCCGACGGAATATCCGGATCCTGACGGATCCGCTGGATCAGAGTACGGAGCCGGCTGCGTTCGCTCGATGATTCGATCTTGCGCGAGACGCCGAGATGCTCGATCGTCGGCATATAGACCAAAAATCTGCCGGGCATCGCGATGTGCGACGTGATGCGGGCACCTTTCTTAGCGATCGGCTCTTTGGCGATCTGAACGAGAATTTCCTGGCCCTCTTTCAGAAGGTCTGAGATCGCGGGCTGCGGTGCACGGTCACGTCGGTCGCCGCGTCCGTTTCGTCCGCGATCGTTACGGTCGCTCCTCTCGGAACGCTCGGCGCGCTCCGGGCGTTCGCCATTCTCGCCCCGGTCGCCGGCGGCTTTGTCGCCCCTGTCACCACGGTCACCCCGATCATTACGGTCGCGTCCGTCGCGTCCGCCGCGTCCGCGTCCGCCGCGGCCACGTCCACGGTCACGGTCGCCGCGTTCCTCTGCGGGTTTTGCCTCGGCCTCGGCCGCGGGCTCGGCTTCCTCGCTCGCCGGTTCCTCAATTGCCGGTTCGGCCTCAGCGGCCTCTGCCTCGACGATCGCCGGCGTCTCATCGCCGGATGCCTCGGCCTCGGCAGCCTGTGCCGCCTCGTCAAACTCGGTCTCGTCGGCCTCCATGGCCTCGGCTACGTCCTCGGGATGCCCTTTCACCTTTGGCTTTGCCCCGCCGCGTCGGCGTCCGCGTCCGCCACGGCGAACGGCCATCTCGGCGTTGCCGTCAGATTCCTTCAAGCTGGCCTCGGCGTCCTCGAGAGGTTCGTCCGTTTTTGCCTTTTTGCCCTTAGCGGGAGCCTTTGCCTTGGCGGCGGGCTTTTTAGCCGGCTTTTCAGCCTTTGCCTTGGCCGGTTTTTTCGCCGCCGCGGCCTTGCCCTTACCGCGGCCCTTTGCCGGTGCGGCCGGTTCCTCGTCCTCGTCGGCTATGCGTTCAAAGCCATTGGCGTCGCCGCCGACCTCTGCCAGCACAGAGCCGACCTCGGCGACGGCCGTCGATTCCATCTCAAATTCCACCGCCCTGACGCGGTCAACGATCGCCTCCTGGCGATAGGCGTCCTTGAACATCTCGCCCGTATCTTCGTCATCGGCTACACGCTCAAAACCGCCGCTGTCGAAGACGATCTCGATCGGCTCGATCTCGGCCTCCTCAATGGCCGGTGCCTGCTCATCGGCGGCCTGCACTTCGTCATCCTTGCCGCGGCGTCCGCGTCCGCGGCCACGCTTGGGTTTGTCGTCGGTACGTGCCGGAGGCAGTATCTCGTCAATATCGACGGGCGACTCGGCTAGCGGCTCGGCTAGCTCCTGGACAGACTCCATCTGCTTTTCGCGTTCGATGCGGCTGCGGTCGATCTGCTCATTGGCCTCACGCTTGGCATCCTCGGGCGAGCCTTTCTTGTTCTTTTCCATCACGATGCGTTCGATCTCTTCTTCCTCGTCGAAGAAATCGGACACATACAGGAATGCGTCGCGTTCGAGGCCGATATCGACAAAGGCCGACTGCATACCGGGCAGCACGCGCATCACGCGGCCCTTATATACATTGCCCGCGACGCCGGTATTCTCCTCACCGCGCTCGATATAAAATTCCGTAACCTTGCCATTATCAAGAATGGCAATCTTCTTTTCGCGTCCGTTGACGCTCACTATCATCTCTTTAGACATACAAAAGGTCCTTAAACTTAAATTTCGATCTTTCGCCGAATTTAAGCCGAAAAGTGCGGTCAGAATTGTGGTTTTGAATGGACCTAGGCCTGCAGCTCGAGAAGAGCGGTCACGCGCGTATTGGTTTTATAGCTTGGTTTTGGAGCCTGGCCCCAAATCGGCAAGTAATGAAATAAATTCACGCTAGGAAACTCTCTTTACACGCGCTTGACCCGCAAAGGGCTCACGCTGTACGCCGGGGAGCACCTATCTTACTTAAGATCGTGCTCAGACCCGCATATATCTCGAATCTGCAATAGGACCGTATCGTCCTGTCAAAAACCTTCTGACTGCTTGCTCTTCAGCTTGCAGCCCGTAGGCCGCCAAAAGCGGCAAACTGCGACAAGTATAACGAATGGCAGCGCGCAAGTAAACAGAAAAGATCAGTTACGGCC
>CAZJFB010000073.1:0-18517 GCA_964545145.1 uncultured Chloracidobacterium sp. | reverse complement strand
ACCTCGGTATCTGACGGCAGGCTTGCTTCGGCGGGTTTCATATCTTTCGCTCCTGTTTCTCTTGTTGTTTCAACTCGGTAAGTAACTCATCGAGCTGCTCAAACCGGCTTTCCCAGATCTTTCTGTACTGCTCCAGCCATTTGTCGATCTCTTTCATTTTGTCGATCTCCAAGCTGTAATAGATCTCGCGGCCGCGATGCTCCTGTGTTACAAGCTCGCATTCCGCAAGTATCCGCAGATGCTTAGAAACAGCCTGTCGCGTGGTGTGAAAATTCTCCGCGATCGCATTCGGCGTCATCGCCTGCAACGCGATCAAAGCAATGATAGCCCTCCTCGTCGGATCAGCTATGGCCTGAAAAATATCTCGTTTCATAATTTCGAACAAGAGTATGCAACCAGTCGGTTGCATATGTCAAGTGCAACTAAACGGTTTCACGAAATGGCTGAGTCAGACCTATTAGACTGATAAATGCCGATACGTTAGAATCCTGTATTCGGAAGGAATATTTGGCGACTTACCTATGCAGGTAAAGACTCAGCTCGAGGATATTCAGGACTACCTGACAGATGCCAGCAATATGCAGGGCGGTGCGGCTGAACGTCTATTCATTCCTGAAACGGCTGATGAGGTCTCGGAAATTCTGCGCGAGGCGAACGAAAAAGGAATTCCGGTAACCGTCTCCGGTGCACGCACCGGGACTGTCGGCGGAGCGATACCGTTCGGCGGTTATGTCATCTCGATGGAGCGACTGAACAAGATCGTCGAGATCGATAAAGAAGGCAAGTTTGCGATCGTCCAACCGGGCGTGATACTCGGCGACCTGCAAAAAGCGGTCGAGGCCGTGGGGCTTTTCTACCCGCCAGACCCGACCGAATGGAGCTGTCAGATAGGAGGCACGGTCGCGACGAACGCGTCCGGAGCTCGGAGCTTCAAGTACGGGGCGACGCGGGACTTCGTTGAAAGTCTCGGTGTCGTGCTGGCGACCGGAGAAAACGCGACAATTGTGCGAGGGCGTGACTGGGCCATGGATGGTGAGATCTCAGTCACAACGGACGAGGGCCGCGAGATCCAGTTCAAAGTGCCGACATACGTCCGGCCCAAAGTAAGAAAGAACGTCAGCGGTTACTACAATGAAGAGGAGCTCGATGCGATCGACCTTTTCATCGGCAGCGAAGGAACGCTCGGAGTTATTACCGAGATCAAATTGAGCCTCATCGAAAAGCCAAAGGAATTTCTCAGCGGAATCGTCTTTTTTGCGAACGAGCCGGATCTGCTCGACTTTGTTGACGCCGTTCGGTCTGCGTCGTTTGAGAATCGCGATGCGGTATTTCCGACCGCACCGAGCTTTTTCGACCCGGACAGACCGGTCACGCGGTCGTGCTTTTTCCCCGCTATTGACGGGAAATTTCCCGGCGTTTTCGATGCGACGCTTCTGGAGTATTTCGATGCAAATTCTTTGAAGTTCATTTCAGAGAAGTTTCCCGAGACGCCGACCGATGCGGCCGGAGCTATCTTCTTTGAGCAGGAGACGACACCTGAGACTGATGAGTCGATACTTGAGAAATGGAACGGGCTGCTCGAACGCCACAATGCGGATCTTGATCGTTCGTGGTTCACTACCAATGAGCAAGACCTCGAAAGGATGCGTGCCTTTCGCCATGCATTGCCGGTAACTGTGAACGAACGTGTCGCAAAGAACAAACAACGAAAAATAGGGACCGATATGGCGGTGCCTGATGACGCATTTCGTTCATTTCTCAGATTTTACAAACAGCTGCTTGATACGAGCGGGCTCGACTACGTTATCTTTGGCCACATTGGCGACTGCCACTTGCACGCTAATATCCTGCCCCAAAATGACGCTCAGGCCGAAAAGGCTCGTCACGTGTACGGCCGATGCGTGGCGCAGGCGATAATGCTCGGCGGAACCGTTTCGGCCGAACACGGAATCGGTAAACTCAAGCGCAAGTACCTTTCAGCGATGATGGGCGAGCGATATTTGAACGAAATGGCCGAGGTAAAACGGGCGTTTGACCCGAGGGGGATTCTTGGCCGCGGGAACATTTTTGACGAGAGTTATCTCGCGTAAATTTATGATCAAAGCGATATTGTTGGATTTCAATGGCGTCGTCATCGACGATGAAAAGATCCAGATGAAGGCATATCAGGAGCTGCTCTCGGCTGAGGGCGTTGAGCTTACGGAAGAGGATTACCTCGCGTCGCTGGGAATGGATGACCGAACGTTCGTCGCGGCGGCGTATGAGCGAAAGGGTAAGAAGGCTGACGCCGCAAAGATCGATGAGATCGTCGCCGGAAAAGCGGCAAAGTGGCGGGAAATAGTAGGGGATAACATGCCCCTTTTCGACGGCATCGAGAACTTCGTAGAGAAGATGTCGAATGAATTTGCCCTCGGTGTGGTCAGCATGGAGCGTCGAGGCCAGATCGAATATGTGCTCGAAAAGGCCGGGCTCGCGAAGCACTTCGCAGCGATAGTCAGTGCCGAGGACGTTTCGAATTGCAAGCCCGACCCTGAATGTTATCGGCTGGGATTCCAGCGTATAGACAGTGTGCGTACGTCGCAGGGACATCTTCCGATGACGCATAGCGAATGCCTCGTGATCGAGGACGCTCCGCCCGGCGTCGCGGCAGCCCGTAACGCCGACCTTCCCGTGCTCGGCGTTGCTAATACCGTCAGTGCCGACGATCTGCGTGCCGCAGGTGCGGCGGCGATCGCCAGGGACCTGCGTGACTGGATGCCCGAGTCGATACGTAGAGTGTTCTGATAGCGCAAATTCGATAGAACAATACAAGAGGCCAAGGACCTGACCTAAAGATAAATGTCCGACTATTTCATCTCAAGTGAGCGAGCCGGAAGCGACCTGCTCGATTGTGCGGCGTTCCTCGCAGAGCGAATAAAGAGCTCAGACGGCCACGCCGAGGCGATGGGCGAGATCGTCCCCCGCTATCTGGCGAAGGGCGATGTCGATCTTGCGGCTGAGCTTTCGAATGCGGTAGACGACCCGTTTTCGCGCGACCGTCTGCTGATATCGGTCGCTGAGAAGTGTGCCGATCTCGACGATGACGAGTACGCTCTGCAACTTGCCGAGGCAGTCGAGGACCATGGTCTGGCGGCCCAGGCACTAGAGCGACTTGCCCTCGTGAAGGCCGGAAAGGGACAGGCCGACCAGGCCGCGCAGATCGCCGAGGGGCTGGAGCATCCTGATTTTGTGTACGCGGGCGTGGCAATTCACCTTGCTGCGAATGGCGGCGAGGTCGAGGCGCGAGAGTTTCTCGAGCGAATCGAGTTTCCCGCAGCACGTTCAGGGGGGCTGCAGCATATCGCTGCCTCGCACATAAATAACGGGAATATAGAACTTGCCGTAGCAAATCTGGACGCTGCAGTGGAGGCCGCTGACGCTATCGAACACGACGAAGAACGTCTGCGAGCTCTTTGCGACATCGGAAATCTCTTTAACGACGCAAATCGAAAGGACAAGGCGATCGAGACATTCGCCAAGGCACGAGACGGTGCGGAGTTGCTTGAGAATATTCACCGAGATTTCTTTTTGGTGAATTGTGCTCTCGGATTCCTATATTCGGGCAGCGAAGAGCTTTGCGATCGAACCCTGGATCTTGTGATGGACAAGACGCAAATGGCGTCGGCGATGCTTGGCATGGCCCGCGATGCGTGGCGAAAAGAACTCAAAGACGAAGCGGCCGATCACCTGGCCGAGGCCTATGAGATAATTCGCTCGCAGCGCGACTTTGAGACGCGCGACAGCAAGGCGAGGAACGCTGTATTCACATCTATCGCGGTGCAGTTTGCCGTGTTCGGCAATTTTGAGCGGGCGGTCGAGGTAGCTCAGGAGAATCAGGATCCGTCTGAACAGGACAGTGCACTCTCGCAGATCGCACAGGTATTTGCATCGCGCGGCGCAGACGGCCTTGCACGCGAAGCCCTGAACTCGATCCCCGAGGACGCAAACCGGATCTTTGCATTGGTCGCGATGTCGGATGTAAAGAAACGGCTGGATGAGAACGACGCAGCGATAGCTCTGCTTGAAGAAGCTGCGACAATGGCCGAGACGGTACCGCAGCTATCGGTACGTTCGGCGGTTTTGAATGAGATCGCGAGCCGATTCGCGGCGTTTGGGCAGACGGACAAGGTTCGTGATGCTGTCGCCGAGAATCTCGGCGTGATCCAGGAGATCCGCGATGAGAGCAGCCAGGCCGTTTCGCTTGCCGGCATCGCCGATGTGTATGCGGCGGCTCAACTCGAACTCACCGACAGTGAAAGGGAATTCTTAACAAGATTCGTAGGAAAGGTTGATTGGTGATCAAACGATGTCACTCGCGATGAGATCGTCGAAGGTATCCCGCCGGCGGATCAATGCAGCCTCGCCATTCTCGCGTACAAGTACGACCGGCGGCAGGAACCTGCCGTTGTACTGCGACGCCTGAGCGAGAGAATAGGCCCCGCAATTGAGCATCGCCAGAACTTCGCCGGGATGAACATCCTTTGGCAGCATCCGATGATCGGGCAAACGGCCCTCGCCCTCGATATCAAAATAAACATCACCGCCATCGCACAGCGGGCCCGCGACTTTATACGGAAAGCCATGCGGTTCGTCCGCTCGCCCGGCGGAGATCAGATGGTAGTACCATTTATAGGTTTCCATCGAGAGCAGGATGTTGAAACCGGCGTCTGTGAGAAGCCAGTGGTCGGTACTCAGCGGCCTGTTCTCATTCGTTTCCCTGACCGGACGCGTCTTGTGGTTTCGGATCGTGGTCAGACACACTGCGGCATCCGCGGTGATGCTCCGTCCGGGTTCAAGCAGGATGGTCAGGTCCTCGAATAAATGGGACGTGCCGTCTGCGCCGATGCTCTCTCTGATCGCATGCCAAGCGGGCTCGATGGCGTCGGCAGGTTCGAATCCAGCCTCGAACATCTGACGCCGTTCGTCAGAAATATTAACTCCATCCAAACCGCGCAAGTAATCGACGGGGAATCCGCCACCCAGATTCAGATGTCTAAGGATTGTTCCCGTTTCATCGTAGATCCGTTTGAGGCCGTAATAGAGAGCTTCGAGGGCCTGTGTATAAACGACCGGGTCCGGATTCTGGGAGCCGACATGCAAGTGGATGCCGTTCAGGTTCAAGTGCTCCGAAGCCTTATAACTCCGAAATGCTCCAAAAGCCTCATCCGGCATCATGCCGAACTTCGATGTAAGCAAAGCGGTTTGCAGTCCTGAGTGCGTGTCACTTTTGATCTCAGGAACGAGCCGGAGGCTAACGTTGGCTCGTTTGTTCAGGCGTTTAGCGGTTTCTTCAATGAGCGAAAGCTCGTAAAGCGAATCGACCTGAATAGCGTAAATATCGTTTGCAATGGCGAGTTCGAGTTCCCAGGCCTCCTTGCTGTTTCCGTTGAAATTGATCTGCTCGCCGGTGAATCCCGCCTTTAGGGCCTTCCAGAGCTCGCCGCCCGAATTGACCTCGACGTCACAGCCCGCGTCCTTGACGGCTCGCAAGATGCCCATTGTTGACATTGCTTTAGCTGCATAGCAAAGCTTGAGCGGACAGCCGATGACGTCCTTAATTCTTTGAATACGCGCGATGTTGTGCTTGATACGGGCCTCGCTAAAGACGAACAGGGGCGTGCCGTATTTCCGCGAAAGCTCGACTGTATCGACGCCGTCGATGTGCAGCCTGCCGTCAATTGATTCTAGAAAATTCTCTATCTCCCAATGTTGAGTCATAAGAAAATGCTAACCGCAGAGACGCAGAAACTCGGAGGATCGATCGAGCTATCTTTCGTTCGGTGCCTTGGCGTCTCTGCGGTTTTACTGGCGTTTCTGCAATTGGATGCCCGTTCCATGCGGATGCAGTCCCGGGAGCGAGATCGGAAGCTTGCCCGTAATGTCCTGAGTGCCGAGTATCGAACGGGCGGCGGCTCGCTGCAGGCTCGGCATATCGCCGTATGCGACGATATATGTCTTCATCTCAGGAAATCCGAGGAGAATGTATGGATTGCCAAAGCTGATGCCGATAACTTTTTTCCCCGCAGCCAGCGCGTCACGCAATATCAGGGCTCCATTTTCCGGTATGCCGACACTGTTCTTCGCTCCCGAGCGCACGCGTCCGAATAGCCCGACGATCACAGTGTCGGCCGACATCACCGTTTGCCTAGCGGCCAACGCCTGCTCGACGGTGGAGTTTTCCTGGAGGTAAGATTGATTGAAACGCAGGCCCCCTGTGCGGAGGCTGTTTGCCAGGCTAGACATCGTCAACGGGCCGTCAAAGCCATTTGAAATACCCAGCACCGCGACGCGTCCGTTCGGTTTCAAGGGAATCATTCCTTCATCATTCCTAACTAAGGTGATCGCTTTGGTCGCGATCTCATCTGTCAAGATCGTCGTTTCGTTCCCTGATACGATGCGGTCGATCTGGTCGATCGGTGTGATACGTTCTTTGAAAAGTCCAAGTGCATGCTTCCAGGCCAACTGACGGCCTACCGCCTCGTCTAAACGCTGTATCGGAATACGGCCGCTCTTAACGGCGGCGATCAACCCGCGGAGCATGGCGTCGGTATCAGCGGGCTTTTCGAGAATGTCAGTGCCGGCCAGAAATGCACGAACGCCCGCTTCCTCCTGCGTGAAGTAGATCGTTAGTCCGCTCATTCCCATCGCATCGGAGACGATCAAGCCCTTAAAGCCCATCTCGTTTCGGAGAATGCCCGTCTGCACCCTTGACGAGAGTGTCGCTGGGATGGTGGCCTTTTGATTGACAAGCTCGGCTCCAGTCTCAGCCTCGGTTACCGTAAAATTTTTGAGCGGCTTGATCTCTTCGTCGTCGATCTGCGGTAGTGCTATATGCGCGATCATTACGGATCCGATCCCCGCATCCACGGCTTTCTTAAAAGGCACAAGTTCGAGGGCGTCGAGGCGTGACTTGGGCAGGTCGATGATCGGCAGACCGCGGTGCGAGTCGATATTCGTATCTCCGTGCCCGGGGAAGTGCTTTGCGGTCGCGATGACCTGCTGGCTCTGAATCCCCTGCGCAAACGCGGTTCCGAATGTCGCAACATCCTGCGGATCTTCGCCGAAGCTGCGGACGTTGATAACCGGATTGCCGGCGTTGTTATTGACGTCGAGGACAGGCGCATAGACGTGACGGATCCCGATAGCTTTGGCCTCTCGGCCTGTGATGATCCCCATTCGGCGTGCGAATTCCGGATCACCCGTTGCTGTCACAGCCATTGCCCATGGGAAATTGGTCGCGTCCTCAAACCGCATTCCTATGCCGGTTTCAGCGTCCAGGGACATCAACAACGGTATCTTGGCGAACTGTTGCATACGGTTCGCGATGATGGTCGTCTCGTAAAGTGGCGCGCCAAAATATATGATGCCGCCGACCTTGTTCTCGACTACGTGCCGCTGGATATCTTTGAAGAATGGGCTTTCCTGATTGGCGAATTTTGCGTTGATGCCGATGTGGACGAGTTGGCCGACCTTCTCTTCCACCGTCATCTTCTTGAGTTGTTTGGTCGCGAATTCGAACGACTTTTTGCCCGGCCAGAAGCCGGGAGTGGTCGCCGACTGAGCCCTGACGAACGGTATCGAGGTAAAAAGAAATGCAAATGTGAGCAGGATACTAGACAGAAACTTCATCTTCTTTTGTCGGAATTATCAATGACGTAATGAATGCAACAGTAAGGGTGATCAAGCTGCCGATCAGGGCGTACCAGGTCCAGGCTATCTTGGTCCCAAGCAGAACGTAAAGCATAACGGCAATGCTAACAAGCATTCCCGCCAGAGCGTGCCGCTCTTTCGCTTTCTTCATGAACGTGCCCACCAAAAAGACGCCTAGCACGGGTCCGTTGATCAGAGATGCCACGGAAAGAGCGAGGCCGAGGGCGGATTCGCCGGATCTCATGAATGCGATAGCGACCACGATCTGGACAACACCGACGATCACTGTCAGGATCCCGGCGTATCGAACGAGCTGCTTATCGGTAATACTCGGCCTGAACGGTTTGTAAAGATCGTTGATCGCCGTTGCGGCTATCGAGTTGAGAGAGGAAGATAGGGCGGCGGCAAAGATGGCGGCAACCACCAGACCGGAAAGCCCGGGCGGCATATGTTTCGTAATGAAATCGGGGAAAACCTGATCGCCTTTGAAAAACGGGAAGTTCGCGCTGATATTTGAACCCGCGATCCCGGCCTGAGCGTAATCAGCCGAGTTGAACGGTGCATAAAACGCGAAGAGTAACACGCCGATAAACAGAAACCCGATGAACTGTCCCAGCACCACCGCTCCGGACGAAAGAAGTGCTGTAGCGGCCGCCGACGGTTTACTTGTGCAAAGGTAGCGCTGAACGAGATATTGGTCAGTGCCGTGCGTGGACATGGTCAGGAAGCACCCGCCAAAAAGGCCAGCCCAAAAAGTGTAGGTCTTCGTCATGTCCCATCCGAAGTCGAACAGACTGAACTTATTGAATTGTTCACCGAGCGAGACCGCGCCGGCAAAACCGCCATCGATATGCTGTATCAGCACCACTGCCGCCGCGATCGCTCCGCCAATGTATATAACAAGTTGGACGACCTCGACCCAAATTACGGCCTCCATGCCGCCGTAAAACGTGAAGACGATCATCACGAGTCCAAGGAGAACGATCGATCCGATAATGATCGTGGTCGCGTCGCTACCCGGATTGAAGGACGTGTAGACCGCGGCAAGGACGATGGCAGTGAGCAGAAGTCGCACTCCGTCAGCGACGTTTCGCATCACGACGAAGAGGGCCGACGCGAGCATCTTGACCCGCGAACCGAATCGCTCGCCGAGCAACTGATATACAGTCTGCAGCTCGCCCTTGAAGTACATCGGGATAAATATCAGCGAGATCACTATCCGGCCGAGCATATAACCGAAAACAAGCTGCAGGAACTGAAAATTGCCACCCTTCGCGAACGCAATACCCGGAACCGATACAAAGGTTATGGTACTGGTCTCCGTCGCGACGATCGACATAGCGATCGCCCACCACGGTACGCTTCGGTCGCCGACAAAATAATCTTCTGTTGTTTCTTGTTTGCCCGAAAACAAGATCCCGAACGCCGTAATGCCGATCAGGTAGCCAAAGATTATAATCAGGTCGAGTGTTTGCATCGATCAATAAGTTCCAACGAGAGTTTACGCGGGAAAGGATAAGAAGTTTTTATCGTGAATTCGCGTTCGGGTCAAATCGTGTCATTTTCGTGCCCAGTACATTCCGATATTTTTGATGCGGTTTAGCTGGTGCTGGCTGACCCACGGAAACTTTTTCCTAGCCATTGGAATGATGTCGTATTCGCTGATCTCACCGGCGACCTCGAGCTCGGCGAGCCTGCAAATATATGACTCGGCTTCGTCTGCGATCGCTTTGAGGCGATCGATCTCGGTATCCGACAGATCGGGATAGCGCAGCTTCATTCTCTCGTGTATGGGCTTGCGGAAATTCTCGCCCCATTCGGTAGCGAGGTCGAGCGCGTGGTTCATCACCTCGGCAGAGAAGTAGAAGTCATCTGTATGAGAATGATACAGATTCACCGGCATCGACTCCGATGGGCGAGGAAAAGTTGCAGGCTGGCTCGCAGAAATTACAGAAGTGTACCGCTCATTGAATTCAGGTGGAAAGTACTTGATGAATCGTGCCCTCAGAAACCTTCCCCGACCGAACCGCATATTCATTTCGTAGAATCCGGGCCCTACGTGACCGACATGCAGGCAAAACGCGCGACCACCGTCTATCTGCTCCAGCGAAGGTGATTCGTATTCGTCAACAACATAGTGTTTCAGAGTGTTTGTCAGGGTCACCCGTTCGATCTCAGGAAAATTGTTGGACAGCGGAATCTTGAGCCTTTGCCAATGCAGGTTTTCATCTACGCTGATCCCAAAGATGCCAATATTGTTCGGGCTATCCTCAAATGACGGGTCGGTGTCACTCAGAACCCGTTGATACGTGACTCTAACGGGACATCGGCCGGGAGGAACATTCTCTGAAAAAGGCGGGCAGGGAATAACAGTGTCCTTTTCCATGAAGCCCGGAATGCCGTCGCCTCTATCCGGCAGTCGATAGCCAAATACCTTGAACTGATCCTCAGGGACCGTGTTGAAGGGCTGGTTCGACGTCGGATCGAGGCTCGCTTCCGTGATCAATTGGTTTTCGAGTTCGAGCAGCGTCCCCTCAGGAAATAGACCATCCCGATTGACGAAAAAGAGTGAGCAGTTTGCGGCAGATCCCATGATCGGCGGTCACCTCAGACTGTCGATGGCCTTTTCGACAACAAAGCCAAGTCTGGCGAGAGCGTCCCTCGCCGTCTCCCGATCGACCTTCATCGCATTCATAACGAGAGCGATACGAAGGTCCTCTCCGGCGTCAGCAAACAGCGTCGATGCCGCAACCTCATCCAGGCCGGTCTCCGCGATCAGAATGCGTAGGCTGCGTTCCCTAAGTTTGATATTCGACGGCTTGACGTTGGTCATTCGATTTCCCTTGACGTAGCCGAGACGGATCATCGTGACTGTCGAGATCATGTTAAGAACCATTTTTTGGGCAGTGCCGGATTTCATTCGCGTCGATCCGGTGATAGGTTCTGGGCCGACGACCGGGACGATAGCGATCTCGGCGGCTTCTGTGATCGCAGAATCAGGAACACAAGTGACGCAGGCGGTAAAGCATCCGATCCCGCGGGCATGATCGAGTGCTCCGATCGTGTAGGGAGTCCGGCCCGAGGCCGCGATGCCAATGACCGCGTCGGCGGAATTCAGGCCGCGGTCCATAAGGTCGTTTGCACCGGCCTGACGATCGTCTTCACTTGATTCGGTCGCCTTGTAAAGTGCATCGTAGCCGCCCGCGATGACACCCTGGATCAGTTCGTACGAAACTCCGAAGGTTGGCGGTATCTCACTCGCGTCCAATACACCGAGCCGCCCGCTAGTGCCTGTGCCTATGTAGAATAGCCGCCCGCCGTTAGCGAGCCGCTCGGACACTCGGTCGATCGTATCGGCGATCTGTGGCAATATCATCTCAACTGCCTCGGCAACCTTATTGTCTTCGCCATTTATCAGGCGAACAGCCTCAAGCGTCGATACACGGTCGATCTCGGCGGTCAAGGGATTTTCCTGCTCAGTTACCGGAAGGGACATCATTTTTTGTTGCCGTTATTACCGTTTAACAATGCCATAAGTGCCGCGGCATGGGCAGGAGGCATTTGCGGGTCAGTTAGATAAGCCTTGGCGGACACACGGCGAATGACCTCGTTCATCGGCCCGGTAAGCAGCTTCCCTGCCTTGAAAACACTACCGACACAGCCGATCGGAATTTCGCGGTCTGTCAGGCCGAGTTTTACGAGCACGGCCGCAGCCGCAGTGCCGAGTTCGTGACCCGCGTCAGCAAGAATGCCAACGGCTATCTTATCGCCGTCCTGGGCGGTCTCGACCACCGAGCGAGCAAAACCTGCGATACGGCTATTGTCCATTTGCGGGGCGTAGATCGCCACTATCAGGTTCTCGACATTTGAGGCGCGGAAATATTCGGCAGCCCGCTCGCTGAGTTTTGTCGATGGGCCCCGACCGTCCGAGGCCTTGGCGACGGCGTGCAGAGCGTCACCGGCAATGCCGCGTCCGCCGCCCTCGTCTCCGGCCAGCGGCCCCCAGCCGCCGGCTATAAACTTTTCACCTGCATCATTTATCCCGATGCAGACCGACCCGGTGCCTGCGATCACCACAAGGCCGGCTTTGCCCAGCGTAGTACCGTAAAGGGCGATGTCGGCATCGGTAGTGACGTAGGTCCTTCGCACGCGAAACCTGGAAGAAAAGCTCTCTCGCACACGCTCACGAATGTCCTGGCGGCGGACGCCTGCAAGCCCGAGGGTTGCCGCGACGATGTCGCCGCGTGAAGCACCGCTGGTATCACACGCGGAGTCGATGGCCTTTGCAATGTTTGAAACCGCAGTCTCGACACCGACCCGAAGTGGATTTGATGGGCCGCCGGTTCCCTCGGCGATGACCTTTCTATCGGCGTTCATTATCGCGATGTTGGTCTTGGTGCCCCCGCCGTCCACGCCTAAAAAAAGCTGGTAAAGCTCGCCTTTCCTTTCACTTTTCTCATTCGGTCGAGGCATTGTTCTAGGCGCGGATCAGAAAAAAATGCAGGTATATTGTTCGCGAAACTTGACATATAATCAATCTTAAAGGATTTTATGTAGTCAATAAGCCAATCTAATCGCAAACGAAGGCTGGTTCTACCAATGGAAATACGACAACTCAAAGCCTTTTTGGCTATAGCGGAGGCAAAGACGTTCACGGCCGGTGCGCGTCGAGTCAATGTAACGCAGGCGGCGATCTCGATGCAGATCAGGCAGCTCGAAGAAGAGGTCGGATTGCAGTTGTTTACGCGCACGCCGCGCCGTGTGATCCTGACCGAGGCGGGCGAGTACCTGCTCGACCGGGCTCGTAAGATACTTCGCGAGCACGACAGTGCCCTCGCAGAGATCGCCGAACTGGGCGGCGCCGAGCATGGGCGACTGCGTATAGGCTCCGCGTCGGCGGAGTTTGCTGCCTCACAGCTGCCAGGGATATTGCAAAGTATCCGAGAGAAATATCCAAACTCAGACCTGAGCGTTAGTGCGGGAACAAGCCAGGCCCTCGTAGACAAGATCATGCACGGCGAGATAGACATTGCCTTTGTTTCGCTGCCGGTCGAGAATTCATCGATCACGACCGACCTTCTCTTTAGCGACGAGATCGTAGCGATCGCTCACCCGTCACATCCGATGGCGAATGAACGATATGTCAGTGCTGCCGCACTTGCGGGCGAGAAACTGATACTCAGCGTCCGGGGCGGAAACACGCGACGGATGATCGACGATTTCTTTAACGCTGCGAACGTCAGGCCGAATATTACGATGGAACTTTCGCGTCAGGAAGCGATCAACCAGATGGTCGAGAACAACCTCGGGGTCGGCATCGCAGGGGCGAAGACCATCGCCGAAGAGATCCGCGAGGGAAAACTCATCTCGTGGATGATCGAGGGAGCTGAGATCAATTGGGAAGTCGGCCTTGCCCGTCTCCGTGGCGGCTATTTCTCGCCGATAGCGAAAGAGTTCGTTACGTTGTGCAAGGAAACGTTTGCTATGCGGGATAAGGAACTAAAGGCACGCAAATAGAAAGGCAAAAGTGAAAAGTCAAAATAAGATGTTGAAATTGGCTTCAGAAGGACATTCATACACAAGGGTGAAAACATCGCTGATTTTTGCCTTTTTGCTTTTTACTGTTGCATCTGCCAAGGGCCAGGGATTGCCCGTTGCCGTACCACATACGGCGGGAATGAATGCGGCAAAGCTCAACCAGATCGATGCTCTGGTCGAGGCTGATATTGCCGCGAAAAAGCTGCCCGGGGCGGTCGTTATCGTCGGGCATAAGGGCAAGATCGTTTTTCGCAAGGCGTACGGCAACCGTTCGCTCGTGCCGACGGTCGAGAAGATGACGGTCGATACGATCTTTGACGTCGCGAGCTTAACCAAGCCGATCGCGACCGCGACGTCGATCATGATCCTCGTCGAGCAGGGCAAACTGAGGCTGAGCGATACCGTCGGAATGTACATCACCGACATCGACGACCCGCAGGCCAAACGCGTCACCATCCAGCAGCTCCTCACCCACACCTCCGGCTACCGTCCCGATTTCGACCTCGGCGAAAAGTGGACCGGCCGCGAAGGCATGCTCGCCGCGTTGAAGAAAGAGAAACTGCGCACGCCGCCTGGGACGAGGTTTGTTTATTCGGATATCGGGTTTATTGTGCTCGCAGAGATTTTAGAAAGAGTCGCTAAGATGCCGGTTGATCAGTACGCTGTGTTGAACGATTTCGATAAGATCCGAGCCGGTGAAACTTCGTTCCGACGAATTGGAGAACCAGTATCTGATACACCGGGAGCCCAAGCCGCTAGATTCTTAACCCGCATCGCACCGACCGAAAATATCAAAGGCCAAAACAGCTACCTCGGGTCGAAATTCGAAGGCGACGCGAGGTCCGGCGAACAGATTCTAAGGGGGCAGGTCCATGATCCAACCTCTTTCCGAATGGGTGGCGTTGCCGGCCACGCCGGACTTTTTTCGACCGCTGACGATCTCGCACGCTACTGCCAAATGCTTTTGAACGGCGGCGTACTTGATGGGAAACGCGTGCTGTCGGCCCAGACGGTCGCGAAGATGACGGCGCCCTATGTGGTCTCCGAATTTGGCGATGCGCGCGGGCTTGGGTGGGATATGAACACTTCGTTCTCAGCGAATCGAGGTGAATTATTTCCCTTGGGATCGTTCGGACACACTGGTTTTACAGGTACGGGCATTTGGATCGATCGGGTTTCACAGACTTTCTATGTTTTTCTCTCTAACCGCGTTCACCCGGACGGCAAAGGCGACGTTGGGCCCCTGCGTGCAAAAGTAGCGACCGTTGTGGCATCGGCGATAGAAGACACGCCGAGAGACAAGTACGAGCAAGCTGAAGCGGAATATAATGCTGCGGTCGCGGCTCAGTTGCCACGGTTTCGCGAAACCGTCGCTGCTGCGAATCGGGTCGCCGGACCGCAGACAGTGTCACCTGTGGTGCCGCTACAAAACCCGCAAGCTGTCGGCCTGCGATCCGAAGCGGTCTTCAATGGCATCGACATCCTTGAGCGCGACAAATTCAAACAGCTTGCTGGCCTGAGGATCGGCCTTGTCACAAACCATACCGGTCGCAATCTCGGGGGAAAGCAGACGATAGATATTCTGAAAGAAGCTCCGAATGTGAATCTCGTCGCGATATTTGCACCGGAGCACGGCATTCGCGGTGGACTCGACATATCGAAGATCGACGACAGTAAGGACGAAAAAACCGGCCTGCCGATATATTCTCTGTACGGAGAAACCCGACGTCCAAGGCCGGAACAAACAGCCCAGATCGATGCCTTTGTTTATGACATTCAGGATATTGGAGCGAGATTTTACACTTACACAGCGACGCTCAAGAATGTGATGGAAGAAGCCGCAAAGGCGGGCAAACCGGTCTTCGTGCTGGACCGTCCAAACCCGATCAACGGCAATGCCGTCGAAGGGCCGCTTGCAGATGAGGACAAGTTGTCGTTCATTGCCGCGCATACGACGCCGGTTCGCTATGGCCTGACGATCGGCGAACTCGGCATGATGATGAA
This sequence comes from uncultured Chloracidobacterium sp., assembly GCA_964545145.1. Classification (GTDB taxonomy): domain Bacteria; phylum Acidobacteriota; class Blastocatellia; order Pyrinomonadales; family Pyrinomonadaceae; genus OLB17. Next base: position 3,286 of record CAZJFB010000073.1, on the reverse strand, counting down.
CGCCGAGCGAAAGATCGGTGCGGACCTTCGCGTGATAAAGATGGAAGGCTGGTCACGCTCGATGTGGTTCGACGAGACCGGACAAACGTGGGTTAATCCGAGCCCAAATATGCGTTCGCTCACTCAAGCGACGCTGTATCCCGGCATCGGCTTGCTCGAAACCACAAATCTGAGTGTCGGCCGCGGTACCGACACCCCTTTCGAAGTTGTCGGTGCTCCTTGGCTGGACGGACAAAAACTAGCTGGCGATCTGAACGCCCGCGGCATTCCCGGCGTGCGCTTTGTTCCGATCAAATTCAAGCCGAACGCTTCGGTTTTCAAGGACGAACAATGCGGCGGGATCAACATCATTATCACCGACCGCCGGGCATTAAATTCGACCGAGATGGGGTTCGAGATCGCGACGGCACTGAGAAAGCTGTATCCGAATGAATGGCAAGTGGACAAGTACCTTAGGCTGCTCGTAAACCAGGAAGTGCTTGAGACCCTTAAACGTGGTGAGACAGTTGTGAATATCGAAAAATTGGTCAGACCAAAATTAGATCAATTTGCAAATCGTCGGGCATCATATTTGCTTTACAAATGAATAGTTTAGGGTTATAAACGTTTCAGTTTTTTCCGTTTCGCAACAACCTGTTTGATTTCAAGGATTTCGCTGATTTTGTGCAAATTGGCGTATCTGTTGCGATAACGAAAATTTGAATAAATTTCCATTGTTGTAAATGGTACTTATGGGAGCTAGTTCCGAAATACTCTTAGAGGGAGTCTGAAAAATGAATCAAATTAGGGCCAGTAAAGGGATTTTTTCGCTTGTTAGTTTGTTTGTTCTTTGCGTTTTTTCCGCGTCCGTGATCAATGCCCAAGACATAACGGGATCGATTGTTGGATCGGTAAAGGACGTAAATGGGGCGGCAATCGCGGGGGCGACGGTTACAGCGATAATACCGAGTCAGGGTAATCGTCAGATCAGGAAAGTTACAACGAATGGTGAGGGGGCATTTTCAATACCGAATATTCTTGTAAATGTTTACGCTATTTCAGTTGAGGCCCCGAATTTCAAAAAAACGGTTCAGACCGATATCAAGGTAGAGATCGGGCAGAGACGCGTGGTTGATGTCGTTCTCGAGGCCGGTAATATTTCGGAGGTCGTGACAGTCGAGGCCGGGGCTCTCGCCGTGGAGGCAAGCATCCCTCAGAGTTCCACAACTATCACGGGCGACCAGGCCACGGAATTGTCGGTGAATAATCGTAACTGGGTGCAATTGATCACTCTGGCTCCGGGTGTCACGGATAACCTCGCAGATCTTGTACCTGTTGGTAACTTTAGCCCAGACGGGTCTCCTAACATCATGTCGATTTCGATAAACGGAGCCCGCCAGAGTCAAAATACCTACACGGTCGACGGGGCGGACATTACTGACCGCGGGGCTAATATTACAATTCAGGCTAGCCCTAGTCTAGATTCAATTGGTGAATTTAAGGTGCTCCGCTCTCTATATCCTGCTGAGTCTGGACGCAGCGGCGGTGGACAGATCAATGTTGTTACTCGGAGTGGCACGGACAAATTTCACGGCACGTTTTTTGAGTTTGTCCGTAATGATGTGTTCAACGCAAATAGTTATTTGATCAATCGTGATAAGCGATTTGGTGTTGATTCAGACGGAAAGGCAAAGAAGGCTCCGTTTCGATACAACAATTATGGATTCACAGTTGGTGGCCCCATTTGGTTCCTAAATCTTGGCGAGCATGATCCAAGTGACTCCGTATTTGCGAAGGTGCCGAGAACCTATTTCTTCTTTTCTGAAGAGCGGAGAAACGATCGTCGTTACGTAGCAGTCGGTCCAAGCAATGTGCCTACGGCAGGAATGAGACAAGGTATCTTTTCGAATCCGATCTGTGTCAGTGCGACTCAAACGTCTGGAGGGGTTCGAAACTGCAGCCTTATTTTGCCTGCGGGCACGCCTCTTGCCTCGGTTGCATCATTTGATCCGGTATCGGTCTCATATCTTCAGAACATTTACTCGAAGATGCCTTTGCCGGATTCTGGTGGCACGGCTCTAAGCGCTTATCCGGATAAATATACCTACGATTTTCAACAGGAAGTCCTTAAGATTGACACAAGCTTAACTAAGGATTGGTCCGCGTACTATCGATATCAGCGAGACAAGGTGCCATTCCTTTCACCGAATGGAATTAATAGTTCAGGTTGTTCGGTACCCGGGCTTTGTCCAGAAGCAACTGATGCTCCGGGGAGGACGCATACATTTCAAACGACTTACGTCGTTAGCCCAAACCTAATTGTAGAAGGAAGGTACAATCGTGCGTACGGTGGCATCTTTGCCACTGCTGAAGGGCTGTTTGCCGCTAAGAACTCGCCGATGGCGATTAACACGCCATATCCTCGAAACGATTCGCGCGTTCCACTTCATACCGGCTTTACTACACTGAGTAACATTCAAGGATTTGGCGACTGGAACAATTTTTCGGTGAAGAATGACTTTGCGGGCAGTGTTACCTGGATAGCAAACGGGAAGCACACGTTCAAGTTCGGCGGGAACCTATCATTTTATCGCAAGAATGAGGATCAGCTTGGCGGGAGTGTTGCCGGAACATATTCTTCGTTTGCGAATACTGTAGCTCCCGAGCCTACGGGATTTGTACGAGGTACTGTTTGTGTAAATACCGCGAACGCTGCCATTGCGTGTCCGGCTGGATTACAGACTACTGAACAGCAGTTCGCGAACTTCCTCATGGGACGGAATGTTATCTTCACGCAGAATAAATACAACACCACCGCAGATTTCCGACAGAGAAATGTTGAGTGGTATGTTCAGGACGAATTTCGGATGTCGAGCACAATGACGGTTTACGCGGGTGTCCGTTATTCTTATTTTGGACCGCCGTGGGACAAAAATGGCTTGCTAAATAATTTTGTTCCTGAGTTGTATGATCCAACTAAGGCTCCAACCTTGTCATTCAACGGAACCACAACAACTCGGGTAAGCGGCTCTGGAAACATGTGCAATGGTATCATTACCAATATTCAACAGGCTTCTACCTTGCCCCAGTGCACAACGACCCCATCACCCTTCGGAAAGTATGTTTATGAAACTCCGAAAAACAACTTTGGTCCTCGCGTTGGTCTCGCTTGGGATTTGACTGGGAAAGGACGGACAGTCCTTCGCACCGGGTATGGTATCTACCATGATCAGGTGTTGCTCGGTAACGTCGAATTGCAGCTAGGTAACTCTGGGGTATTCCAGGAAACCGTAACTTTTACGGGAGG